>JAFQLB010000081.1 GCA_017396675.1 Lachnospiraceae bacterium
CATCATTAGGAACAACAATATATTTCACATCATCATATTCAAATCGAAGCCATATATTCTTATAATTATCTTTTTCCAATTCGTTATTCACTATTTCTTTTTTCTTAACAATCGACGGTTTCGCAATAACTCTTTCCTTTTTCACTTTCTCTAAATCTTCAAGTTTAGGTACATAACGCCACTCTTTTTCATCATGAAAATTCTTTGATATATGAACCACTTTTCCACTTTTTAGTGTACGAACCATCTCTCCACATAACGGTTTCAAATAACATAACCTATTTATCACATCATCAAAAAAAACATCCTCTAAGTCCTCTTGAGAAATAGCAAATTCCAATACCTTCTTTAAATCTTTAGCAAATTCTGCTTCGGAATTAACATAATGTACTGGTTGAAGATTTTGATCTATACACCACATTTTAGAAAATGCAATTGCATATTTACCATAATAATCCGGATGTGTATTATTATTAATGATTTCTTTTTTTTCATCGTCATTTAGACTTTGTATTTCTTCTTTATCCAAACTTATCTGAAAATTATCCGCTATTTTATGTAATGGAACATCACAAAAACATTTTTGCAAAACAAGTATTTTCTTTATCAAATTACCTTTTATTTGTACGTCTAAGTAACTTATATCCTCTTCACAATACCTTGGCGCTAAACCTTTTTGTCCCAAGGTATCTCTTAAAAACTTTGACTGCTTCATAAAATGAAACACGGAATTTGCACTTTGTATATATTTTAGCTGTTCATTAATTAACTCTGCTTTCACTTTTTTATCCTTTGTATAGCTCAATCTCTTATTTTATAGTATACCATTACGTGCATTTTTCTTCTACCAATTGTTTTATCTTTCAAAAATCTTTTCAATGAAAAAGGCGAATGTTATGCACACCCGCCGTTTCCGATTTCCTCTATATTTTACAATTTGTTGTACCGTTCAAAACCTAGTGCAGTGTAGTTAAAATCCGTCCCACTTCTTCTTTCAATTCCGGTAAATCATTCTGAATCGTATCCCATGCCGATTGATAATCCAAATTAGAATACTGGTGCGCAAAAATATCTCTGATTCCGCACCATTCTTTCCACGGAATATCCATCTCTGCTTCCCGTAACTCATCAGAAATTACCTTGCATAACTCTCCAATCTGTAAAATACACATGCAGCAGGCATTCTGAAATACAGACACACTTACGAATTTTTCATAATCATTTCCAAACATCTCACACGCTTCGGACACCTGCTTGCAATAATCCAATATTTTCTTCAAGATAATTATATCCTTATTCTTCATATAGCAATATCTCCGTTCCTGCAATCTCCTTATAAAACGCATCTTCTATTCCGGTAGTCGTTACCAAATCAACGGATAGATCTAATGCTTCCTGTACACTCTGTCGCATTCCCGATAATTTTAACAATGACATAGGCTTTCCTTTCTCAACAAGCAAATCTATATCACTGTTTTCAGTGGCATTTCCTTTTGCATAAGAACCAAAAAGATAAATCCTTTTTACTCCATAGGAACGGGCAATTGGAGTAATAGTTTTTTTAATTGTTGAAATATCCGTCATTGTCATCCCACTCCTTTTCTCAATCCTCTTTTTTATATTGTACCATTTTACTATTCTATAGTATACCACTGGCTGCATTTTTTCTTCCAGCATTTTATCTTTTAGTTTCTTCCTTGACACTATGCAGTATTGCTCCGTAGTACTGGCTAAGTCTCCAATATACGCCGCAATATCCTTTACCCCAGCTCCTTCCTCATATAATTTAATACAGAATTAACTACTATAATTATATCTGATTTCTAACTAATTTAAAATCCGCTATAGTTTCTATGATTTATCATTGACCTATCCGTTAGAAAAAAGGCATCAAACGCCCTTTTTATCATATAAAAAAACTCCGGTAGACATCTACCGGAGTTCTAAGAACCAGGGCTACAAGGATTCGAACCTTGAAATGACGGAGTCAGAGTCCGTTGCCTTACCGTTTGGCGATAGCCCTATTTATTGCACTAGGACATAATACAATATTTTCTTTCCTTTTGCAAGTATTTTTACAAAAAACTTCAGAAAAAAGTTCAGAAGCTTTTTTCTTTCTCCAATCTCCTTTCAAAGACATATTCTTTATGGTCGGACAGGTCCTCTCTGAATACAAATCCCAGCCGGTCAAACCGTTTCATGTCCTCCGGTGCTTCTATCCTGTGCTCTGCCATAAAGCGAACCATTTCTCCCCGGGCCATCTTGGCATACGTTCCCTTCTGCACCATTTTCCCATTCACCTCTTCCGCGAAAACACAGGTGATATACGTATCCTCCGGCTCAATCCATCTTTCGATACAGCTTGAATATTCTCCGGAGGCCAGATTGATAAAGACACCGTCCTCGGAACGTACCTGCTCATACAGACTGCGGCCCCAAAAATCATACAAATCCCTGCTGCCTCCCACGGACGCCTTGGCCTGCATCTCCAAACGGTACGGCGTTACTCCGTCCATAGGACGCAGCACCCCGTAGAACCCCGACAAAATCCTAAGATGCTCCTCTATGTAAGACAGCTGCCCGTCTTCAAAAACCGCCGGTGCCATATACTGAAATGCCAGCCCCACATAAGACAGTATGGCAGGTGTCAGTTCCTTGTACAGCTGCATCCCACGAAGCCGCTCCACGTTCTCACGTGCAATCTTATCATTGCACTTCCAAAGCCTTTGCAGTTCCTCATCGGATTTTCCCTGCAGCCATTCCAGGATCTCCTGTGTCCGCTCAAGCAGCGCCGGGAGTCCTCCGACCTCCAGCGTATCCCTGTCGATTTTCATTTTTTTTGCCGGCGAAAGAAGGATTCTCATGACAGTTCTTCCAGCATTTTAGCCGGATTCTCTGCGGCCTTGACCTTGCCGAAGGCTTTTACCACAACGCCATCTTCATCGATCAGATAGGTACTTCTGACGATTCCCATATATTTCTTTCCGTAATTTATCTTTTCCTGCCACACTCCGTAGCTTTGGATCATCTCCGTCTCCGGATCCGACAGAATCGGAAAGGGCAGGTTATATTTTTCCGCAAACTTTTTGTGGGAAGCCACGCTGTCTTTGCTGACGCCCAAAACAACGGCTCCTTTTTGTGTAAACTGCGGATACAGCTCCCCGAAATTACATGCCTGCTTCGTGCATCCCGGGGTATTGTCTTTGGGATAAAAATAAAGAATTACCTTTTTCCCTCTATACTCTTCCAATGTGTGTATCTTTCCATTCTGATCCGGCAGAGAAAATGCCGGTGCCTTCTGACCCGTTTCCAACATATTCTGTTCTCCTTGACTATTTGACACTTTTTTTGTTTTCTTTGCAGTTAATCTACAGACATAGATCCATTGATTTTTTGACATCTTATCATATATTTGCCAGTCAGTACATAGGCTTTTTCAAACTTGTCATAAAAAAAGAAATAGTGTATTATAAATTTCAGGTAACGCAGGAGGTAAAGGGTTTATGGAAAGAAATCTTACATTACTGACCGATCTATACGAGCTTACCATGATGCAGGGATATTTTAAGAATAAGGATCTGAATGAAACCGTAATTTTTGATGCCTTTTTCCGCAGCAATCCCATGGACAGCGGATATTCCATTGCCGCCGGCCTTGCACAAGTGATTCAGTATATCGAGAATCTGCATTTTGACAGTGAGGATATCAACTATCTGGACGGTCTGGATATTTTTGATGAAGATTTCCTTCACTATCTGGAAACCTTCCGCTTTTCCGGTGATATCTATGCAATTCCCGAGGGTAACCTGATGTTCCCAAAGGAGCCGATGATCAAAGTCATTGCTCCCATTATGGAAGCCCAGCTGATCGAAACCGCTATATTAAATATTGTCAATCATCAGAGTTTGATCGCCACAAGAGCTTCCCGGGTCTGCTACGCTGCCCAGGGGGACGGCATCATGGAATTCGGACTGCGGCGGGCGCAGGGGCCGGATGCCGGTATCTACGGTGCCCGCGCCGCCATGATCGGCGGATGTGTGGCTACCAGCAATGTTCTGGCAGGTCAGCTCTTTCACGTACCTGTGAAGGGCACCCATGCACACAGCTGGATTATGAGCTTTCCTGATGAATATACGGCATTTCGTACCTATGCCGAAATGTATCCCGATTCCTGTATTCTGCTGGCAGATACCTATGATACGTTAAAATCCGGCGTCCCCAATGCCATTCGCGTATTCTCCGAGATGCGTTCCTCCGGCATACCTCTTTCCACTTACGGAATCCGCCTGGACAGCGGGGATCTTGCTTATCTCTCCAAACAGGCCAGAAAAATGCTGGACGAAGCCGGCTTCCCCGATGCCGTTATCTCTGCCTCCAACGATCTTGACGAGTTTTTAATCGACAGCCTGAAAACCCAGGGCGCTGCCATCACTTCCTGGGGAGTCGGCACCAACCTGATCACCTCAAAGGACTGTCCTTCCTTCGGCGGTGTCTATAAACTGGCAGCCATTAAGGGAGCCGATGGCAAATTTATTCCTAAAATCAAGCTTTCCGAGAATTCAGAGAAGGTGACCAATCCCGGCAACAAAACCATCTATCGCATCTACGATAAAGAAACCGGAAAACTGAGAGCGGATTTGATCTGTCTGGCAGATGATGTGTTTGATCCCGAGCAGCCCCTGCTTCTCTTTGACCCCCAGGAGCCATGGAAAAAAACAAAACTGCCGGGCGGCTCCTATACCATGAAGGAGCTTTTGGTTCCCGTTTTTCTCGCAGGAAAACGCGTCTATACTTCTCCTTCTGTCATGGAAATTCGAGCCATTTGTCAGCGCGAACTGTCTACACTGTGGGATGAAGCACGCCGATTGGTCAATCCCCATAAGGTTCACGTGGATCTCTCACCCCGACTGTACGATATGAAAATCAGTCTGCTGGATCAGATGGGAGAGGTATGATGCCCCAAACCCTCTCTTCTTGAGTTTTCACAGAGCATAAATCAAAGAAAGGAGACCCTTCCATGCAAAAGAACAATGCCATTGCCGGTACGGGCGGAGCCCACTACCTTCCCTATGAGCAGAGAAATGGCAGCGAAGCCACCGTTTATTTTACAAAAGAGTTGTCTGCAGAAGGTCTGCAGAAGATATTTCGGCGAATTTCCTCTCATCTTACGGGAAAAGTCGGAATCAAACTCCACACAGGAGAAAAAAACGGCCCCAATATCATTCCCAGAGCCTGGGTGGAACACCTGATCCTTCAGGAGCTTCCTTCTGCCATCATCATAGAAACCAACTCCTACTATGAAGGGGATCGCTATACCACCCCACAGCATCGGGAAACACTGGCTGTGAACGGCTGGAACTTTGCACCGGTAGATATCCTGGACGAGGACGGAGCCCAGTCATTTCCTATAAAAAACGGGAAATGGTTTGATGAAATGTCTATGGGAAAGCATCTGAAGGAGTATGATTCTATCCTCGCCCTCACCCATTTTAAAGGCCATAATATGGGAGGATTCGGCGGCTCCAACAAAAATATCGGCATCGGATGTGCCGATGGTCGTATCGGCAAAGCCATGATCCATACCACTCCCGGCCAGGATAATATGTGGGATGTGAACAAAGAAAAATTCATGGAATGCATGACCGAATCAACCAAGGCTGTAACGGATTACTTCGGTGAGCATATCGTCTACATCAATGTGATGAGAAATATGTCGGTTTCCTGCGACTGCGAAGGCGTCTGGGCAGAACCGGTGGTCACTCCCAACGTCGGGATCTGCGCCTCCACGGATATCCTTGCGGTGGATCAGGCCTGTGTGGACATCCTCTACGCCATGAAGAAGTCTGACCGCCGGGCACTGACAGAGCGCATCGAGTCCCGCCACGGCCATCGCCAGCTCAGCTACATGAAGGAGCTGGGAATGGGCTGCGACAGATATCAGCTGGTCGATATTGATCATAAGGATCGTATCATTTCCGCAAAGGATGCGGTTGCGGAGGTAGTTCCGTTTGAAGCGTAACAGCAGTGGGGTATGATTTCTGTTTTCATACCCCACTCTTCATAATCGGCCTTTTTGAAACTCTCATATCAGCTATCCCTACTGCTCCATCTGCCGTCCCAGGAATCCGGCCGCAGCTTGAATCAGTTTCTGTTCTACCTCTCCCATTTTGCGTCTGGCATCCTGTTCCAGCAGGATGACACCCCCAATGATATCCCCCTCACTTAAGATCGGGCAGATAGCCTGACCCGCATATTCCTCCGGCATTTCCTCAAACAATGAGATAAAATTTCTCTCACCCTTAACCGCCAGATAGCTTTCCCTCTTTTCCAGCTTATTCTCCAATTCATTGCTGATATCCTTGCCTACCGCCATCTTGCAGCCTCCTGCCGCCGCAATAAACTGATCTCTGTCAGCAATCAATGCCACTCTTCCGGATACCTGACTCAGACTCTCGGCATATTGCTTTGCAAAAGTAGTCATCTCCCCGATAGGAGAATACTTTTTTAATATGATCTCTCCTTCTCTGCTGGTAAAAATCTCCAACGGTTCACTCTCCCGAATCCGCAAGGTTCTTCGGATTTCCTTAGGGATCACGACTCTTCCCAGATCATCTATCCTGCGCACAATTCCTGTAGCTTTCATAATATCTTCTCCTGTTATATGGTAAGTTTCTCATACTAGTATCACTCATTTTTTAGAAATTATGAGTGATGGCGGCATTTTATTTTATATCTTGGTAATCGTCGTTTGACAAGAGCAGCCGATGAACGAGCCACCTGTTTACTTTGGTTTCAATTATTTTACAAAAATAAAAAAGCAGACCCGGATCACCTTAAAGCCAATCCAAGTCTGCTTCACTTATGATTCTTCCATTACTTCCGCCTCTCATCCGGTACCTTTTCCCCACTCACATTCCTTTCCATGTCCGTTAATGACTCCGATGGCCTGCAAATATGAATAGATGATGGTGGAGCCCACAAATTTCATACCTCTTTTTTTCAAATCTTTCGATATCGCATCTGACAGGGGAGAGGTCGTTCGCAGAGCGTAATCCTCCCTCACAGCCTCTCCCCTTGTATAGCTCCATATATATGCATCAAAGGAACCGTATTCCTCCTGAATCTTACGAAATATCCGGGCATTTGTAATACTCGCACGAATCTTCAGTGCATTTCGGATGATCCCGGGATCGGCCAGCAGCTTGCGTACCTTTTCCTCTCCGTAAGAGCTTACCCGTTCCACGTCAAAATTGTCATAGACACGGCGAAAATGCTCCCTCTTATTCAACACACATTCCCAGGACAGACCGGCCTGAAAGCCTTCCAGGATCAGAAGTTCGAAGAGCTTCCCATCGGAATGCTCCGGTACGCCCCACTCTTCATCATGGTACTGTACGTATAAAGGATTTTTCAAATTCACATAGGCACAGCGCTTTTTATCCACGGGCATTTCTCCTTCCTGGCGATTCTACAGTCTTGCCACCCCGCTTTTCCTTGCTGCCGCCGCAACAGCCATAGCCACCGTATCCCGAACTCTGGGATCAAAGGCAGTGGGCAGGATATACTGCGCACTGAGTTCCTCATCACTGACCAGACCGGCCACCGCATATGCCGCCGCTACCTTCATTTCATCATTGATATCACTTGCCCTGACGTCCAATGCCCCTCTGAAAATACCGGGAAAGCAAAGCACGTTATTGACCTGATTTGGGAAATCCGTTCTGGCGGTGGCCACCACAGCCGCACCTGCCGCCTCAGCCTCCTGTGGGTAAATTTCCGGAACAGGATTGGCACATGCAAAAATCACAGGATCCTTTGCCATACTCCGAACCATATCCTGCGTTACAATTCCCGGACCGGACAGTCCCACAAACACATCCGCACCACGGATCACCTCTTCCAGAGTTCCCCTTATTCCCGATGCGTTGGTCATACCTGCCAGCTCTTCTTTGATGGGATTCATATCCTCCCTTCCGGGATAGAGAGCCCCCTTGCGATCCGTCAGTATAATATCTCTTATCCCCATGGAAAGCAGCAGCCGTGCCGTAGCGATCCCCGCAGCACCTGCGCCCGCCATAACGATCCTTACTTCCTCCGGTTTCTTTCCTACTACCTTTAATGCATTAATCAGTGCGGCCAGCGTGATTACCGCACTGCCATGCTGGTCGTCATGAAAAATGGGAATGTCACAGCATTCCTTCAGCCGTTTCTCGATCTCAAAGCATCTGGGTGCCGCGATGTCCTCCAGATTGATGCCCCCGAAGCTTCCTGCCAGAAGACTGATGGTTTCCACGATCTTATCCACATCCTTGGTTCGGATACACAGGGGTATGGCATCCACATCCCCAAATGCCTTAAACAGCATACATTTTCCTTCCATCACCGGCATCCCTGCCTCCGGTCCGATGTCTCCCAGCCCCAAAACAGAGGTTCCGTCCGTAATCATGGCAATGGTGTTCCAGCGTCTTGTCAGATCAAAGCTGCGATTCACATCCCTTTGTATCTCCAGACAGGGCTGAGCCACACCCGGTGTATAGGAAAGAGACAGCGCCTCTTTCGAGCTTACATCGGCTCTGACCTTGATCTCCAGCTTACCCCTTAGCTCTTCATGGAGCTTTAAGGCCTCCTGTGCATAGTTTTTTCCCTTCATTACGATATCCTCCTGAATGATAGTGCGGTTCTGGAAGGCAGGTAGCATAGGAAGCCTTCCCTTCCGTCCTCACCTCTGAAGGTGGTGTAGCGATAGGCCGTATCCACTCTGCCGAAGCCTCCAAAGCATCCATCATCCGAGGACAAGATCACTTCATAGGTTCCTGCCTCTCCCACAGGAACAAAATACCCTTCAAAGGAGCGAGTGGGATGAAAATTAAAGGCAAACACCACATCCTCCTTGTTGTAGATAATCACCTTGTCATCCTGATGAATCCAACGGCTCTCTGCCCTCTTTTCCGGGATATGCTCCTCTTTCAGCAAACGGATCATAGCTTTGTCAAATTCATTCAGCTCCCGATAACGCAGATTCTCGTTGTCCACCAGACTCCATTGTCTGCGGCAATAATGATAGCTCCAGCCATTGCCCTCTCTGGGAAAATCAATCCACTCCGGGTGCCCGAATTCGTTGCCCATAAAGTTCAGATATCCCTCTCCCGCAAGGGTGGCGGTCAGCAATCGGATCATCTTGTGCAGAGCGATTCCCCTGTCAATGATCATGCTGCCACCGAACTTATTCATGTGTGTGTACATTTCCGCATCACACAGCCGGAACATAATGGTCTTGTCTCCTACCAGTGCCTGGTCGTGAGATTCACAGTAGCCAATGTTCTTCTCCTGGGGTCTGCGGCCGTTTAGCTCATACCAAAGCCGGTTCATATCCCAGTGATCATCGCTGTATTCCTTCAGGTATTTGATCCACAGATCCGGCACTCCCATGGACAGACGATAGCAAAAGCCGATTCCACCCTCTTCGATGGGCAGACACATTCCGGGCATTCCAGACATATCCTCTGCGATTGTTACGGCATGCGGATTGATCTCGCGAATCAATGCATTGGCAAGCTGCAGGTAGGTTACCGCCTCTACATCCGTATTCATGGAAAAATACATGTCGTAATTGGTAAAGGCACTGCCCAGACCATGATCCAGATAAAGCATGGAGGTCACGCCGTCAAACCGAAATCCGTCGAAGTGAAAGGTCTCCATCCAGTACTTCAGGTTGCTGAGGAGGAAGTGCAAAACCTCATTCTTACCGTAATTAAACAGCTTTGTATCCCACGCGCTGTGCTCTCCCTTACCTCCCTCATGGAAATACTGATACACCGTACCGTCAAACTCGTTCAGTCCTTCATTGGTATTTTTCACGGCATGGGAATGTACTACATCCAGCAGCACCGCAATCCCCATTTCATGAGCCGTGTTGATCAGTTCCTTTAAGTCCTCGCTTTTGCCGTAGCGGGAGGATGCCGCAAAAAAGTTAGACACCTGATACCCAAAGGAACCGTAATAGGGATGCTCCATAATCGCCATGATCTGGATCGTATTGTATCCAAGCTCCTTAATCCGCGGCAAAATGTATTCTTTAAATTCACGATAGCTTCCAATGGCGCCCTTTTCCTGTGCCATTCCGATATGGCACTCGTAGATCAGCGGCGTCTCCCGGGGAACAAAGTCTTCGTCGGTCCATGCAAAGGACTTCTGTGTCTCTTCGATTTCGGCACACCACAAATGCGTGATGGGATCCTGCACCACCCTTGTCGCATAAGACGGGATCCTCCTAAGCTGCCTTCCCTCATGAATCACCACAGCCTGTACCTTCTGTCCCTCCCGGAGTGCATTCCTGCCCTTTAACTCTACCTCAAATACGCCTCCCTCCAGCTTTCGCATGGGAGTGTCTTTCATATTCCATTCATTAAAATCCCCGGTCAGGTACATTTCCTCTGCAGCAGGCGCCCACTCTCTGTAGACCCAGCCCCCTCTGGTTCGATGAAAACCGAAGTAGTGGTGTCCGTTTGCAAAGCTTTTCAGCTTCCCTCTCTTACCCACCAGCTCCTGCCGTTTCGCCTCATAACGCTCCATGCGCATATTCAGATCTTCTTCATAAGGTGTCAGATAAGGATCAATTTCCAGAATTCCCAACTTCCTGTGTTTCATTCGACTCCTCCCCATGGTATAACATAACCTTTCGGTTCCCAACGTCTGCAACAATATCATACCATAATCGGCTTTTCTTGTGAAGAATGAACATATATTGCCATGAGGAAGAAAAGCTTTCTTATTCCCCTACGTCCGGTCGATGATCTCTCCGCTGACGGAGAGCGTGACCACCTGCCAGGGAATCATTTTCCCGCTGTCTGTCAACGCCTTTTTTACCGCCATTTCAATGCCTCCGCAGCAGGGTACCTCCATTCTGACAACAGTAACACTTCTGATATTGTTGGAAGAAAGGATCTCTGTCAGTTTTTCACTGTAATCCACCTCATCCAGCTTGGGACATCCCACCAGCGTAATATGATCCCGAATGAAATCCCGGTGAAAATCCGCATAGGCAAAGGCAGAGCAATCCGCTGCCACCAGCAGCTTGGCCCCTTCAAAATAGGGCGCATTGACAGGAACCAGCTTGATCTGTACCGGCCACTGCCGAAGCTGGGAGCCACTCCTTTCAACCGAATCCTGCCTGGGCTGGGGTGGTCCTCCCGCAGGCTTTTCTCCGCCCTGAGGGTGCAGCGTACGCATCCTGCTGCCGGGACAGCCCTGATGGGCTCCATGTCCTTCTCCGTGACAATGACCTCTTTTTTCCTTCTCCTTTTTTGCCATGTTTGCCTTCACGGCCGCCTCATCGTAAGCAGCCGCTTCCCGTTCTACAAAGGTAATGGCTCCCGTAGGACAGGTGGGGAGACAGTCGCCCAGACCGTCGCAATAGTCATCTCTCAGTAATTTGGCCTTTCCGTCCACCATGCCGATGGCTCCTTCGTGACAGGCTGCCGCACAGGCACCGCATCCGTTGCATTTTTCTTCATCGATCTGAATAATTCTGCGTACCATATTCCACATTCCTCCTGATATCCTTTTGCGTTGATTGATCGGTTTTTTCAGTATACTCCCTTTACCCTTCTGTTTCTGTTGTTAATACCACAAATTATAATTATTGTTTTGCCCACCGCCTCCTGACAAGGAGGACACATCTGCACATCCCAAAAATAAGCCCGCCGATTGGCGAGCTTATCCGTAATACTTCTTTTACCTATTCTTATGATCGATCACACAACGCAGCATATTCCTTTTCCGGCATGGGCCTTCCGAAATAGTATCCCTGAATCACCGTACAGCCAAGTTCCTTTAACAGATCATACTGCTCTTTCTCCTCCACGCCCTCTGCGATGGAAGGGATATCCAGATCCTTTGCCATATTGATAACGGCAGCCAGAATCTTCTCCGAACGCACGTCGTCTCTGCTCTTTGGCAAAAAGCCCATATCTATTTTTAAAACATCCACATCAATATTCTTCAGAACATTGAGAGAGGAGTAACCGCTTCCAAAATCATCCATCAGAATCGTAAATCCACGGTTCTGCAGCTCTGTCAGGATCTTTTTCAGTATCACCATATTGTCGATGAAGGCACTCTCCGTAATCTCCAGATGGAAATACTTGACAGGAATGCGATATTTCTGCACCAGCTCTGTTACAGTCTCCACAAAGCCCGGATTGTAAAGATTCACCCGGGAAACATTAACCGATACCGCATCCACCTTCTTTCCTTCGTCAAGGCGCTTCCTGAGATACTTACACACCATCTCCCAAACGAACATATCCAGCTGAATGATAAATCCGTTTTTCTCAAACACAGGAATAAAGTCTCCCGGTGAGACCATGCTGCCGTCCGGCTTAATCCAACGCACCAGCGCTTCCGCTCCGCAGGGCTTTTTGGTCTCCGCATCAAACTGGGGCTGATAGAAAACGGTAAACTGGCTGTGATTGAGAGCATGCTCCATCTCATTGATGATCTCCTGCTCCCGTATCATCTGCTCTTCCATCTCATGGGTGTACATCGTATAGGCACACCGATAGCTGCCCTTGGACTCCTTGGCGGCGATGGTCACCCTGTCATAGATGGTGGAAATCTCCATGGAATTGTCTTCGATCACGTAAATACCGATAGACGGCTCCAGATAATAATGGGCCTTGTGATGCTTCAGGCTTTCTTCCATAAAGTTCGCAATGTCTTCGGCCAACGCCATATTATAGGGGAAGCAAACAGCAAATATATCAGCTGTTATCCTTCCGTACACACACCTTTCCACATGCCGCATCTGGTGATGGATAATATCCGCCATATAACAGATCAGCCGATCTCCTTCCTTCGTTCCGTAAAAGGAATTGATCATCTTGAAGCGCTCCACATCGATCCGCATGAAGATAAAGGTTTCTTCCGAATACCGCTTCAGCAGCGTCTCCACCTCCATGTAGAACTTCTGCTGATTGTACAGCTTCGTTAAGGGATCAAATTCCAATGTCTGCCGCTTGCTCTGACGGATTACATTCATAATGCGGAAACGGATAATATCTCTGTCAAAGGACTTGGGGATAAAATCACTGACGCCCAGCTTCAGGCACTTCCTCTCATCCTCCAGACCGTCGGCCGCGGTGGTGACCACCACCGGGAGATTATCGTACTTTACCTGCGCCTTAAATTCCTTCAGGAATTCATACCCGTTCATAATGGGCATGATCAGATCCAGAATGATAGCCGCAATATTCTCCCCTTCCCGATCCAGTATCTCCAAGCCTTCTTTTCCATTGGCCGCCTGCAGGATCTCATACTCACCCGCCAGAATATCGATCAGCGCTTTTCTGTTCAGCCTGCTGTCGTCAATAATCAGAATTACGTCTTTTTTCCCCATGTACCCGCCGCCTTGTCAATTTGTTCGCGTAAACATGTAAACATCCGCTTCAATAGGTATCACTTTCATTATAATCTATTTTTCGGATTTGGGAAGGGCTTTTTCAAAATTAGTAAACAAACTTTTAAAATAATTCCAGTTTTTCCAGCAACTTCCGGCTGGTATCATTTCCCTTGCTGCTGTAAGTCACGCCGTCAATCACTACCTGGTCGATATAGGGTGTTACCGTCTGTAAAAGAGTACCCTGATGATCCAGAAGACGCATGCTGCGGCTATAGCCCGCTCTCTTATCGGAAAGCCCCTCCCCAGACATATCCTCTTCAAACCTCAGTGCCTCGTACAGCATCAGAAGCTCCTCCCTCATGGCATCCTCCCGGATCACCGTTACCTCTCCCGTATTGCCGTCGGTAATTTCGATGGTGGCAACCAATTCCGGGGAGAGCAGCACAGAATGCAGCTCCTCCTTTCTTTCCTCCGAAAGACTCTGCCCCAATTCCTCACCGTCCGCAGCTCCCGCTGCAGCCGCATCCTTCTCCGTAAGGGTTTCTCCTTCGAAGTACTCCTCTGTCGTCGTTGCTTCCTCCGATGCAGCCGCTTCCTCTGCCGACGCCTCCGGCATGGCGGCTTCCTCTGCCACTCCGGAAGCTTCTTCTGCAGGAGCCTCTGCTGCAGGGGCACTCTCCGTCTCAGCAGGGGCACTCTCCGTTTCGGCATAATTTCCCCCGCCCCGGATATCCTCCCATACTCCCAGCCTTGTTCCAAACACCACAAGTCCGATGCAGGCGGCGGCACTCACAAAATATACAAGCCTTCTTTGATGCTTTATCATACTGTACCTGCGGGGAAATGCCTCCTCCTCGGCTTCCCTTACAAAGCGGGGAGCGATATCCCCCAACGCATCCAGCAGCTGATCTACCTTCATATCTTCTTACCTTCCCTCCCTTTGTCAGGCACGGGACATCTACACCCGAAAGCCCTGCTCCCTCAGATATTCCTGCAGCTTTTTCCGCATACGGAACAGATCCGTCTTCACCTTACTCTCGCTGATCCCGTATTTTTTTGCGATTTCCTGCATGGAATCCAGATACCAGTAGCGTCTGACAAAGATCATACGCTGATCCTTTTTCAGCCCCTCCAAAAACCCGTTCAAGGCTTCTGTCAGCAAACATCCGTCAAATTCCTCCTCCGATCCCCGGGAAGACACACAATCCTGCAGCTCCTCATAGACAAAGGGCATTTCTCCGCCTCCCCTTTTTGCGGCGTGGCTCCTCCTGTACCGATCCAGTGACAGATTTCTCGTGATGGCTCCCAGAAAAGCCGACAGGATTCCGGGCCGCTCCGAGGGCATCCGATTCCAGGCTCTCAACCACGTATCACTGATGCATTCTTCACAATCCCGGTGCTCCCGCAGGATGTTCCAGGCAATTTTATAGCAGTATTTTCCGTACTTCTCTTCTGTTCTTACGATCGCCTTCTGATCTCTTGCCCAGTACAGATCGATGATGGCATTGTCCTCCATATGTATTCCTCCCGCTACGAATTCCGCATCAGCTTCTTCACCAGATAATAAAATTCTTCCTTGTACTCATCTCCCGACAGGTCACATTCTTCCAGCAGCTTCAGGATGCTGTCAAAGGAACTGGATCCTTTATATTCACTGTCCCTGATGACCATGCCAAACTCTGCCACCGCGGCGGCAAACCGCATATCCTCATGCATTTTTTTCCGATAACTGCTTCCGGAAACGGGATAGCTTAACAGCTTACTGCTGTCTTCCTCCGGTTCCTTGTATCTGACCGATATGGTCAGCCACTCCTCTTTCATTACATCCTCTTTGGTTACAATCTCCTCCACCACTTCTCCGGATCCGTATTTTAACCCCGGAAGCTCCCGGATCGGCGGTTCTCCGTCAGAATCGGCTGTAATCAGCTCGTACAGCACGGTAACACTGTGACCTGCACCGATCTCTCCCGCATCCTTCTTATCATCCGCAAAATCCTCTTCTGCCAGGCTCCGGTTCTCATAGCCCAGCAAACGGTAAGCCGTGACAGCGGCGGGGTTGAACTCTACCTGAAATTTCACATCCTTTGCCACAGTAACAAAATTGGCTCCCAGTTCCTCCACCAGCACCTTCTTTGCCTCGCCGTAGGAATCAATGTAGGTATAGTTTCCGTTTCCGTTGTCTGCCAGAGTTTCCATTTTATTGTCCTTGATATTTCCCGTTCCGAACCCCATCACAGACAGGAAAATACCCTCCTGTCGCTTTTCCTCTACCAGCTCCTTCAAAGAGCTTTCATCTGTAATCCCTACATTCAGATCCCCATCCGTGGCCAGGATAATACGATTGTTTCCACCCTTGATATAATACTCCCCCGCCAATTCGTAAGCCCGCAGAATGGCGGCACTGCCGTTGGTGCTTCCGGAAGCAAACAAGCCTTCGACAGCCGCTGCGATCTCTTCCTTTTCATCCCCTCTTGCTCCTTCCAGTACCACCCTCTCATCACCCGCATAGGTAATGATGGATACCCGATCCTTTGCCGTCAGCTGCTCCGTCAAAAGGAGAAAGGCTCTCTGCAACAGCCCCAGTTTATCTTCGGAATCCATGGATCCGGAAACGTCGATCAAAAAAACCAGATTGCTCTCCGGTGCTTCCGATAAGTTCAGAGCCTCTGTCTGCAGCCCCAGCTGCATCAGCTTCCCATTCTCATTCCAGGGACAGTCTGCAATATGTACCGTCACTCCAAAAGGCTCACCTTTTTTCGGCGCTGCATATTCGTAAGAAAAATAATTCAGCATCTCCTCGATTCTTACCGCTCCTTCGGGAATCTCTTCCACTCCATAGCCGTCACTGATCATGCGCCTTACATTGCTGTAGGAGGCTGTATCCACATCTGCCGAAAAGGTGGACAGAGGATTGACGGACACCATCCGAAATCCGCTCTCTTCCAAAGCGTTATATTCTTCCGTATCAAATCCCCAATGGGCAGTTCCTCCCTCTCCATACCCCTCATACAGCCTCTGAGCCGACAATTCCGCTGCCGCATCTTTCGCAAGTCCCGGGAAAGCCCCCTCTGCCCCGTCTGCCAAAGCCTCTGTTGCTGCCGACAATTCCTCCGCCGACGCCTGTTGTTGACTGCCTTCCTCTGCCGGTGCTTCTTCCCACGCCGCATCTCCCGCCAAACCGGCTTCCGGGGCCGCGGCCCAGCCTTCGGGCACGGCTCCTTCCTTGTTCCCTCCGCAGGCTGACAACAGCAGCATCCACAGGAGCAAAAAGCATCCCGCCAACTTCCTCAGGTGATTTCCACCTTTCTTTCTTCCTTTTCCCATAACCTTCTCCTCTCAATTTTTCGGCTGCGGCACGGACACCGCGCCTTGGTTGATTGCTTCTACACTCCAAAGGACGCAAACAGCAGGAAAAGGTTACAGTTTCTCCGATTTTTCTTTTTTTATTTATAAAACTTCCGACATTACAGCAACGCTTCTTTCATAGCCGCAAGCAGTTCCTCCGTCAGCTCAAGAAGTTGTTTCCCATGCTTTTCAGGCAGCTCCTCCGGTCTGTATCGGAAAATAAACCGAGGGGTTCCCTTGGCAACAAACTGCAGCGCTCCTTTGAAGCGCTCCAGCAGCAGAGGGATCCCTTCTACCTTCAGCCCCGCCTCCGGACACAGGCTCAATGTGATCCTTCCCTGCTTCCCCTTTAACTCCGTGACATACAGCTCATGAGCAGCCACCCGAAGCAGGGAAATCCGAAGCAGATTTTCCACATTGCCCGGCACGGCTCCGAACCGATCCAGAAGCTCCTCTTTCATATCCTCCCTTTCCTCTTCGTTCTCAATGGAGGCAATCCGTTTGTAAATATCCAGCTTCTGGGCTTCATTTACAATATAGGTTGGTGGAATGAAAGCATCTACGTCCAGATCCACTAACGTACCAAACTCTGAGGACTGTGTATCCAATCCCTTTTTCTTCCGGACAGCCTCATTCAGCATTTTGCAATACAAATCATATCCCACGGCTTCCATATGTCCATGCTGTTTTTTCCCCAAGAGACTACCCGCCCCCCGAA
Source organism: Lachnospiraceae bacterium (assembly GCA_017396675.1). Classification (GTDB taxonomy): domain Bacteria; phylum Bacillota; class Clostridia; order Lachnospirales; family Lachnospiraceae; genus SFDP01. The sequence goes on from JAFQLB010000081.1 coordinate 17,463, forward strand.
TCTCCAGATCCCGCATGGCAATCTTAAATCCGCTGCCAAGCTCCGTAAATTCCCGTATGGCCTGCAGGCGTTTCTCTGCCACTTCCCGAAGCAGCATGTTTTTCTGATACATCAAAAATGCATAGGCCACACGATTGCTGCGGCCCACCCTTCCTCTGAGCTGGTAGAGCTGAGACAGCCCCATCTTATCGGAATCGTGTATGATCATCGTATTCACATTGGAAATATCCAGTCCCGTTTCGATAATGGTAGTAGCAACCAGTACATCAATATCTCCGTTGATAAAATCATACATAATGGTTTCCAGCTCCTGCTCCTTCATCTGACCATGGGCATAGGTAATATTGGCCTCCGGCACCAGCTCTTTGAGCCGGACCGTCATATCCGCTATGGTATTCACACGATTATAGACGTAATACACCTGTCCGTCTCTGGACAATTCTCTGGAAATGGCTTCCCGCACCATCTCTTCATTGTATTCACAAACATAAGTCTGAACGGGAAGACGTTCCTCCGGAGCTTCTTCCAGCACACTCATATCCCGGATTCCCACAAGACTCATATGCAGTGTCCGGGGGATCGGCGTGGCCGTCAGCGTCAAAACATCCACATCCTCTTTCATCTGCTTGATTTTTTCTTTATGGGTAACACCGAAGCGCTGTTCCTCATCTACCACCAGCAGTCCCAGATCCTTGAATGCCAGGTCTTTGGAGAGGATACGGTGAGTTCCGATGACAATATCCACCAATCCCTTTTTCAGATCGGCCAGTGTTTTTTTCTGCTGGGCCGCCGTCCTGAAGCGTGACATCAAATCGATGCGGACAGGAAAATCTTTCATTCTCTGAGCAAAGGTATTGTAATGCTGCTGTGCCAGAATCGTGGTGGGCACCAAAAATGCCACCTGCTTTCCATCCTGTACCGCCTTAAAGGCCGCTCGAATGGCAATTTCCGTCTTGCCGTAGCCCACATCTCCGCAAACCAGACGATCCATAATTTTAGCGCTTTCCATATCCTGCTTCGTATCTGCAATGGCTTCCAGCTGATCCTCCGTCTCCTCATAAGGAAACAGCTCTTCAAACTCTTTCTGCCATACCGTATCTTTTCCAAACTCAAATCCTTTTTTCTGCTGTCTGGCAGCATACAGCTCCACCAGCTCGCCTGCCACTTCGTTGACGGCACTTCGCACCCGCGATTTCGTATTGCTCCATTCTCTGCTTCCCAGCTTATTCAATTTCGGCTTTCCGGTATCTGCGGAGGCATATTTCTGGATCACATCAAGACCCGTGGCGGGGATGTAGAGATGACCGCCGCCACGGTATTCTATCTTAATATAATCCTTGACAATCTTTTCTACCTCTACCTTCTCAATTCCCCGATAAATGCCGAGACCATGACTCTCATGAACAACGTAATCGCCCACTTTCAGCTGTGCAAAATCCCGGATCTTCGTTCCTTCGTAAACCTTCTTTCTCTTCTTTTTTTTCTTTTCTCTACCGAAAATATCACTTTCCGAAATTACCACGAATTTTAAGAGCGGGTATTCAAACCCTCTTTTTATTTTTCCGTACATCACAACGATCTCGCCCGGCTGTGCCTCTCTGTAGGGATCCTCCGTATAAACGGCTGTCATCTCTTCCTCTCTCAGATCGGCTGCCAACCGCTGTGCCCTTGTCCTTGAGGGCGAGAGCAGAATGACTCTGTATTTCTGCCCACGATAGCGCTTCAGATCCTTTCGCAGCAATTCAAAACTGTTGTTATAGGAAGCTACGCTTCTGGCCGTAATATTACAGCGGTCTTCTGTCCTGATCAGTACGTTCTTATCTTCCATAAAACCGATCTGAATCGTAGGATACTCGGTGATCCGAGCCAAAACCTGATCCATGCCGTACAGAATATCTGCCTGCCCCGGCAAAATATATCCCTTTTCCAGACGATGACCCATGCTTTCTCTGAATTCGCTTTCCGTAGCCAGTGCATGCTCCCTGAGTCTGGCAGGCTCATCTAGGAAAATACAGGTTTCTTTTTTTCCAAACATATCCAACAGCTGCTGTGTCTTGGGATAAAAATAGTTGATATAGCTTTCCAGATTCCGTACAATCCCCAACTCCGTCACTTCTTCCGCAAGCGCTTTCACCTGGGTGCGGATGCGATGTGCTTCTTCTGTCCGGAATTCACTGCGAAAGACCTCTGCCAGCGCTTCCGCCTCCTTTTCCAGTCGGCAAACTCCCTCCTTCAGCTGCCCCTCGGTCAGCAGCAGCTCCGTGGCAGGATAAACAGCCACCGACTCCAGCTGCTGAAGGGAACGCTGACTTAACACATCGAAGCTGCGAATGGATTCTATCTCCTCTCCCCAGAATTCGATACGGTAGGGATTGTCCTCCGTGAGATCAAAAATATCCAAAATACCGCCCCGAAGACAAAACTGCCCCGCCTCCTCTACCTGGTACACCCTTTCGTAGCCCAGATATACCAGCCGACGGGCAAGCTCCTCTTCACTTACCACACTTCTTTTATCCAAAAAAAGAATACTGTCGCAAAAAACCTCCGCCGGAATCACCGGTGACATCAAGGCACTGAAGGTGGTCACTATGGTAGTGGGGCTTCCTTCCACAATCCGCCGCAGCATACGGATCCGTTCCTTCACCAGCTCTTTTCCGTGAATATCCGCCTGATAGAAAATCAGATCTTTGCCCGGATATACGGATGCATTTCTGTCATAAAATAAAAAATCCTCCTGGATTTCTCTGGCTCTGCTCTCGCTGAAGGTAAGAATGATTTTCGTTTTAAAGGTTTCTCCCATTCCCGCCATCATGTGGATTTTCTGAGAATCCACGCATCCCGAAAGAGCGATGCTTTTTGCCGAACCGGTCAGCCCTGCTTTCATCCTGCTGTATTCTGCCAATTCCCGTAAGGGCGCCATTATTCCTTCCACTTTTTCACCTGACTCTTTCCCTGATTCCGACTATTCGGATACCTTTGATTTTTTTCTGTTATACAGATTCATGGCTTCTTCAATTCTGCCGAGAAGGATCAATTCCGCTGCCTTTACCGCCTCACCGATGCTCTCGTCTATGAGCCCACGTTCTTCTTTACCGAAATGCCCCAGCACATAGTCTGCCAGATCATAACCGGCAGGCTTTTCTCCCACACCAACTCTGATCCTTGCAAATTCGTCTTTGCCCAAATGCTGCAGAATACTCTTAATTCCGTTATGTCCCCCATCACTTCCCCGGCCCCGAATACGCAGCCGGCCCACATCCAGATGGATATCATCATAAATGACCAGCAGCTGTGTACCGGGATCCGCTTTGTAATACTCCACCATTTGGCGGATACTTTCTCCGCTGAGATTCATAAAGGTTTGAGGCTTCGCAAGAAGTACCCGTTCACCTCCGATGCTTCCTTTACCTACCAGTGCTTTGTGCTTTTTCTCCAATACGGAAATATGATATGCATCCGCAATTCTGTCTATGACTTCAAAGCCTATGTTATGACGTGTGTTCTGATATTCTCTCGTAGGATTGCCCAGGCCTGCTATGATATACATGATTTTGACTCTCCTTCAGCCTTCCTTATTTTCTTTACTATAATAAAAAACAGGCATTCCTGCAAGAAGCAGAATGCCTGTCTTGAGTCCGTATAAGGGTGACTTATGCAGATTCCGGATCTTCTTCCTCCAGAGCCTCTCTGTAGCTCTCCAGAATCGTCCTTTGTATGATGTCTCGTGTGTTGGAATTAATCGGATGTGCGATGTCTCTATATTCTCCGTCAGCCGCTTTTTTACTCGGCATTGCAATGAACAATCCTTTTTCTCCTTCTATGACCTTAATGTCATGTACCACAAACTCTTCATCTAAAGTAATTGATACGATGGCCTTCAGTTTCCCCTCTTTCGTGATTTTACGTACCCGCACATCAGTAATTCTCATAATTTATAACCTCCATTATTACCTGAGAAAGCTCTTACACAATAGTTACCACGTTTATATCAGAAAGCGATCATTCTTTTCTATCACTACCTTGATTTCATTTTCTCCCTTGTGATAAGAATTGGCTTTGATGGTATCCCGGCTCTCTACGATGCAGTTCTCAATATACGTATTATCTCCAATGTATACATCGTTCAAAATAATGGAATTCTTAATAACGCAATTATTACCGATAAAGCTTTTCTTAAAAATGACCGAATTCTCCACCAGGCCGTTGATGATGCATCCGCTGGAAATCAAGCTGTTCCTGACGTTTGCGCCCACATTATACTTGGCCGGCGGCAGATCATCCACCTTGGAATAGATCTCCGGATACTGCCTGAAGAAATAGTCCCTGATCTCCGGCTTCAGAAAATCCATATTGGTCTTGTAATAATCCTCCACTGTAGCAATATTCTTCCAGTACTCTCTGATCTTGTAACCGTAGATCCTTTTGTGCGATCTGTAGCGAATCAGGATATCCCTGACAAAATCATATCTGTCCTCCTCGGCACTGCGTTCGATCATCTCGATCAGCAGCCTTCTGCGAATGACGTAAATCCCACAGGAGACCGTATTCGTTCTCGCCTCTATGGGCTTCTCCTCGAATTCCTCCACCCTGCTTTCCTCATTCATCTTGATGATACCGTAGCGCTCCACCGGCTCACCCTTTGGCATATCCTTGCACACCAGTGTAATATCCGCCTTTTTACGGATATGATATTCCAGAACCTTATTGTAGTCCATCTTATAAACGCAGTCTCCGGAAGCGATCACCACATACGGTTCATGGCTGTTTTTCAGGAACGAAAGATTCTGATAGATGGCATCCGCAGTTCCCCGGTACCAATAACCGTTATCCACGGTCAAGGAAGGCGTGAAGACAAACAATCCTCCCTGCTTCCGTCCGAAATCCCACCACTTGGAAGAGCTCAAATGTTCATTCAGGCTGCCCGCGTTGTACTGGGTAAAGACCGCCACCTTCTGAATATGGGAATTGGACATATTGCTGAGCGCAAAATCAATGCTTCGATAGCTGCCCGCAATGGGCATGGCTCCGATGGCCCGTTTATCGGATAACCGCTTCATGCGCTGATTATTGCCTCCCGCTAAAATAATACCGATCGCTCTCACGTTTCATCACCTGCCTTAATCAATGTTTTTCCGCTGGCAAGGGTCAGATTGTCGTAATCCTCAGCCTCTGTCCTGCCAAAAATACAGACGTTCTTGCCTACCGTCAGGCCCTTCGGCAATATGCTGTGTTCTCCGATACATACCAGACCCTGATTGTAAATATGAGGAGCCGCATCATTCTCTGCTTCTTCACCCACACCCAGCTTCACCTGGTCTCCGATCACAACATTTTCGGCAACAATCGCCTTATTCAGTTCACACCCGGCTCCGATGGAGGTATTGTTCATGATGATGGAATCTCTGACGATGGTACCCTCTCCGATGGTTACGCCGCATCCGATGACGGAATTGTATACCTTTCCGTAGATATCCGTTCCCTCTCCGATGATACACTTCTCCACAACACTGTCATCGGAGAGATACTGGGGCGGCAGAGCATCACTCTTGGTATAAATCTTCCAGTATTCCTCATACAGATTAAACTCGGGTACGATATCGATCAGCTCCATGTTGGCTTCCCAGTAGGAGCTCAAGGTTCCCACATCCTTCCAGTAGCCGTTAAATTCATAGGCATACAGGGGTGCACCCTTCTGATGGCAGTAGGGAATGACATGCTTGCCGAAATCCAGTGCAGGCTGCTCCGCCATGGTAACCAGCGCCTCCTTCAACGTCTGCCAGTTGAAGATGTAGATACCCATGGAAGCAAGATTGCTCCTGGGATGCTCGGGCTTCTCCTCAAAATCGGTGATCCGGCGGTTCTCATCCGTGATCATGATACCGAAGCGGCTGGCCTCCTCCATAGGAACCGGCATAACGGCAATGGTGCATTCCGCCTTGTTCTGCTTGTGGAAATCCAGCATGACCTCGTAGTCCATCTTATAAATGTGGTCTCCCGACAGGATCAGTATGTATTCCGGATTATACATCTCCATATAAGCCATATTCTGATAAATGGCATTGGCTGTACCTGTATACCATTCACTGTGGCTGCTCTTCTCATAGGGAGGAAGTACGGTCACACCTCCGATATTGCGATCCAGATCCCAGGGGATCCCGATGCCGATATGGGTATTCAGTCTGAGAGGCTGGTACTGCGTCAACACTCCCACCGTATCCACTCCCGAATTGATACAATTGCTTAACGGGAAATCGATGATGCGGTATTTACCGCCAAAGGATACAGCAGGCTTGGCCACATGAGAGGTCAACACTCCCAAACGGCTTCCCTGACCGCCTGCCAGCAGCATGGCAATCATTTCTTTTTTTATCATGTTTGTCACCTCAAAGTTTTGATTTACCGTGATAAGGTTGAGCCTATTATAACATACACTGATTGATAAATAAATATTTTTTACAAAAAAAATGACATGGTTCACACTTTCCTTTATGCATTTTACATATCAAACATTTCTATTTTTTCTGAATTTTGTCAAAAGTAACCCATATTTTCCCTAAATATACATTATTTTTCAAATGTTATAAACAAATGTTTTTTTTACTTTTTTTCGTATGCAGCAATGCCGTCTCTGCTTTGGCGGCGATACTGCACAAAATTGACAACGGCAGGTGTTTACGACTTGTCGAAAAACCTGACTTTTTTACCTTGTTTTTTAAACACATAAGGTTATAATGATAGAGAACCTATTACACTTCCCAGAAAGGGCATATTCCCATGTTTCAGATTAATTTTGAGTGTCCCTGCCACATTTATTTTATCGGTATCGGCGGTATCAGCATGAGCGGTCTGGCCGAGATCCTGCTGTCCCGGGGTTTTTCGGTATCCGGCTCGGATCTGACGGAATCACCTCTGACAAAACGACTCTCCCAAAAGGGCGCCGTGATCTATTACGGACAGAGCATCTCGCATATAACAGAGGATGTGGATGTCGTTGTCTATACGGCAGCGATCCATCCCGACAATGCGGAATTCCTGGCCATGCAGGAAAGACAGCTGCCTCATCTGACCAGAGCCCAGCTCCTGGGACAGCTGATGAAAAATTATGAATATCCCATAGCCGTTGCGGGAACTCACGGCAAGACCACCACCACCTCCATGATCGCAGAGATCCTGATGGCTTCCGACACGGATCCCACCCTTTCCATCGGCGGCATTCTGCCTTCCATCGGGGGCAATATACGGGTCGGCAGCTCCCCCTATTTTTTGACCGAGGCATGCGAATATACCAATAGCTTTTTGAGCTTTTTCCCAAGGATCGGCATCATTCTGAATGTGGAGGAGGATCACATGGACTTCTTCCGCGACCTTGAGGACATCCGCAGTTCCTTCCGCAGCTTTGCCAAGCTGCTGCCGGAGGACGGAACGCTTATCCTGAATGATGAGATCGCAGACGGAGAGGCCCTCACAAAAGACCTTGCCTGTTCCGTGATCACCTATGGCTTTTCTCCCGGATGTGATTACCGCGCTTCCCAAATATCCTACGATAAAGACGGTCGACCCGCCTTTCTCGTAACCTGCAAAGGTGCTCCCGACAGGCGACTCTCTCTGGGTGTTGCGGGACGCCATAACATCTCAAATGCCCTGGCCGCCATAGCCCTTGCCGATCTTCTGGGGCTGCCTGAGGACTCTCTCCGCAAGGCTTTGTCTTCCTTCACCGGTACCAAGCGGCGGTTCGAATACAAGGGACGTCTTGGGGATATCACCGTTATGGATGATTATGCGCACCATCCCACGGAAATTACGGTCACTCTGGAGGCTGCCAAACAGCTCCCCCACAGTCGGATTGTCTGTATCTTCCAGCCTCATACCTATTCCAGAACCAAGGCCTTCCTTTCTCAGTTCGCCCGGGCGCTGGCAGCTGCGGACGTGGTGGTTCTGGCAGACATTTATGCCTCCCGGGAAACGGATTCACTGGGCATCAGTTCCCTGGATCTTCTGCGGGAGCTGAAGCTCCTTGGCAAAGAATGCGTTCACTTCCCCACCTTTGATGAGATCGAAAATTATTTGTTGGAAAATTCTATCAACGGTGATTTGTTGATAACTATGGGCGCCGGAGATATTGTAAAAGTGGGGGAATCTCTGCTTGGAATTTAATTTTCCACATTTTCCACAATATCCACATTTTTTTACACTTTTTTACGTCGGGAAAATGTGGATATTTTTTTGTTTTATGCACATTCTTCCAAGGGACTCCATCCGGCAGATTTTCTCACCCAAAGACAGACTATCCACACTGTCCACATTTTCCACAATGCTCTGAAAGCCCTTGTTTTACGGGTTCCGACAGGGGGCGGGTATTTCATTTTTTCTTCCGGTATGTTATAATCCTTTTGCCTTTAAAAATTGAAGTGATAGTGTTTCATAATGTGAGGAAGCCATGAGTCCAATTGCAATCTACAGTAATGACAAGCCGGAGCATACTGTAATTTCCAACCGTTTTATCGATGAATATATGGCAGACGCCAACGATGCCCAGTTAAAGATTTATCTTTATCTGCTTCGTCAATTTCACCATATGTCGGAAGTATGTTCTGATTCCGCGCCCTGTCATACTACCGTGGGCACCATTGCGGACAAGTTCAACTATACGGAAAAGGATGTTCTGCGTGCTTTGAAATATTGGGAGAAAAAGGACATTTTACAGCTGGAGTATAACCACCAGGGCGGTCTTGCCGGGATCCGTCTCTGCAGCATTCCCGCAGAATCCTCTCCGGGTCTGCCTCCTCGGGTCTCTTTGGTGACCACCGCTTCTGCCCTTCAAATACCCGGGACTTCCGGCGGACAATCCGAAGATGCATCCGGAGCCTCCTCTCCGACAAAGACCGGGAGAAAGCCCGCTTACACTGCCGATCAGATGGATGCTTTCAAAAAGAAGGAAACCACTTCTCAGCTTTTGTTTATTGCAGAGTCCTATCTCGGCAAGACCTTAAGCGGTTCTGATATTCAGTCACTGTTTTTTATCTCCGAGGATCTGGGCTTTTCCTTTGATCTGCTGGATCATCTGCTGCAATACTGCATCGGACGGGGAAAGAAGGATTTTCGCTACATAGAGAAGGTTGCCATGTCCTGGGCCGAAGCCGGAATTGCTTCGCCGGAGCAGGCCGAAGACTTTTCTGCCGCCTATGACAAATCCGTTTATACCGTTATGAAGGCACTGGGGAAATCAGCCTCCCCGACTGTCAGAGAAACAGGGTATATCCGCAAATGGTATCAGGAATACGGCTTTACTTCCGAGATTATCCTGGAAGCCTGTCAGCGAACCGTTATGGCAACGGACAAGCATCGATTTGAGTATGCCGACAAAATTCTGGACAGCTGGCATCGGGACGGCGTCCGGCACAAGGAGGATATTTTGAAAGCCGACGTTTCCTTCCGCCGCCAACGCAAACAGGCACCTTCCCGAACTTCATCTTCCAATAAATTCAATCAGTTCCAGCAGAACGAGTACGACTTTGAATCTCTGGAAAGGGAATTGCTGCATAATAAGGAGGCTTCTTTTGGCACTCACAAATGCTCAGTATGATACCATCATCAAACGCTATGATGAGAAACAGCTTCGGCTTCACCGCCGCCTGGAGGAAACACAGGCCGGCCTCAGAGCCGCCCTTCCCGAATATGCAAAGCTCTCCGATCAAATCGCCTCTCTTTCCGTGGCCTACGGACGGCGTCTCCTGGATGGTGATGAAACCGCTTTGGATTCCCTGAGAGAAGCCCTGGATTCTCTCCGCACCCGTCGGGCAGCCCTGCTTGCCGATGCCGGGATGTCTGCCGGGATACCGGAGCCGGAATACGAGTGTAAAGACTGCAAGGATACGGGATTTATCCGCGGAAACAAGTGCCACTGCTTCAAACAAGCCGAGATCTCTCTGCTGTATGAACAGTCCAATATTCAGGAGATCCTGAAAACTCAGAATTTTTCTGCTCTGTCTTACGAATACTACTCCGGAGAGGATCTGCTGCTTTTCAAAAACGCAGTCATCACCTGCCGCGGTTTTATAGAGAATTTTAATTCGGACTACCATAATCTGTTTTTTTATGGTACGGTAGGAACAGGAAAGACATTTCTGTCCAACTGTATTGCCGGGGAACTGATGAATCTGGGACATTCCGTTATTTATTTCAGTGCAGCCGGACTGTTTGACAGAATCTCCCGAAGCACCTTTCATAAATCATCGGGGGAAGAGCTCTCCGATTTATATGAGGATTTGTATACCTGTGATCTTTTGATCATTGATGACCTGGGCACGGAATTGACCAATGCCTTCTCCTCCTCCCGGCTGTTTTCCTGTTTAAACGAACGGATTTTACGCAGGAAATCTACCATTGTATCCACCAATCTCTCTTTGGAGGATCTGAGAGATCGTTATTCAGACAGAATTTTTTCCAGAATAACCAGCCATTTTCATCTATGTAAAATAACAGGTCCTGATATCAGGATGCTGAAAAAAAGATTGTCCGTCAGAAAGTGAGGATTCCTTCCATGGTAAAGCGCGAAGAAAAAAGAAACTTGGAATCCATTCCCGTAGGCTCTTTGAGAGTGATTCCTTTAAAAAGCTGCAGTGAGCTTGGCAAAGAAGTGGACCAATATCTGGTAAAATGGAGAACGGAGAGAGAGCATGAGCACAAGGACAGCCTGGCCTTCTCCGGTTATCAGAGAGATTCTTATATCCTTTCCTCCAAAACACCTCGCTTCGGCTCCGGCGAAGCCAAGGGCGTGATTCTGGAATCTGTCAGAGGTACCGACTTATACATCCTGGTGGACGTCTGCAATTACAGTCTCACGTATTCTCTGGGAGAGCATGAGAATCATATGTCCCCCGATGACCACTATCAGGATTTGAAAAGAATCATTGCCGCTGTGGGCGGCAAAGCCAGAAGGATTACGGTCATTATGCCTTTCCTGTACGAAAGCAGACAGCATAACCGGACAGCCCGGGAATCTCTGGACTGTGCCATCGCCCTGCAGGAGCTGGTGCGGATGGGCGTAGACAATATCATTACCTTTGATGCACACGATCCCAGAGTACAGAATGCCATTCCTCTTCACGGATTTGAAACCATACAGCCCGCTTATCAGTTTATTAAGGGTCTCCTTCAAAATGTGAAGGATCTTCAGCTGGATTCTTCCCATCTGATGGTGGTCAGCCCCGATGAAGGCGGAATGACAAGGGCGATTTATATTGCCAATGTTTTGGGACTGGATATGGGTATGTTCTACAAACGCCGCGACTATACACGGATCGTAGGCGGAAGCAATCCAATCATTGCACATGAATTTCTCGGTACCAATGTGCAGGACAAGGATATTATCATCGTAGATGATATGATTTCCTCCGGAGACAGTATGCTGGAGGTTGCAGCCGCTCTGAAAGAAAGAAACGCCGCACGGATCTTCATCTTCTCCACCTTCGGACTCTTTACCAATGGTTTGCAGAGATTTGACGATGCATACAGCAAAGGTATCTTTACCAAGGTACTGACTACCAACCTTGTTTATCAGACGCCGGAGCTTCTGGAACGTCCCTGGTACATCAACTGCGATATGAGCAAATACATTGCCTATATCATCGATACCCTGAACCATGATTCTTCCATTGGTGATCTTCTGACACCAAATGAACGCATCCAGAATATCGTGGCACGCTATAAGGCGGGCGAATTACAATAAGAAGGGGGCGTTCCCTTGATTGGAGCCCCCTTATATCCACTCTATTACTTCTTCAAATCCCATCCCATGGGATGCCTTAAGCAAAATCGTATCTCCCGGCTGCAGCACTTCCGGCAGCCGGTTCTTTAATTCTTCTTTTTCTTTCAGGTAGATCAGTTCCGTCCTGTACTCTGCTGTAACATCCTTCAGAGCCTCTTTTCCGCCCTCATACATAGCTTCCGATAAGGTGCCCACACAGAACAGTACATCCACTCCGCATTTTACGGCATAATTTCCCGTTTCTTTGTGGAAGGCGGGGCTGCCCTCTCCCAATTCAAACATATCGCCCAAGACGGCAACCTTTCTTCCTTCCGCCTGTCCCAGCAGCTCCAGGGCCGCTTTCATGGAAACGGGATTGGCATTGTAGCAGTCATCGATCAAAACATAATCGCCTTTTTGCAGAAGATTGCTTCTTCCGCCTACCGCCCTGGCCTTTTCAATTCCTGCCCGTATCTGTTCCCGGGTCAGTCCCATATGATACCCCACTGCAGCGGCTGCCAGCGCATTGTAGATCATATGCTCTCCCGGCAAAGGTACGGTAACCTCCGTAAGCTCTACGAGGCCGGCTATATCCATACAACTGCCCAGCAGCCCTTTGGATTCGCTCCGCCGGGCATACACCGTGTTGTGACGCTCTCTGCCAAAGGTAGTAAGACAATCTCCCAGCTTACCCCGCAGGGTAACCAGCTTATCATCATCGCCGTTGACACATACGACACCTTCGGGATTACGGAAGTCAAAGATCTCTGTCTTTGCTTTCAGCACGCCGTCTCTGTCGCCCAACGATTCCAAATGGCATTGTCCGATATTGGTAATGACACAAATATCCGGCCGGGCCACCTTGCTCAGCCGATGCATTTCACCAAATTCGCTGATCCCCATTTCCACAACAGCTGCCTGATGCTCCTCCCGTATGCGAAGTATGGTCAGGGGCAAACCGATCTCATTGTTATAATTGCCCGATGTCTTTAATGTATTGTATTTTTCCGACAATACGCCGGCAATCATTTCCTTTGTGCTGGTTTTTCCCACACTTCCGGTGACACCCACTACTGTGAGCGTCAGCTGCTTTCTGTAAAATTCAGCAATATCCCTCAGCGCCCGGGCACTGCTTTCCACCTGAATACATACACCGTCCAAGGATTTCGGCAAAACCTCACAGACCACTGCCAGTGCGCCTTTGGCCCATACATCACCGATAAATTTGTGGCCGTCCACCCGTTCTCCGGGCATGGCAATAAATACATCGTCCTTTTTTGCCTCCCGTGAATCTATGACCACTGCCGTTGCCTCAGTTTTGCTTCTTACACCTTCTGCAGGTCCGTAGACGGTTCCCCCACAGGCCGCTGCAATATTTTGTACAGTCAAATGCTTCATACCCGATCTTTCTCCATTGCTGCCCGAATAATCGCTTCACACAAAGATGAAAAGTCCATCCCTTCTGCCGCCGCTTCCTGAGGCAGCAGGGAGGTGGGGGTCATCCCCGGCAAAGTATTCGCCTCCAGACAGTAAATCTCTCCCTCTTCACTCATCATAAAATCCATACGTGCATAGCACTTCAGTCGCAGAGCGCGGAATGCCGCTTCGGCATAGCCCTGCATCTTTTCGGATATCTCCCGGGGAAGATCTGCCGGACATGTCTCAACGGCACTTCCGGCCTGATATTTATTCTTATAATCATAAAACCCCTGCAGCGGCCGGATCTCAATGACCGGTAATGCTCTTCCTTCCATGACTCCTACGGAAAACTCTCTTCCCCGTATGTATTGCTCGATCACAATCTCACGGTCATAGCGGAACGCTTCTTCTTTTGCCTTTCTGTACTCCTCCTGCGTGGCTGCAATGGATACCCCCACACTGGAGCCGCCGTTGCAGGATTTGACCACACAAGGGAAAGGAATCTGCATACTGTCTTCCTCATGCAGCTTTAGGGTGGTTCCCCCAGGTGTGGGAATTCCGTGCAGCCGGAACATTTCCTTTGTCAGCCCCTTATCCATACACAATGCACTGCTGACATAATCCGTCCCCGTATACCGGATCCCGCAAAGATCAAAGGCAGCCTGGATTCTGCCGTCTTCACCGTTGGCTCCGTGGAGTCCGAGAAAAACCACATCCGCCTGACTGCACAGCGCAATGACATTGGGTCCGAAGAACCCCCGTTCTCCCTCCCCTCTCAGGCCTTTGATTTCCTCGGGACTCAGAATCTCTTCTCCGATTCCTTCCCTCCTATCGGTACAGTCTGTCCGCGCTTCAAAAATCCCATCTGTTTCTCCCCGATAGCCCAGATACACATCCAGCAGGATCACAAGGTGTCCTTTCTCTTTCAAAGCTTTGTATATCATGCTTCCGGAGGACAGGGAAACCTCTCTCTCTGTACTGTTGCCTCCGGCCAATACGACAATTCTCATAAATACTACTCCTTATTTTACTTGATACTCTGCAGCAACAGATAGAACATTCCTCCACGAATATTATTTCCGATCTGTTCTTCTTCCTCCGGAGATCTTCTGATCCCTTTTCCTTCCAACAGGCAGAGTGCTTCCGGATTGCGTCCCAACAGATAGTGATAATGTGCCTCCAATATGCTGCGATACTCGTGATTGGATATAACATAATTCACCACACTCATGGTGAGCATATCCTGCAGAATCCCCGTTATGTCATAGCTTTCCCTGAGATCGGAGATATAATAGGAGCTCTGCTTGCTGCTTGCCGCTATTTGTTCCGCTTTCTCCCGCAGACGCTGCATCACATAATCACTTCTCTCCAAATTGACACCGTAAAGGGAATTCAGATACGCCACATCCGCAAAAATACTGAAATCGTATTCCGTATAGCTTTTGATTTCTTCCTTCATTCCGAAATACCGGATCACTGCCTGGGAATACTTGCTGCGTCCTGTCTGCCGCAGCAGCTGTGCTGCGGCAAAATAACCGGCATCGTAGCTGACGTTGTCCAAACTGTCCTGAATGGAGCGATAAGCTGCCTCTCCCGCATTCACACATCGGGCCGCAAGCTGTCTGTCAGCAGCTCCCATATCATTCGCATACATCCCCATCACACCCGCAAATTCGGCAGTCGCCACAAGGGAAATGGGCGAAGCCTCCTCGCTGAATCCGTCTGCCGGGGGCAGGATCTCAAAGACACCTCCCGTTTCCGGATCCTGAGCCAACAGAAGGCTCTCTATATTCTCCCGTAAAAGAGTATCCACTTCCTCCGGATATCCCTGCTTCTCCCCATACAACTCCAAAGACAATAGAATACAGGCTGTCTCGTAGCACAGCTGAGCCGTTTTTTTCTCCTTCGTATTCTGTAATTTATGCAGAATATCCTGTTCCAGTGACAGACGAATCTCCTCTTTTATATGAAAAGGATCCGAATATCCCAGGGTACTGTGATAAAAATAATACTCGCCTTCCTGCTGCAGGTCTGTAAAATCTGCCAGATAGATCCCGGACGCTTCGGCTCCAAAGGGAGTTGTTTCCAATGTTCCCTGATATGCGATCTCTCCCTGCCCATCATAGATCAGATATTCTTCTTCCAGCTCCTGTCCCTGAAAGATTGCCGTCTTCTCTTCTTCCGGCTCATATCCTGCCTGGTTAATGAGGATATCCGGTGTCTGCTCCGGAATGGGATAAGAAAAGTCCGGCTCCAATCCCAGGGTTTCTCCTCCCTCTTCAATTCTGGTATAGTCCAGAGAATCGTTGAAAGGAGAAGCACACCCTGCCAATAAGCATACGCTTATTAAAATCGACAGCCGGACACTATGCTTCACGTTATTTCCTCCGTAGTCACACTTCTGCTCTTGTATGTCTGCTTCTTCGCACGATACACCGTAAATCCTTACATTCCCATGTATTATACAGTGAAATTATCCGCAAGTAAAGCCATTAAATGTTTTCAAGAGAGCCCATGGGATCTATGGGGGTTCCGTCTTTTGTCAGTGCAAAGTACACATTACTTCCTTCCACACTGTAGTATTTGGTGGGCTGTGCCACAGAGGCCAGCAGATCACCTGCCTTCACTCTGTCCCCCTCCTTTACCTGCATATTGTCAAGCTGACCGTAAATCACCCGGTAACCGCTTCCGATATCCATGGTAATGGTATTTCCCGTTTCCTCCGTTTTTTCGATCTTTGTAACAATACCGTCCGCAGCCGCGGTAATCGTTTCTCCCGGTACTGCCTGAATGATAATGGCAGGATTGTACTTATATTGCCGGAGCGTGGCAAAATATACCGTCTTGTCCATACTGTAATTGATCAGAACATTGCCTACCACCGGCCAAAGAAGGGATTCCTCTTCCGAGAACACAAGCTCCGGCTCCTGTTCTTCCTGTGTTTCCTGTGTTTCCTCCTGTAAAAGCTCCTCCTCTTCCCAAATTTCGTCCAGGAAGGTAATATCGCTTCTCCAATCCTCCGACAATTCTCCCTGCTCCTGCACTGTTCCGTCCCCCATATTACTCATATCACTGTTATGCACTCCGGGAAGTTCTTCCTTGGTAGCGGGTCCGGAAGCCGCACTGGCAGATTCTTCTCCTACGGCCTCTCCGATCTCCTCCGTCTTTTGTCGTGTGGTATTTTCCAGGCTGGAAAAATCCACCACATATCCGTTATCCTGCTGCTGGTTTTTTTCTTTTACATAAACTCCCGTCATAGTCAATGCTGTTAACACAAAGAGACTGGAGCATAACATAACCATTTTTTCTTTTCTCTGATTTTTTCTTCTTCGTTTCATTGGTTTTTCTCCTCCTTTTTCCTTAGTTTTTCCTCTCCTCCGATCTTTATACAGGGTTTAGGAAACTATTTTTTCCAGCTTGATATCCCGAAAAAAATAAAACAGGACGTCCTGCCACGTCTCACCGTCTACCGCCTGTTCGTTGGCTTCAAATTGAGAAAAACCAAAGCCGTGTCCCATGCCTTTGCTTTCAATATGAATCTCCGCAGGCTCATCCCGAAAGGAAAAACCTGCAGAGGGTAGACCGAATGCGGCTCTGAATGCTTCTCCGTCGATCCAGTCTGTGCCGATCTGAACCTCTTTGACATAGTCCGACTCATCCCTGTGAAGAATAATCTTTTCCATTTGCCACGTTTCCCTTTTTAACAGCTTTGCAATGATGTTTTTAAATTCCTGCTTGGGTACCGTGATCAAATCGGCATAATCCTCGCTTCGAATATCATTTTTACACTCTACCCGCTTGATATATTCATAAAACTGTTCATATTTCCGATATACCTGACTGCTTCTGGTGGTTCCGTTGCTGACTCTGAAAAAAGGAGGGTTGATCAGCTTTTCTTCCCACATCATGATGATACCGCGGGTATCCTCTATGGCCTGTCTGATTCTACTGTCGTATTCTTCAAAATCATCTCCCCAGAGACTCTGGCGCTGCACTTTGGTCAAATACATATCCTGCAGCTTGTCCTCCGGGATCACATATTCTCCGTTTTCCGTTTCGGCATGAAAAAAGCAGCGGGACCGAAGGATCACCGCCTGTGCCTTCAAGGTCTCCTGATGATACTGCGCCGGTATTACGGCAGCCATCATTCCTTCCAAATATGTTTCCAACGGAATTCTTGTGCGGCCCAACAAATTCTTACATATCACAAAGGGTGCCGGCGACGGATCATCCTCATCATGGATCACCTCCCTGTCTGTTTCTGCAAAAAAACTGATTCCATAGGGCATTAAAAAAAGCAGAAAAAGAAGAGTTGCCAGGATAATTCCCGCCTTACCTCTTCTTTTTTCCGCTTTTTTCCTATTTCCTTTTCTGATCCTCATATCCGGCTCCATACCCTTCCCGCTTGTTTTGACTTACATAGTATTGTATGTCGCCTGTCCATGAGTTTATTCATCCGTTTCAACTTCCGTGACACAGCAGAAGCTATGCCATCTCCCGGAATCCGGCCACTGCAAGATCCAAATGCTGCACGGTACCTGCCATTCCGTTCTCATATAAAAAAATACCGGTACTTCTGATGGCCGCGCTGATCTCTCCATTGCTGTCACGCTGGGAAAATTCCGTACCTGCCCGCTGCAGGCAGATGGCACCCACACCTTTCTCTGCCAAACGATACAGCCTGGATGAGCCATCCTCCTGCTGTATCCAGATCTGAAGCTTGTGAAAAACGTCATCCCTTTCGTCGATCCAACCGTTTCCGTCTTCATCATATCCGGCAAGATCCGCAAATCCGTCACCGCTTCGTGTTCCAAACAGCTCACTTCCGTCGTTGATCACACCGTCCCCGTTGTGATCCAGAGCCAGATAGCCGCTGTCCTGACACAGCTGTGCGATGGCCTCCTCCTCACCGTCCGCATCCAGATCAAAAAAGAATTTCTGATCGCTCACCTCTGCAATATTGTCATTCAAGTTGATTACAAGAGGATCACACCATACCGTTTCAGAGGCAAAGGTCTCACGGGTATAGCTTGCAAAGCTGCGGCTCATTCCCAGCTCCAGCTCAAACCTGATCTCCCTGCCGTCAGCTGTGCGCACCGTTCCCTGCGTACTGAAGCCGGTGGTTTCCGTTTCTTCGTAACAGGTTTCCTGCCTGCCTTCCACCGTAAGCGTCTGCACAGGCCGTAAAACAGCCGTGGCAGCAGGCATCTGCAAGGACAGCTGTGCTCCCTCTCCCGCTGCAGTGGAAAAGATTTTGGATTTGCCCATCTTGCCTGCCAGCTCCTCTGCCTTTTTTCCTCCGAAAAGCAGGGACCACAGATACAGCAGACAGCTCTGTCTGATCTCTTCTACGGCGCTTCTCCTCTCGGATACACTGACTTCTCTGATGCGATGGATGATTCCCGTGTTTGACGGCATTCCCCATACACCCGGCAGCTCTTCAGCCTTGTGTCCGGCGCTTTTTTGCAGCCCCTCCTCATCCTCCTTCCCTGTCTGCAGCCCGGGATCTCCCTCTGCCATTCCGTTTTCTCTTCCGGATATCTGTGTTTCCGATGTATTTGCGGAAACGAAATAGGAAAACTTCCTTGTTACAGTGGACTTGTAAGTCCTTGCGGAATCCATTCCTACAATAGATGTATCAATGATCAATTTCTGTCCTTTCTAAAGCAGCGCCCTATACGGCATTTCCCTTCCGTGAAAAATATCATATAAAAAAGGTGCGTGGATAGAAAAATCCTTTTTCCTTCCTGCGCACCTTCCCTGGTTCTGCTTTGTATTCAGGAATTTCTGTCGGCCTTACAAAAAATCCTGTACTTAAGTTATCGGCAAAACCCGTCAAATCTTTATATTTCAGTCTTCATATCCTACAAGCAGTCCGCCTTTTTCCGCATAGAAGCTGCACAATGCTCCGCAGACGGTAATCTCAATATCCGCTTTTGGATATTCTTCTCTTATCATGCCCCTCAATTCATCGGCTGCCGACTGATTGAAACAATGTGCGATCCGTACCCTGCCTCCTTTGTAACCCTCTTTTTTCATGGCCCCATACATACACAGCAATGCCTTTTTCTCACCGCGGCATTTGTGAACCTGTTCCAGTTCTCCCCGCTCACTTGCCTTTCCCACAACCCGGATCCCCAATACTCCGGCAGCAGCTGCCATCGCGGGACTGACCCTTCCGTTTCTGGAAAGATTGGTCAGGGACTCCAGGCAGAACAAAAGATGGGTATGTTTTCCGTATTCCTCTATCATCCGGACCATACTTTCATAGGAATGCTCCTTCAACATCAGTTCTCTGATCTTTTCTGCCAATAGCTGCATCTCCGGTCCTGTAGACAGGGAATCTATCATATGCACCTTTCTGCCGGGATACATCTGTTCATACTCTCTTGCAGCTGCTTCTCCCGAATTGTGGCATCCCGACAGGGTTCCCGTAATCGTAATGCCAAAGACGATATCCGCATCTCCAAAAGCCTCCAGCCACTCCATGGCATTGGGACAGGCACTTCCCGACCGTCCCTTGTATGCCTTCAGATCCTCCACCATTCCCGGGATGTCAAGGGCATCATCATCCACATATTCTTTTTCATCCGTGACAATCTTTAAGGGCACATAGTCAAAGTCTATTCCCTCAAAAGCAAACATATTTGCGGAAGAATCCACAACAATTTTGTACTTCATCTCCATCCTCTTTCCCTTATAAATAACACCCTTTGACAAGCAGCACTATTTATAAGATATATATTATTCCTTCATCGGTTTTTAAATAACCTATAAAATAGTTATTGGAAATATATCAGATTTATCGGATCATGTCAAGAAGTGTTCTTGATTTTTAAAAAATCTGACTTATAATAAGTATATGAATGCTGAAACAGAACGATTTATCACATTTCCCGTCAGAGATTTCCGACTTCCTTCCTATGAGGAAATTCCCGACGTTGGACTGTATCTGGAACAGACAACTTCATATATCAACTCTTACCTTGCCGGAATGCCGGGAATGGAATTGACAGGCTCCATGGTCAGTAATTATGTCAAAAAAGGGCTGATTCCCAAATCCGTACGTAAACAGTATGACAGGGATCAGATCGCCTATTTGTTTTTTATCGCCATCGCCAAATCCGTTCTGTCCATGGATAACATACAACTCTTTATCGCACGACAGAAGGCTTCTTATCTGGCACCTGTAGCTTATGATTACTTTTGTCAGGAGCTGAACAATGTGCTGGAATATGTCTATGGCAAAAAGAACGCTATGGAAAAGCTTGGCACCACCAGCTCTCAGGAAAAGATGATGCTTCGCAATACCGTTATTACCATTGCCCATAAAATATTTCTGGAGCAATATTTTGACGCCATCCGGCACAATTCCATAAAATAAACGATCAGGAGGTATCGGCATGTCCGAAGAAAAAACGCAATTACAGAAGCGGAAAAGCAGCAGCCTGATGGATGAGTTAAATACGAAGCTGGCGAAAGAGACAAAGGGACAGATACCCGGGAGCCTTCACACCAAAAAGCAGGCACAGACAAATAAGGTCCACATCCTCTCTCAAAAAATCGCCGGCCTGCAGCAGCTGGTCCACCAGGTAAAGGCCAAGGGTACCGTGGTGGCGGCAGACATGCTGACGCCGGAGATGCTGACGCATTACAACACAAACTACGGTCTTTCCAAAAAGGATCTGGAACGCATGCTGGGGGATCTGCAGCGGGACGGACAGCCGATGGACGCGATCTCCCCACAGAAGACGGAAGCGTCTGTCAACCATTCCTTTGCGATGCCCACCAGAAGCAAGCTTTTAAAGAAAGGGCAAGACAGCATCGGAACAAATAATCTGCTAAAGGCTCTGGGGAAGCAGCTGAATGATAAGCGCTGGAGCCAAACACAGGAGTTGCCCTCCTTCCAGCTGGTCACCCTGACAGACGAAGAGGCCTTGGAGTACCAAAAGACCTACGGACTTTCCAAAAAGGAGCTGAATAAGCTCTCTCTGGATATCCAGACCGGCGCAGTTAAAGTGGACGATTACCGGCACATGCCCGGAACCGAAGCGGCACAGCCTGATAATAAAGAGGCGGAGCAGAAACAGCGTGCTACGGAAAATCAAAAGTCCCCGGAAATCGCAGCAAAACTGGAAGCCCGAAAGAAATATCTGAAGGAGGGTCCTGCGGGCGGGGATCCATCGGAATGGATCCTGGGAAAGCATGCCGATAAAGTGGAAGCCATCCTGAAAGATCCTGTCATGGGCGGAGATCCGCTGGAGCAGGAGCTCATCGTTAAGTCTGTGGCTGATATCGAAAAGCGGTTTAAGGAGAACCTGGAAAAGATCGAAAAGGGACTGGAAGAGGCTCTGAAGCCATACAAAACAAAACTTTCTCTGCCCGGACGGATACAGAAGGAGCTGCTGACCCAAATACGGGACAGCATTGAAACGAAACACGCTGAAACACTCCTCAAGCCCAACGCAGAGCATCGCTTTCCCTTGCCCTCCCCTAATGACCTGTTCAACAAGGAGGTGGCGGAGAGGCAGCGCTTCTATTTGAGGGAAAGAAATCCTTACGAATTACTGTCCATTGCTATCGTCGACCGGGAATATAAAGACCGTATCAACCAGTGTATTGAGCGCGCCGGAAGGCTCGCAGAAGCGAGCGGGGGGATCAGTATTACAGGGCTTGATTGTCCCCAGATAGACAAGTTCTTTGATCCGAATCTGTCTGACCAAGAATTTGAAGAGAGGGTGGCGCAACTGTCCCGGCGGATTCAGGACAACCAGGGATATGTGCAATCCATTCTGGAGGAACAGATCTCTTTCTCCGACAACCGGAAGAAGATTCATGACCTGTTGCTGGAACGCATAGGTGAAGAACTGGCATTTGGTTCTCAAGAGGATGTTGCAAATGTGATAAAAGATATGATAGGCCGGCAGATGCCCAAGGAAGTGCAGGCGTCCGAGGAAAACATCCGTACGGCCATGATAAATTTCCGGAGCACATTGCTGCCTGATGCAAAGAAAAAGAAGACTCTCAACAGGCACACGAGTTTGGCCAATATTCCGGATTCCACTTGGCGGAAGCTGGCGCCCAAGGTGTTGAAAACAGGGGACCCCCCGCAGGTCATGGAGGAAAAACTTAAAGGCCTGATCAAGCGTGTACAGTTAAACCTGGCTACATTCTTTCTCGCCTATCATCGCAGCAAGGACAGCCAGGAGCTGATGGCAAAACTTCCTGAGACGGTATGGAGCGGACTTTACCGATTCCGGGATCAGAATATTGCGGAGGAAAACTTCGGTTCGAAGATGCGGGAGCAGTTTGAAACCCTCCTGGAGCCCTACAAAGATGGAAATATTGTCGCGTTCGGCAGCACGGAGCGCTTTTCCATGGATGAATATTTGGAGCGAAAGACAGGAGGCAAGGGATCCGAAGAGCCGATACCACCCGCTGCGGAATTTGCGAATCAGTCCCTTGACATCCTCTCCACAGGAAAACAAGCCAAGTTCCACCTCCTGCTGAATGAGGATCCGGTCAGCGATACGAAAACCGTGTCCAAGCAGGGCGCTTTTGAGGAGCGACACAGGAGCCACTTCAATAGAGCGCATGCCGCGTGGAAGATTTTTAAGGAAAAGGGATGGGAGAGAGAGGCACTGGACGGCTGTTCCGCCTATCTTAAAGCACCCTATGGCAGTGAAGCGCAGAAAACCAAGAATACCAATCCGGCACAAGAGATTAAGGAGCTTCTCAGAAAGGTCGGTACGGATGAGGCCAATGAACTTGCAAAGAACCTGCGCAGAGGTGTATCGAAGAATTTCATGAACGAGTTTCTCCTATGCGAAATGGATGATCTCCTGTGGCATCAGGAAATCAATCCCAGCCTTCATCAGTCTGCTGCGAACCTTGCAAAAAAAGACGATGCAGACTTCCTGTTGAAGCTGGGTGCATATATTGTTGCAGGGATGCGGCAGCTGATGGATGTTCTGAACAGTAACCACATTGGATCGAAGGAGAGAGACGACTATCTGCGGAAGCTGCGGCCGGTTTTGATCGGTATGTATGAGAACAAGGCGAGAGAGAATGTCGATCGTTTCGGTGTGGAAAGCTGGGAGAAAGCGATGCAACAGCTGAACATTCACCTGCAAGATTAAAAAGTAAAGCCGGTGAAGAATCCCATTGTGTCCGAGGAAGAGAACCTGCCACCGCCTTTTCACCAAGAGCCTCTGCGATTTGCTTTATCAGGCTGCGGTATCAATCTACCATGTGGGAGTCTGCCAGCCCTCCTTTGTTCGATAGGGGAGGGCTTTTTTACGTTTGTTGCCGGGAACGCTTGAATTCTGTCTGATCTTTACGCGATCCGCCCCACCGTACAAAATCCTCCTCAGCTCCTGACGCCGTATGTCCTTGCCGATAAATACTGCTTTTCCCGGTGCCTCTGTTTCCCCTCCCGTGACAGCGTATAAACCGTCTGCCACATCAAACTTAAGAACCGCATCTCCTGCCCGAACACATCCCTTGGCTCGGATAATATCTCCAAAGGCTCCCCGGATCAGCTGTTCCAGCAGAAGAATCAATTGCTCCGGAGCATTCAGCTTTACGTTCTCCAAAGCCAGGGTATCGGGAAGCTCCTCCGTCACCGCCGTTACCTTCAGGCTGGTTCCGTCATATTTGGTTTCCAGCAGCTCCATCCACCATTCCTGCGGCATGACGGAATAGTGCTCCGTCAGTATCTGTGCCCGGGGATTCCACTTCTGCAGCGCCTGCTGAAGTGCCTGACGCGCTCCGGCATCCGCCTGTTCCATTTTGGATACGATGATCCTGTGGGCGGCCTGCAGCTGATCCTTGTACAGATCCGCATATTCACGGACATAACGCTGATAGCTGTGACCATCCGCAATTGTAACGGGTGCCAGCAGCATGATCCTCTCATACTCTATCTGCTGCAGATTCCTGATTATACTGCTTAACATCCCCACCCCCGTGGGCTCGATCACAAGATATTCCGGATCCACCGTATTGGCAATGGTCAGCACAGATTCCGCAAAATCCCCCTTCATGGAACAGCAGATGCATCCTTCCGTAAGCTCCCAGATATTGATATTTCCCGATTCCGGATCCCCTCTCAAGGTATCGGCATCTACACCCAGAGAACCGTATTCATTTTCCAGAATGGCAATCTCCCGCCTCGTCTTCTGCGCCAGCATTTTGATAAACGTGGTCTTACCCGCTCCCAAAAATCCGGACACGATCAGTATTTTCATAGAATTTTGTCTCCTTGCCCTGCCGCTGTGTTCGATAGGTCTGCACACTTTTTGCTGAGGAAATGCTGATTTAATCAGCATTTCTCTAAAAAACAGGGCCAAATCCAAGATTTGACCCTGCTGCATTTCTATGATAATCCTCTGCGATCAGTCAGCAAATTTTACAACAGGCTTGATCAAATCGGCGGGCTTATCTCTCATCAGGAACAGTGCTTCTTCCACATGATCCCATCCTTCAAACACATGAGTGCTCAGAGGAGACAAATCCAGCTTGCCTGCGGATACGAGGGAAGCCAGCTTCTCCATACGCAGACGTCCACCGGGCATCAGGCCGCCGCTGATCATCTTGTGACCCATACCTACACCCCATTCCACACGAGGAATATCGATCACATCACCGGAGCCAAGGTAGTTTACATTACCGATCTTTCCGCCGGGCTTCAGGCACTTAATCGCCTCGGAGAAGGTCTCCACACCGCCGCCTGCGATAATCACCTTGTCAACACCCTTGCCGTCCGTCATCTTCAGAACCTGCTCATCGATAGGGCCGTTCTTATAGCTTACAAAATCGGTGGCGCCATAGCCTTTGGCAGCCTCTACACATTTGGGTCTTGTACCTACGGCGATGATTCTGGATGCACCGCGCAGATTAGCACCTGCTACGGACATCAGACCCACAGGACCGATACCGATTACCAGTACGGAATCACCAAACTGTACGTCAGCCAGTTCTACACCATGGAAGCCCGTAGGAACCATATCGGACAGCATACATGCATCTACCGTATTGATGTTATCGGGCAGGAGTGCGAGATTGCCGTCTGCATCATTTACATGGAAGAACTCGGAGAACACACCGTCTTTGAAGTTAGAGAATTTCCAGCCTGCCAGCATGCCGCCGGAATGCATGGAGTAGCCGGCCTGTGCCTCCAGAGAGTTCCAGTCGGGCGTAATGGCAGGAACCAGAACACGGTCGCCGGGTTTGAAATCCTTTACCAGAGAGCCGACTTCCACTACCTCTGCACAGCCCTCATGTCCGAGGATCATATTGTGACGCTCCCCGATGGCTCCTTCCCAAAGGGTGTGGATATCGGAGGTACAAATGGCGATTGCAAGAGGTTTACAAATCGCATCCAGGGGTCCGCATGCGGGACGCTCCTTCTCAATCCATCCTGATTCGCCGATTTTCAGCATCGCATAACCTTTCATACTTTGTTCTCCTTTCACTTTTTCACATTTTACATTTGAGTTTGTTAAAAATTTATCGGTTGATGACAGTCTACCATGTGAGATATCCCCTGTCAATAGAAATAGTTAAACTTTTAACTTTTTTTCTATTTTTCAACATTTTTTCCAACGAATTCATGCATCACCCCCGGATAGAAACGATAAAGGCTGAGAACCGGATGGGTATTGCGTCTCCCTGAAACTTGTGATAGAATAACAGCATGGAG
The DNA here is from genome assembly GCA_017396675.1 of Lachnospiraceae bacterium. Classification (GTDB taxonomy): domain Bacteria; phylum Bacillota; class Clostridia; order Lachnospirales; family Lachnospiraceae; genus SFDP01. Next base: position 43,331 of record JAFQLB010000081.1, read on the forward strand.
ACATAGCTCAGCTGGGAGAGCATCTGCTTGACGTGTAGAGGGTCACAGGTTCGAGTCCTGCTGTCTCCACTTGTACGATCCGAGCCTTTCATTCGTGAGAGGTTCGGATTTTTTGTTTGTATCGAGGACACCGTCTCTTGATAAGGGTACACATGTCAAATGACGGTACCGTCTCTTGACTGTATTGACCTTTCAGGATCTGCGGGTGCATGAAATCCAACCAATGAAAGTATTATTTAAAATAGGTCTGAGATACTTTTCTTGACCGGCCGACTGAAGAATAAAAATATGAAGTTTGGTCGGGTATCCGCAAAGAAAAATCAGACTGATCTGTAATCTTAGCCATTTCTTAGTCGTTGCAAAGATTGCAAACACCTCTGAATTTTACTAATCTGTATTTATATGATTCAGCAAAGGAGGTTTCCCGGAACAATGAAAAGAGAAATCAAAAAAGTGCTTATTGCCAATCGCGGCGAGATCGCAGTCCGAATTATAAGGGCCTGTCACGATCTGGATATCAGCACGGTAGCGATCTATTCCAAGGAAGATATTTTAAGCGGTTTCAGAACGAAAGCAGATGAAGCCTATGTCATCGGAGAGACGCTTTCCCCTCTGGGTGCTTATCTTGCCATTGACGAAATTGTTGCCATGGCAAAAAAGCGGGGCGCGGATGCCATCCATCCCGGCTACGGCTTTCTTTCCGAAAATGCGGATTTTGCCCGAGCTTGCGAAAGAGAGGGGATTGTCTTTATCGGGCCCTCCTCTGATGTATTGGGCAGAATGGGAGACAAGCTAAGTGCCAAGGAGCTTGCCCACCGATGCGGTGTACCTACCATCCCGGGGAGCGCAGATCCTTTGAACAGTGCGGAGGATGCCGTCAAGCGGGCTAACAGCTATGGATATCCCGTCATACTGAAGGCAGCTGCCGGCGGCGGTGGACGGGGTATGCGCGCCTGCTTCAATGATGAGGAGGTGCGGCAGGCTTTTGAGCTGGTCAGTGAGGAAGCCCGCAAATCCTTCGGAAACGATGCCATTTTTATGGAAAAATATCTGGTAGAGCCGAAGCATATTGAGGTACAGATTCTGGCCGATGAATACGGCAATATCGTTCACCTGTTTGAGCGGGACTGCTCTTTGCAGCGAAGATATCAGAAGGTCATCGAATACACCCCGGCCTTTTCTCTGCCGGAAGAGGTGCTTGCCAGGATTCGCGGTGAAGCAGTAAAAATCGCCCGAGAAGTAGGATACACCAGTGTCGGCACAGTGGAATTTCTGGTGGACAAGGATCTGAATCATTATTTTATCGAGATGAATCCCCGGATCCAGGTGGAGCATACGGTCACAGAGGTAGTCACCGGCATTGACCTTGTCAGAGCCCAAATCCTGGTGGCTGCCGGTGAGCCCTTAAGTCATCCTGTGATCGGGGTGACCTGTCAGGAGGATGTTACCACCAGAGGCTTCGCCCTCCAGTGCCGCGTTACTACCGAGGATCCGGAAAACAACTTCGCACCCGACACCGGCACCATTACCGCATATCGAAGCGGCGGCGGCAACGGCGTGCGCCTGGACGGCGGCAATATTTATACCGGCGCCGTGGTTTCCCCGTACTACGACAGCCTTCTCGTAAAAATCACCACCTACGATTCCACCTTCCAGGGTGTGGTGCGCAAGGCCCTTCGATCTCTTACGGAAATGCGTGTCAGGGGCGTCAAGACCAATATGGCTTTTCTTGGTAAGATCCTGCAGAATCCCGTATTTCTGGCGGGAAAATGCCACACCAAGTTTATCGACGAAACCCCTGATCTGTTCCAATTGAACGACAGTCGGGACAGAGCCAACAAAATCTTAAAATACATCGGCAACATCGTGGTCAACGATCCCACGGCGGGAGCCAAAATGTACGATACCCCACGGTTCGTTCCCCTAGAGGATGCGCCGCCCACACCTGGTCTGAAGCAGCTCCTGGATGAAAAGGGGCCGGAGGCCGTTGCCAAGTATATTCTCAAAGAAAAGAAGCTTTTTATTACCGATACTACCATGCGGGACGCCCATCAGTCCCTGCTGGCTACAAGGGTGCGTACCAGAGACATGGTAAAGGGCAGCGAGGCCTGTGCTCAGATCCTCCATCCCGCCTTCTCTCTGGAGTTGTGGGGCGGCGCCACCTTCGACGTGGCTTATCGCTTCCTGTATGAGGATCCCTGGGAGCGTCTGGACTGGCTGAGAAAAAAAATCCCCAACATACCCTTCCAGATGCTGCTGCGGGGTGCCAATGCCGTAGGCTATTCCAACTATCCCGATAACGTGATCCGTGCCTTTATCCGGGAGGCTGCCAAAGGGGGCATTGATATCTTCCGGGTGTTTGATTCATTAAACTGGATCCCCGGCATGGAGGTCGCCCTTGATGAGGTACGAAACTGCGGCAAGCTGGCAGAGGCCGCCATCTGTTATACGGGAGATATTCTGGATCCGGAGAGAGATAAATACACCCTCGACTACTATGTAAATATGGCAAAGGAGCTGGAAAAGCGGGGCGCCAATACCATTGCCATCAAGGATATGTCAGGTCTTTTGAAGCCCTATGCGGCTGCCAAATTGGTAAAGGCACTGAAGGAAGAGGTGGGCTGTCCCATCCATCTGCATACCCACGACACCAGCGGCAATGCGGTGGCTACTTACCTGATGGCGGCAGAGGCAGGTGTTGATATCGTAGACTGTGCCATTTCCAGCATGTCCTCTCTCACCAGCCAGCCCTCCATCAACTCTATCCAGACGGCTCTGGCCGGTACCGAGAGAGATCCCGGCTTCGATATCCGAAAGCTGGAGCGTTTAAGCGAATACTGGGAAGATGTCCGGAAGCGATACGTTGTATTCGAATCTGACCTGAAGGCTCCTCTCACAGATATCTACCGCTACGAGATCCCCGGCGGACAATATTCCAATCTCCGTCCCCAGGTGGAAAGCTTAGGGCTTGGTCACCGCTTCGACGAGGTTCGGGAGATGTTCTGTACCGTGAATCAAATGCTGGGGGATATCGTTAAGGTTACGCCTTCCTCCAAAATGGTAGGAGATATGGCGATTTTCATGGTGCAGAATGACCTGACTCCTGAAAACATCGTTGAACGCGGCGCCACCCTTGCCTTCCCCGACTCTGTGGTAAGCTATTTTGAAGGAATGATGGGCCAGCCTGCATGGGGCTTCCCCAAGGATCTGCAAAAGGTAGTCTTAAAGGGAAAAGAACCCATCACCTGTCGTCCCGGAGAGCTGCTGCCTCCTGCGGATTTCGACGCAGCCAGAGAGCATTTGAAGAAATTTGTAAATGAGCCCACCCAAAGAGATGTATTGAGCTATCTTCTGTATCCCAAGGTCATCGAGGATTATTTCCGCAAGAGGGATGAATACGGCTATATTGTCCGTCTGGGAAGCCATGTATTCTTCCACGGCCTTGCAGTGGGCGAAACCAATAAGGTAAACATTGAAGACGGTAAAACCCTGGTGATCAAATATCTCGGAAAGGGTGAAGCCGATGAGGAAGGCATGCGTACCGTCAGCTTTGAATTAAACGGTATCCGCAGAGACGTAAAGGTTCGTGACAATACCTTGAGCGGCACTGTTGTATTTACCCGCATGGCCGATCCGGACACGGAGGGTGAAGTGGGCACCTCCATTCCCGGCTCTGTCAGCAAGGTCAACGTAAAAGTAGGGGATGTGGTTGAGACCAATCAGATCCTTGCCGTGATTGAAGCCATGAAGATGGAGACCAGCGTGGCTGCTCCTGTTTCCGGCAAGGTAAAGGAGGTCTTGGTGAAGCCGGGACAATCCGTCAAATCCGGCGAGCTTCTGATCGTCATCCAGCCGGAAGAGACCATAGAAGTCCCTACAGACAACTGATTACCAATGTTCCAGTGCCGCTTTGCGGTACATCACCACAAAAAAACGGGCGAATTCTTTTTCGCCCGTTCTTTCATGATCTTTCTATTCTATCCCGTCTATCCTGATTCCGTTGATCAACACACACGCCACATTCGTAGATACCTCAAAGGGAGATCCGTCTGTGATCACAATGTCCGCATCCTTTCCAATCTCCAGGCTTCCCACCCGGTCTGCCACGCCCGCATGACGGGCAGGATTGATGGTAATTGCCTGCAATGCCTGAAAGGGATCCATTCCGTTCTTGACTGCCAAACCGGCACACAGAGGCAGGTATTCCTGAGGAATCACCGGTGAGTCGGTGATAATGGATACGTGGCAGCCTGCTGCGGCCAAAGCTCCCGGTGTCGTCCAGCTTTTGTTTCGCAGCTCATACTTGGTGGCATTGGTGAGGGTCGGCCCCACTGCCAGCGGAATGTTCAAAGCCGCCAGTTCCTGTGCAATCAGGTGTCCCTCCGTGACATGCTCCAGGGTAAGGTTTACGTCAAATTCCTTTGCAATGCGTACCGCAGTCAGAATATCCTCCACGGCATGGGCATGGGCTTTCAGCGGGATCTCTTTTCTGATCACCGGAAGCAATGCCTCCATCTTCATGTCAAAGGCCGGCTGCTTGAACAGATCCTCTCCCGCAGCCTCCTTTTTGGCCAGATACTCTTTCGCCTTAAACAGCTGCTCCCGCAGGATAGCCGCCGTTGTCATCCTGCTGGAATCCTTTTTGTCCTTATAGCAGCGCTTGGGATTTTCCCCGAAGGCACATTTCATGGCAACGCCGTCTCTCACCAGCTTATCCTCTACGGTCTTGCCTGCTGTCTTTAACACGGTAAAGGTTCCCCCCAGCACATTGGCACTGCCGGGACCGGTGCAGACACAGGTCACCCCTGCCCGCGCCGCCTGCACAAAGGTAGGCTCCATCGGCTTAACTCCATCGATCCCCCGAAGCTGAGGGCTGACAATATCGTTCATTTCATTGTAATCTCTGCCTTCATAGCCGATACCGTAGCCGTCCAGCCCGATATGGCCATGGGCTTCCACAAAGCCCGGATATACTTCCTTTCCTGTCGCATCGATGATCTCTGTCTCTGCCGGAAGCTCAAGATTCGCTCCCATGGCAACAATCTTTGTCCCGTCCACCAGAATATCTATCCGCTGCGGTTCTTCGCAAATCGCGTCGTATACGGTTCCGTTTTTAATACAAATCATACGCTTCTCCTCTCATCGCAGCACCGGATGCCGGGGCATCCGATACTCATAGACGATTGTAATTGATCAGACATCCCTTTAAAATGATCTGACGCTCTTCGTCCGTCAGTTCCCCCAAGGTCATCTCAAACTCCTTCAGACCGCCGTCCTTTACTGCGTAGGCACGGATCACGGAGGACTTTTCCTCCACTGCCTTACGGATCTGCGGGAAAAAGATATAATCCAGATTCCTAAAGGGCAGCTCTCCTTCCGGGATGACAAAGGGCAGCATCCCCCAGTTGATCAGATTGGAGCGATATCGTTTGGTTGCATACTCGTGAGCGATGTTGGCCCAGCCGCCCAATACCTTCTGACAGCTGGCGGCCTGTTCTCTGGCAGAGCCATCACCCGGCTTCACCGCAAAAATTGTAGAGCCAAAGCCCATATTGCCCTCTCCTGCCTCCGGGAAGCTGCTTCTCACCACAGACATCACCTCCCGCAGCCGCGGCCTGCTCTCCAGAGGACATCTGCCTTCCATAACATCCTTCTGTGCCGATTGGATTTCCTTTGCCAGACCCACATAGGCGGGATCCTTCCTGGATAGGGTAAATTCTGCCAGACCCAGAGGATTGGATCGATAGGAGGAGGTTTCTCCGGAAGGAATCAGCTCATCCGTAGTGGTCACGGGATCGTGGATCTCGGATACTACGCGAAGCAGCAGATTCTCCGGCAGTGCCGTCATCTCCGGCCAGTCCTTGATATTCGGTCCCAGACGGATCTCCGCCCTGGGATCCGCCTCTCCTTTTGAGTCAAATACACGGTTTGCATAGATGGCGCTGTCAAAATAATAAGGATAGGTCCGAAGCTCTCCGTCAAATTCCGTGGCCGGCGTAAGGTATCCCCGATTTGCCGCTGTTGCCGCAATGGAACGGGCGTCCATCAGTGCCACCGAAGAAATCTGCCCGCTTTGCAGCTTAGACCCCTCCCGATTGGGGAAGTTTCTGGTGGAGTGTCTGATACTGAAGGCATTGTTGGCCGGTGTATCTCCCGCCCCAAAGCAGGGACCGCAGAAGGCGGTTTTTAAAATAACACCCGTTTGCAGCAAGGATGCGGCACATCCGTTTTTCATCAATTCCATATAGATGGGCGTAGATGCCGGATACACACTCATGGTAAATTCATCCGCACCGATGTATTTCCCTTTCAGAATATCGGCTGCGGCACAGATATTTTCAAAGCCGCCTCCGGCACAGCCTGCAATTATTCCCTGATCCACGTACAGTCTGCCGTTTCTGATCTTATCCCGAAGAGAATACTCCACGGCACCGTCCAGGCTTACCAGCGCCCGCTTCTCCACCTCTGCCAGCACATCCGAAAGATTCTCATTGACCTCTTCTATGGTGTAGGTATTGCTGGGATGGAAGGGCATGGCGATCATGGGCTTGATCTGATCCAGATCCACACAGATCATGCCGTCATAATACGCAGTCTCTCCCGGATTCAGCTCCCTGTAGTCTTCTTTTCTTCCGTGAATCTCATAATACTCTTCAATGGTCTTATCGGTTTTCCAAACGGAGGAAAGACATGTGGTTTCGGTGGTCATCACATCGATACCAATCCTGAAATCCGCGCTTAAAGAAGCAACCCCCGGACCCACAAACTCCATTACCTTGTTCTTTACATAGCCCCGGTCAAAGACAGCACCGATAATGGCAAGAGCCACATCCTGAGGCCCTACCCCTTTGACCGGCGTTCCCTTCAGATACACACCTACCACCTGAGGCATATTAATATCATAGGTCTGGTTCAGCAGCTGCTTGACCAGCTCCGGTCCGCCCTCTCCCACGGCCATGGTACCCAAGGCACCGTAACGCGTGTGAGAATCGGAGCCAAGGATCATCCCGCCTCCCGTACTCAACATCTCTCTTGCATACTGATGGATCACCGCCTGATGGGGAGGCACGTAAATACCCCCGTATTTTTTGGCACAGCTCAATCCAAACATATGGTCATCTTCATTGATGGTGCCACCCACGGCACACAGAGAGTTATGACAGTTGGTCAGAACGTAGGGCACCGGGAACTTCTCCAGTCCCGAAGCCCTTGCGGTCTGAATGATCCCCACAAAGGTAATATCGTGTGAGGTCAGCTTGTCAAATTTGATCTTCAGCCTTTCCATACTGCCGGAGGTATTATGCTTTTTCAAAATATCGTAAGCTATCGTCTGTTTCGCCGCTTCTTCTCTGGATACGATTTTTCCTGTTTTACTCTTGATCTGTTCCTGCGCGGAAACACTGTCCTCAATGATATCCATACCATTGATAAGATAGGCCCCGCTTTCCAATAATCGAACCATTGGCTTTCCCCCTGCTTTTTATGTATTTCTTCCATATTATAGCCAAAGGAGATGGGAAATGCAAGAAAAAGCGCCCCGCAAATCACCCATGAAATTGTTCCCCGAGGCGTTTGTACCTTTTTCACCGGACTGCAGCTTTTCAGAGTTAAATCGTTTCCAATTATTTTTGATTCTCTGAGGTATTCTTTTAAATGTATCTTTTTCTTTGTTGTGAAAATATACAATTAATATTTCTAAAATTTATTTACTTTGTACGAATTTATGAGTTCTGTACATTTATATATTGAAAATTGATGAATCTTTTTATATAATTGCTTTATAAAATATTTGGAATCGTTTCCAATTTAATTCTGCGAATCGTGTACACCGCAAGCACATATTCGCAACTACAAAGGAGGACACACACATGAAAAAGCTGATTTCATCACTGCTTGTTGCCGTTATGGTTCTGGGGCTGATGGCCTGCGGAGGCACAAGCGAATCAACCGAGAGCACAGAACCCGCTCCTGCGGCAGAATCCGAAGCCGCCGCCACGCCCGAGACTGCTCCGGCCGAAGAAAGCACTGCCGAAGCGGCAGGTTCTGTCTACTATCTTAACTTTAAGCCCGAAGCCGATCAGGCATGGCAGGATCTGGCTGCTCTTTACACCGAGCAGACCGGTGTTCCCGTAAAGGTTGTTACCGCCGCCTCCGGCACCTACTCCGATACCCTCACTGCTGAAATGGCCAAGACAGAGGCTCCCACACTGTTTCAGTGTGGAAATGCACAGGGGCTGATCGACTGGAACGACTACTGTCTGGATCTGACCGGTACAGACGTTCTTGCGGAAATGACAACCTCCGACTTCAATCTGACCGACGAAACCGGTGCGGTAAAGGCTATCGGCTACTGCTACGAATGCTTCGGAATTATCGTTAATACCGCACTTCTGGAAGAAGCCGGCTATGCTCTGTCCGACATTACGGATTTTGCTTCTCTTTCCGAAATTGCCCATGATATCCATGACCGCGCTTCCGAGCTTGGTTTTGACGCATTTGCCTCCGCAGGTCTGGACAGCTCCTCTTCCTGGAGATTCTCCGGACATCTGGCAAATATGCCTCTGTACTACGAATTCCGTGATGACGGTGTAACGGCACAGCCCGCTACCATTACCGGGGCTTATCTGGACAACTACAGAAATATCTGGGATCTGTACATCAATACCGCAGCTGCCGATCCCACCGGATTGACCACCTACACCGGCGATCATTCTCAGGCGCAGTTCGGAAATAGTGAAGTTGTTTTCTGGCAGCAGGGTTCCTGGGAATATGCCAATCTGGTAGGTGAAACCTATGGTATGGATCCCGCCAATCTGGCCATGATTCCTATTTATTGCGGCGTTGAAGGTGAAGAAGAAGCCGGTCTCTGTTCCGGTACCGAGAACTGTTGGGCAGTCAACTCTCAGGCTTCCGAAGAAAATATACAGGCTACTCTGGACTTTGTACACTGGGTGGTCACCTCTGAGGAGGGTACCACGATGATGGCAGAGCAGTTCGGCCCTATTCCCTTTAAGAACGCCAAGACACCCGAAAACGTATTCTTTGCCGATGCCAACGAGCTGCTTGCCGACGGCAAATATACCGTAACCTGGGCATTCAACCATACGCCTAATGTTGACGACTGGAGAGCAACCGTTGTAACAGCTCTCGCTGCCTACTCTGCAGATCAGAGTGATGCAAACTGGGCAAAGGTGGTAGAAGCATTCGTCGACGGATGGGCTTATGAGTACACCATCCAGAACGGATAAACAGGCTGTCCGGAGTACTTAATTTTATAAGCATCCCATATAAAAGAGGGCGGGCTTTCAGCCCGTCCTTTTTAGAATCTCCGTCAACCGTATACATTCCCTTTCGAGGAACCGTAATGATTATTTTAATACGAGGGAGGTCACCTGCGTTGAAGAAAAAAAACAAAACAAACGATAAGGCAGCACTTAACGGAATCCTGCTGCGACGCCCCATTCAGAGGTGTGCACCTTTTTTCATCCTTCCTACCTTTCTTGCATTTTGCATCGGTTTCATCTGGCCTTTTTTGCAGGGAATCTATCTGTCCTTTTGCAATTTCAACACGCCTGCCGATGCCCAGTGGGTGGGAGTTACAAACTATGTCAAAGCCTTTTCCGACGCAGGCTTTGCCAATGCTTTTCGCAACACTGCCGCTTTCGCCGTGGTATCCATTATCCTGATCAATGTAGTCGCCTTTCTGATTGCCTATGCTCTGACTCAAAAAATGCGCGGTGCCAATTTGTTCCGTACCGTATTTTTTATGCCCAACCTGATCGGCGGCGTAGTACTTGGTTATATCTGGAGCATGATTTTTGACGGTGTGCTGAAAGCCTACAACACCTATCTTACCGCAGATGCAAGCTATGGCTTCTGGGGCTTGGTGATTCTGGTGGCATGGCAGCAGATTGGATATATGATGATCATTTATATCGCCGGGCTTCAGGCTGTTCCCGAAGATATGCTGGAAGCAGCTTCCATTGACGGTGCAGACAAAAGGCAGACCCTGTTCCGGGTCATTATTCCCAATGTGATGCCCTCCGTTACAATCTGTACTTTTCTGACGCTGACGAATTCCTTTAAGCTCTTTGACCAGAACCTGGCACTCACCGGCGGTCTTCCCAGCATCATGGAAAACGGTTCCAAAATCAATGCCACAGAGCTTCTTGCCCTGAATATTTATTCGACTTATAATATCAATAAGAGCTGGCATGGCGCAGCACAGGCAAAAGCCGTCGTCTTCTTCCTTCTGGTAGCCGTTCTCGCCATCGCACAGCAGACCGCTACATCCAGAAAGGAGGTGCAGCAGTGATGAAAAAACAGTATTCTGCGGGCAGCACGCTGCTCACCGCCTTTTTTGCCCTGCTTTCCGTTATCTGGATCATACCCGTTGTGGAAGTGCTGATCAACTCCTTCAAGGCCAATTCATTTGTTAATCTGGAGCCTTTTGCCCTTCCCAACGCGGAAAGCTTTGTGGGACTTGATAACTATATTAAGGGAATGACCTTTGGTAACTATCCCTTTTTGCAGTCCGTTTTTTACAGTCTGTTTATTACGGTCATGTCGGTGGCTCTGATTCTGGTATGCACGCCCATGGCAGCATGGTATATTGCTCGTGTGCAAAGTTCTTTTGCAAGGATTTTTTACTATTTGTGCCTCTTTTCCATGATCGTGCCCTTCCAGATGGTCATGTTCACTTTGACCTTTACCGCCGACCGGCTGAAACTGAATACTCCTTATACCATTCCCTTTATTTATCTGGGGTTTGGCGCGGGACTTGCCATTTTCATGTTTACGGGCTTTATCAAGGGACTCCCACTGGAAATTGAAGAAGCAGCAGCCATTGATGGCTGCGGACCTTTGCGCATGTTTTTTACTGTCGTCCTTCCCATGTTAAAGCCCACTTTGATCAGTGTCGGAATCCTGGAGATCATGTGGGTATGGAATGACTATCTTCTTCCGTATCTGGTACTGGATCGAACCAAGTATATGACCATTCCCATTCATGTCCAATACCTGAAGGGAAGCTACGGCACCGTTGATCTTGGCGCTACCATGGCAGTGATCATGCTCAGTATCATTCCCATCATTGTAGTGTACATTTTCTGCCAGAAGCACATTATCAAAGGTGTTGCCGCAGGCGCCGTAAAGGGATAAAAAGAGGAGGAACTCCCATGACGATTAAGGATTTGGCAGCCCAAACCGGTTATTCCGTAGGTACGGTTTCCCGCGTTTTAAATCATCATCCCAATGTAAGCGAAAAAGCCCGGAGGGCCATTCAGGACGCTGCCATCCGCACCGGATTTCAGCCAAATGTCAATGCCAAAAACCTGAAACAACAGTATGCCACCACCATCCTTGTGGTGGTAAAAGGTACTTTCAACGAGCTTTTCAGCGAACTTCTGGAAAGCCTGCAGGGCTTTCTTGCCGATACCCGCTATCCTCTCCATGTGGATTATATGGATGAGGACAGCAATGAGGTTCTGCGGGCAGTACAGCTGTGCAGGGAAAGAAAATATCTGGGAATCTTGTTTCTGGGCGGAAACATACAGAATTTCAAACAGGATTTTTCCAGAATCCACCTGCCCTGTGTTCTGATTACCAACAATGCCTCTTCCCTCTCCTTTCCCAATCTGTCCAGTGTATACACGGATGACAGACAGGCTGCACGATGTGCCGCAGATGCGCTTATCGCCCTGGGACATCGGCAATTTGTCATCGTCGGGGGCGATCGGGAGCTTTCCGATACCGGTCGTCTTCGTTACGAAGGGTATCTTCAATCCTTTCAGGAGCATGGCATCCAATTTGACGCAACTCTGGATTACCGGGGCGTACGTTTTTCCTATCAGGACGGTTATGACGCCACTCAGTCCCTGCTGTCCATAGGCCGCAAGTTTACTGCTCTTCTGGCAGAAGCGGACGTCATGGCTATAGGGGCGATCCGGGCACTGTGGGATCACGGTCTTCGCGTACCGGAGGATGTCTCGGTAATCGGCTTCGACGGTCTTCCCCTGGGTTCTTATCTGATCCCTCAGCTGGCTACCATCAGTCAGGATGTGAAGCAGCTGGCCAGACGCAGTGTGGAGATTCTCCTGAACAGTATTGAACAGGGCGGCGTCCCCTTGCACGAATCCATTCCTTTTCTCCTTCATCAGAGGGAAAGCACCCACAGACTGGAGGAGAATCACAATTAATATCAAAAGAGGTCTCTCATGAGAAAAAGCGGTATTTTAATGCATATTTCATCTCTTCCCGGTCCTTACGGAATCGGTACCTTCGGAAAATATGCCTACGACTTCATTGATTTTTTACACGCCGGCGGTCAAGCCTACTGGCAGCTTCTGCCACTCTCTCCTACGGGCTACGGAGATTCACCCTATCAATCCTTTTCCACCTTTGCCGGAAATCCCTACTTTATTGATCCGGAGCTGCTGATAGGGCAGGCGCTTCTGACCGGGAAGGAAATACAATTCTTCAGATGGTTTGACGAGGAGGAAAAAGTAGATTTCGGATGCCTGTACAGGAATCGACCCAAAGTATTGAAGCAGGCATTTCAAAGGTTTTCTCCCGATGCAAATTATCGGAAGTTTTTAAATGACAACGCAGACTGGCTGCCCGATTATGCTCTTTTTATGGCTCTTAAGGAACACTTTAACGGCTGCTGCTGGCAGGATTGGCCGGAAGAATTCCGTTTGCGCCGTCCCGAAACGCTTGAACAATATCGTCAAACATCGGCTGGGGAAATTGAGTTTCAGTATTTTCTCCAATATGAGTTTTATCTGCAATGGACAAACCTGCGACGCTACGCCTCGGAAAAAGGAATTCGCATCATTGGTGATGTTCCCATCTATGTACCTCTGGACTCCGCCGACGTATGGTCCAATTACCAATTGTTCCAGCTGGATGACCACAGGCGGCCCGCACGGGTGGCGGGCTGTCCTCCGGATTCCTTTTCCGCTAACGGACAGCTTTGGGGCAATCCGCTGTATGACTGGAACAAAATTCATGAAACCGGCTATGAATGGTGGATCCGAAGACTGAAGGCTGCCGCGCAGCGATATGATGTGATTCGACTGGATCATTTTCGCGGTTTCGAGGGCTATTGGTCTGTACCCGCCGATGAGAGCACGGCCATCAACGGCAAATGGGCGCCAGGTCCAGGCAGGGAGTTTATCCAAACCATTCAGCAGGCATTGCCGGATACGGAGTTTATCGCGGAGGATCTGGGATTCCTGACACCGGAAGTAAAGCAATTGCAGCAAGACTCCGGATGGCCCGGTATGAAAGTCATACAATTTGCCTTTGACAGCAGAGAGGCGGGAGATTATCTTCCCCATCTCTATCCCGTAAACTCCGTCTGCTATTCCGGCACTCATGATAATCTCACTTTAAAGCAGTGGTTTTCCGACGCTGCACCAAAGGATGTGCAGAGTGCCAAGGCTTATCTTGGTCTGCACCGGGAGGAGGGTCTGGTCTGGGGCATGATCCGAGGCTGCATGGGAAGTGTTTCCAGGCTTTGCATCATTCAAATGCAGGATTATCTGGAACTGGGCAAAGAAGCCAGAATGAACACTCCCGGACTTCTCAGCAAGCAAAACTGGACCTGGAGGGCCGGTGCCGATATGTTCAGTGACCGGCTGGCGCAAAAAATCCGTACCATAACAGAACGATACGGACGATTATGATTTCTGCCTCAGGCCTGTCCGGCGGTTTGCATAACAATGAATGGGGGACTGTCTCTTTCTGACAGTCCCCCATCATCTGCCTTTTAATCGGCTGTTTTTATTCCGAAAGTATCACCCTGTCCAAATGCCAGATATCATCCACGTACTCCTGTATGGTTCTGTCGGAGGTAAATTTACCGCAGCAGGCTACGTTCAGAATCGCGCTTTTTGCCCATGCCGCTTCATCCATGTAGGCAGCTTCAACCCTTTTCTGTGCTTCTGCATAGGCCTTAAAATCCTTCAGGATAAAATAACGGTCTGCCACAGAGCTTTCCAGGGTATTTAACAGGGAGTTGTACAGCGGTCTGAACAGTTCCGGATCATCCTTGGAATAAGTACCGTTGATCAGCTGCATCAATACCTTTCTGATATCCGCATCATGGTTGAAGATCTCCATGGGATCATAACCGCCCTGATTCTCATAGCGGATGACTTCCTCGGAACGCAGACCGAAGATGAAAGCATTTTCTTCTCCCACCTCTTCCACAATTTCCACATTGGCTCCGTCCATAGTTCCAAGGGTAATGGCTCCGTTCAGCATGAATTTCATATTGCCGGTACCGGAGGCCTCCTTGCTGGCGGTGGAAATCTGCTCCGATACATCTGCTGCCGCAAAGATCCATTCCGCGTTGGAAACACGGTAATTTTCAATAAATACTACCTTCATTTTTCCCTGTAATTCAGGATCCTTGTTGATCACCTCCGCCACGGCGTTGATCAGCTTGATGGTGAGCTTGGCCGTCTTATAGCCTGCGGCCGCTTTTGCCCCGAAAATAAAGGTTCTGGGATAAAATTCCATATCCGGATTATCCTTCAGCTGATTGTACAGGTACATCACATGCAATATGTTCAGCAGCTGTCTCTTGTACTCGTGCAGTCTCTTTACCTGTACATCAAAGATGGAACGAGGGTCCACTTCAATGCCGTTATGCTCTCTGATATAGGATGCCAGACGCACTTTATTTCGATATTTTATATTCATAAATTCATGCTGGGATTTTGCATCCTCTGCATAAAGTGCCAGCTTGTCAATCGCAGAAAGGTCAGTAATCCAGTCACTTCCCACCTTTTCAGTTACCCAGTTTGCCAGCAGTGGATTGCCGTGAAGCAGGAAACGTCTCTGGGTAATTCCATTGGTTTTATTGTTGAACTTCTCCGGCATCATTTCATAGAAATCCCGAAGCTCCTGTTTCTTTAAGATTTCTGTATGCAGGCGGGCTACACCATTTACGGAATGCCCTGCTGCAATAGCCAGATGTGCCATTTTTACCTGACCGTCATAAACAATTGCCATTTTCGCAATCTTGTTCTGGTCACCTGGATATTTTTCCTGTATTTTCAAAATAAATCTGCGGTTAATTTCTTCCACAATCTGATATATACGGGGAAGCAGTCTGGAGAACAGCTCAATAGGCCATTTTTCCAGAGCTTCTGACATAATTGTATGGTTTGTATAAGCACAGGTCTTTGTCGTCACTTCCCATGCTTCATCCCATGTGAGATAATATTCATCCATTAACACACGCATCAATTCTGCTACTGCTACGGTAGGATGGGTATCATTTAACTGGAATACTGCTTTTTCATGGAACTTACGTACATCTGAATGGTTTCTCATATATTTTGCAACAGCTTCCTGCACTGATGCAGAAATAAAGAAATACTGCTGTTTCAGACGCAGCTCATTTCCCGCATAATGATTGTCATTGGGATATAATACTTCTACAATATTTCTTGCCAGATTTTCCTGCTCAACTGCCTTGCGGTAGTCACCTTTATCAAAAGAATCCAGCTGGAAGCATTCTACCGGCTGTGCATCCCAGATACGAAGTGTATTTACGATACCGTTTCCGTATCCCACAATGGGCAGGTCATAG
>JAFQLB010000082.1 GCA_017396675.1 Lachnospiraceae bacterium
GTTTATAAAATTCAACCGCAGCGCTTAACTCTATATATTCTTCTGCAGTTAATTCGTTATCGACCAGTTTTATTGACTTATCATCATATTCTCGCATATGATGAACATAAACTTTCTGCACTTTTCCCCACGGCGACATTACATTTTCAATCACTGAAAAACCATATTTTTCATAAAAATTCTCATGATCGCTAATCAAATAAACTTTATCGAACCCTTCTTTTTTCAGATAATCCATGGCACAATGTATAATGTCTTCACTTAAACATTGCCCCCGATATTCCTCATCCACGAACAAATATCCGATAAATGGCGTATACTTCAAACGGGGAATGCAATCGGTTTTCGAGACTGTACAAAATCCGATAATACGTTCCTCATCTAAGGCAATCAGCACCCTTTCCCAGTCCCTAAAAGCATCTTGCTTCATCGCATATGCAAGACCTTTTCCAGCAATCCATGAACAATGCCTTGTATAATCGATCACGTGTTCCCAGAGTTCATCTTCTTTGGTTAAAAATAAATCTTCATTTTTATGCTCCTTATTTAAGAACCTGTCTCTGCAAAGATAAGATTCCTGCACAAAAAGATACCTGTTCAAATTCCATTTGTGGAAACACTTCGTGCAATTCATCATAAACAAAGTAAATCTCGTCACAGTCCCATTCTTCTCCAACTTCATCCATACAGCTTTTCAGCTTCGAACGGTTTTCAAATGCCACATCTCCTATATAAATACATCCATCTTCATGCAACAGTGAGATCAACTCTTTCAGAAAAGTAACTTTCTGTTCATCTGATAAATGATGCAAAGAATACGTTGCGATAATGGCATCATATTTCTGCTGTTTTAAAGCTTTTACCAGACCTTTTGAAAAATCCCCCTGGAACAGCTTTGCGTCCGGCATTTTCTTTTGCGCCAGTTCAATCATTCTCTCAGAAAAATCCTGCCCCCAAATGGTGCATCCCTGATCATAGAGTTTGGTAGTAAGTGTTCCTGTTCCGAATCCAATATCCAGCACTTTGTGTACAGAACCAGTCAGTACTCTGTTATAAATTTCATTTAAAATCTCTTTGTAACCGGCAAAAGGATAGGTTCCATCCTCATCGGATACGCCAACACTTTTGTCATAATCATCCGCCCATAAATCAAATCCTTTATTATTCAGCATATATTTCTCCTTTATCAAGTTCAAAATGTTCAATTACCAATGCCCGCATTTCTTCAATCGAGCGACTTCCATCATTTACCACGGACCGATAGTTCTCCTGAGCACATTGCCGCCGCACATCCCCGGCAAACAAAATGTCGCGATTCATCCAATTTTCATAGCATTTTTCCTTATCTTTACAGTCGGCCAGAATATAGGGAATCCAATGACGCTGCTTATAATGACAAAGCTGGAACTCCGCTGTAGGTGTGATGGAAATATACCGATTTTGCGCCACGCCGATCTTCTTCATTAAAACCGGCAGGAATGCGGCTCCCTCTGTAATAACAGGTCTATCGACCTGCAGTTTCTCGATATCCTCCAGGAAAAATTCAAAAACTTCTTCATACCATGCAAGTTCATCCCTGCATTGTACTTGCGGATCTCTCATCCAGGTCTGATCTGCATTCAGGCAGCTGAACATAGCACACATTTCCAATCCTTTTTTTGCTCCCATCTCCACATATCTGTCCAACTGATCATCCACCTTGAAATAATACATACCATACTTTTGTGACAGATATTCAGCTACCGTACTCTTTCCTGCACATGGTGAGCCGCCAATAAAATATATATTTTTCTTATCCATTCTGTTCCTCCATGCTCAAACGTCTGCCGTGGTAAAAAAGCATACAAAAAGACCACAGCCTTATAAACTGTGGTCCATTACACGTTTTCATATAATTGCTATTCATGCAAAACTATACAGCAAAAAGAAACTCATGAATATGATTATTCACAGCAGACTGACTTAACACTATATTCAATTTTCCTGATTAACATCTTGCTCATACTCATGCCGTCAGTCTCCTTTCAAATTTTTCTATTTTGACATTACCACATATTGAATGAGGTGTCAATTATACTGCTAGTTTAATTGCAGCATATCCGAGATTTACTTTTGTCTTTCTTCTACGAAGCTAAGCCATAGCGAATTATTCCTTAAATCATCCCAAAATGCCGAAACGCCTCCATAATTGCTTCTTCCTTCTCCTTCGTACACTGAGGCTGCTTTGCATTTTCTGATGCAGACTTCCGGTAACTTTCCCTTTCAATAATACCGCATTTCTGTTTCACCTGAGCAATACATAAGGTACTGACCTTTAATCCCTTTTGCGTTAACAAGTATTCCTGAATCTGCTGATAAGTGGCTTTCTTCTCTGCGTCAGTCAGATCCAATTCGTCCATTCTCAGATCAATCTCGATATGTTGTTTCGCGTTTAGTTTGGACAACAAGCATACCGTCTCCACATGCTCCGTAAACGGGAACATATCCACCCCCTGCATCCGTTCTACCCGATACTTTTTTTTCACCAGAAACTGCAGATCCCTGGCCAATGTCTCCGGATTGCAGGAGATATATACAATCCTGGGAGAACCACAGGCTGCTGCCGCATTCAGAAAGGCTTCACAGCTGCCTGCCCGCGGAGGATCCATAAAGATCACATCCGGGGATATCTTCTGTTCTGCCAGCTGTCCCAGAAACTCTCCTGCATCCTGTTGGTAAAACGCAATATTGCCAACTTTGTTTATAGCAGCGTTGGAAATAGCATCTCTCACCGCTTCCTTATTCAGTTCCACTCCGATGACCTGCTTTGCCCTGTCTGCAGCTACCAGCCCAATGGTACCGATACCGCAGTAGGCGTCCAGCACTGTTTCTTTCCCCGTTAATCCTGCGTAGGCTACGGCACGTTCATACAGAAGCTCCGTCTGCACGGAGTTAATCTGATAGAAAGAGCGGGGGGAAATCTTAAATCGTTTTCCGCACAGAACATCCTCAATATAACCCTTACCATACACAACTATATCACGGTTTCCCAGCACCATGCTGGTACGACGGTCATTCACATTGATCACTACCGTAGTAATCTCGGGATGGCGACTGCACAGCGCCTTTACAAAATTATTCTTGGAAGGCAGAATGGGCGAAGCCAATACCAGTACCACCATGATCTCTCCCGTCCGTTTTCCTACGCGTACCAAAACATGCCGCAGCAACCCGTAGCCTGTATCCTCATCGTATACCTTAATCTTAAAAGAACGAAGCAGGTTCCGAACAGTCTGAATAATCGCTGTACCCTGTTCATTCTCAAGGTAACAGTGTTCCACGGAAATGATCCGATGGCTTTTTTCCTCATAAATACCGGCAATGGGCTGCTTTTTTTGATCCAATCCAAAGGCTCCGTGTACCTTATTGCGATAATGTTCCGGTTTCTCCATTCCCAGGATGGGATCTATCCTTCCAAAGGGAGATAACAGTTCTTTCAGCCTCTTCTGTTTTTTTATCAGCTGCTGCTCATAAGGCATATCAATCCACTGGCACCCGCCGCAGCGATGACTGACAGGGCAGCGGCTCCCGGATTTTTTTTTACTTCTGTTCCGTGTATCTGTGTCGGAATTCTCTTTGTGCATCTGTTTTTCCTTTCTGCTTCTTTAATAGTATCGGGATTTGCACCCCGAACGAAATAAAAAGAAAAAGCGGGAATGCCCATTTCCCAGGCATTCCCACACTTTTAAACCATCGGAGTGACAAGACTTGAACTTGCGGCCTCTACTTCCCTAAAGTAGCGCTCTACCACCTGAGCCACACCCCGAACTAACTATATGGTTGTCATAACCAACGAACTACATCTTACCACTCTACTGCTCTTTTGTCAATACCTTCTGCAAAAATACTCCATCCCTCAACAATTAAAGGCTCTCTAAGGAAATGCCGATTAAATCAGCGTTGCCCTAAGGCTGACCGAACAACTCTTCGCTGTCAAGGATCACGGTAAAGGGACCGTCATTTATCAGCGAAATCTCCATGTGGGCGCCAAACTGTCCGCCCTGCGCCCGTCCTGTCTGCTGTCTGCAGGCGTCCAAAATATAATTGTATAATTCTTCTGCCCGATCCGGCGCACCTGCTTTGATAAAACTGGGGCGATTCCCCTTGCGGCAATCGGCATACAGTGTAAACTGGGACACCAGAAGCAGTTCTCCCTGTACCGTTTCCAGATTGAGATTGGTCTTCCCCTCATGATCCTCAAAGATTCTTAAGCCGACCATCTTTTTTATCATTTTATCCGCCAGCTCCGGTGTATCCTTCTCACAGATTCCCACCAATACGAGAAATCCTTTGCCGATCCTGCTGATTTCCTTTCCTTCTACGGCAACAGAGGCCTCACTGACTCTCTGAATGACAAATTTCATACGCTTTCTCCTCCCTGCAACACTGTGGCTTCCATTCTTCTTGTCAAGTATCCTCAAAAGACACAATTCCCAACTGTCGGTGGATATCCTCCACCGCATAAGAAAGCTCTCCCATCAGGGGAATCTGCGCCTCCATCACCGCCTTTTCTCTTTCTGCAGAGGCAATATCTCCCGCCTCACCGTAAGCCTTATAATAGGAGGCAGCCTCAAAATACAATGCCACCGCATAAATCTCCCGATACTCTGCCGTCTCTTCCACACCGGCTGCTTTGTTGCGGTACATACCGTCCAACACCCGGCTGTAATCCGAATCCTGAAGACTGTAATAAAAGCTATCCGGCTCTGTTACATACCCCCGGGCGTAGCTAAGTTCGGACCAAAATGCTGCGACGCAGACCAGCAGCGAAACAACAAATACCACAGACAGGATCCCTATCACAATAGGAAAGGCCAGCTTCTTAATCTTCATATATCCCCAGCCCCCTTTCTATCTCCACCAATCGTCTACCGGTACTCAGCTCAGGAAATTGTCCGGCAACTTCCGCAGGAATTTTGGCATAAGCCATCAGCAGAACCCGGATCTCGTACGTGATCTGTTCCAGCGTAGCTTTATGCAGTCCTTCATACCATTCCGGCGGATCATACTCTTCCTGCACCATATTTTCATACAGATAGTCCAGACTGTCGCAAAAATACCCAATGGTATCTTCCCTGGGTGTGTAATCATCCTCATTTTGCAGCTGCATCAGATACTCATAGCAATACGCATAGTTTCGGCATGCCTGATACACTGCGTTATACTCCTCCAATTGCTCACACTGATACAGAGAATGTTCGTCGTAATAAGCCGCCAGCGCAAAATATTCTCCGCTCTCCTCCAGTGTATGCAGCATCTCTCCGTGCTTTTCCCACTCTCCGGCCACCTGTCTTTCTCTGATAAAGTACCCGATATTCCAGGCGTTGGCTGCCAGCACCCAGCTGATCAGAATCAACGTCACAAGAACCGCAATGATCGTAACCCTCAGGGTGACACCGCCCATGTGACGGCTCTTTCTCAGGACTGCCTCTCTGGTGGAATCATATTCCTTACGGAATCTTCGCATTTCCTCCCGGTGTTTTTTGTATTGAGGATTTTCCAGTCCGCAAGAACCGCAGACCTCATCCTGAATACTCAAATTGCTGCCGCACCCTTTGCATTTCATAGTTATGTATCTCCCGATCCGAAACGTTCCGCTATTTTGTCTGTGTATTCATCACATTTTTGGTAATCCAAATAGCCGTCCCGATTGATTTTCTCATACAGTCTGTCTGCCTCTGCCTCGTCAAATCCCAGCTCTCCCAACAGAAACTCCCGCATCTTCCGCTGCCAGCCCTCCAGTACCGCTTTCTCTTCTTCTCCGTACATGGCCGGATTCTTAAAATAGACAAGCTCCATGGCACAGGAAACCGCCTCTCTGGCTTCGTAGGAAGAAAGTGTCTCCCCTGCTCTTAAGGCATCCCGAATCCGGATGGCTCCGGCATACATTTCATAGTCCCATACAAGCATCATATGATCCCATCCGTAGATGGCCGTATATCCCTTTTCTTCTGTTTGAAGCAGCTTGTCGTAAAAGGACAGAATGGCGTCGTAATCCCCTTCCTCATACCAGGCATCCAGCTTCGGAAAGTTGGCATTCTGCCAAATCAGCTCCGCCTTTGTGTCCGATTCCCCAAAACCGCTGTCAATCCATCGGACAAGCCCCGTCATAAGCAGGGTCAACCCGCCGATGATAAGAAAGGCTCCGCCCATGATCTGCAGAACTTTTTTCAGAATCCTGTTTCTTTCCTCCCGATACAGTCTGTGGGATTCCTCCGTTACATCTGACAGCTCCTCCTTCAGCTCCTGCAGCTGATCCATATACTCCCGCTGTGCGCCCGCTTCGTACATGTGACCGCAATAAGGGCATTCCGGCATGGTTTCCTCAAATGAAGCTCCGCAATTCACACAAACTGTCATACAACCGCTGTCCATCCTTCTCCTTATTTCAATCTTTCCACAAAATCACTCATCATTTCACTGATTTTGATATTCTGGGGACATACCGCTTCACAGGCCCTGCATCCAAGACAGGCAGAAGGTTTTTTCTCATCCGGAAGTGCGCCCACCGCCATAGGTGCCAGGAAACTGCCTCCGTCATACACATGTTCATTATAAAGCTCTATCAGCTCCGGTATTCCCAGCTCTATGGGACAGTGAGAGGTACAATAGTGACAGCCGGTGCAAGGCAACGTGCTTTTTGCAGTCATTGCCGCACTCACCTCAAACAGCTTCTTTGTTTCATCCTCCCTCAGGGGCTCTTCCGTCTCATAGATCGAAATATTCTCCTTCAGCTGTTCCAAATTCGACATTCCCGAAAGTGTCATTGTGACAGAAGGAATCGACTGCAGGAACCGAAATGCCCATTCTACAACGGTTGCCTTTGGGCGGATCGCTCTCAGCTGTGCTTCATACGCTTCTTCGATATTGGCAAGCTTTCCTCCCCGTACAGGCTCCATGACCCAAACGGGAAGCTTGTACTTTTCCAGAAGCTCTACCTTCGCCTTTGCATTCTGCATCTTCCAATCCAGCCAATTTAACTGAATCTGGCAAAATTCCAGTTCTTCTCCATAGGCATCCAGAAAGCGTTTCATCGTATCCAGGGTGCCATGGGTGGAAAATCCCAGATGACGGATTCGACCGTTTTTCTTCTGTTCCCGCAGGTATTTAAGGATTCCAAACTCCGGATTTAAATAAGCATCAATGTTCAGCTCACACACATTGTGGAACAGGTAAAAATCAAAATACGCCACCTGACATTTCCTCAGCTGCTCTTCAAAAACCTCCTCTACCTTGTTCATGTTGCTGACATCATATCCGGGAAACTTGGTTGCCAGATAAAAGCTGTCTCGAGGATATTCTTTTAAAAGCTTGCCCAAAACCGTTTCCGACTCTCCGCCGTGATATCCCCACGCCGTGTCAAAATAATTGATGCCCTTTTCCAATGCATAGGCTATCATCCTCTTGACCGCGTCTGTATCAATATCACGATTACTTTCCTTAACGGGAAGGCGCATGCATCCCATGCCCAGTGCCGATAGCTTCAAATTTTGAAACTCTCTGTAAATCATATACTCCCTCTTCTTTTACACCAGCTCAAGTACCACGGGACAGTGATCGCTTCCCATCACGTCCGTGAGAATATCAGCGTCTTTCAGTCTTCCTTCCAGACCTTGGGAGGCCAGAAAATAATCGATGCGCCATCCTGTATTCTTGGCTCTGGACTGAAAACGATAGGACCACCAGGAATAGAT
Source organism: Lachnospiraceae bacterium (assembly GCA_017396675.1). Classification (GTDB taxonomy): domain Bacteria; phylum Bacillota; class Clostridia; order Lachnospirales; family Lachnospiraceae; genus SFDP01. Next base: position 7,734 of record JAFQLB010000082.1, read on the forward strand.
CCCCTCCCGATCCGGATAGAAATACCGGAAGGTATCGATAAAGCCTTGGGACAGCAGCTTCGTCATACACTCCCTTTCTTCATCCGTAAATCCGGGATTCCTTCGGTTGTTTTTGGGATTTTTCAGATCGATCTCCTTGTGAGCCACATTCATATCCCCGCAGACTGCCACCGGCTTATGCTCCGTAAGCTTCTTCAAATGCGAAAGAAAATCTGCTTCCCACTTCATCCGGTAGTCCAGTCTGGCCAGCCCCTCCTGAGAGTTTGGGGTATAGACATTAACCAGATAAAAATCAGAGAATTCCAGGGTAATCACCCTGCCCTCCTGATCATGTTCCTCAATTCCCATGCCGTAGGAGACAGACAGGGGCTCCTCCTTGGTAAAGACAGCCGTTCCCGAATATCCCTTTTTCACCGCATAATTCCAGTATTGATAATAGCCGGGCAGCTCCAGCTCGATCTGCCCCTCCTGCAGCTTGCTTTCCTGAATGCAGAAAACATCCGCATCAATTTCCCGAAAGCTTTCCACAAAGCCCTTGGTCACGCAGGCTCTGATTCCGTTTACATTCCACGATACCAGTTTCATCTGTTTTATCTCCTCTTCTTTTTCCTAGTTTTATCCAAGATGCAGCAATGTAGCAGCCACCTGAAAATAAATCAGCAAAGACAGCGCATCCACAATGGTGGTGATAAAAGGACTGGCCATCACCGCCGGGTCAAAGCCCAGCTTCTGCGCCAGCATAGGGAGCATGCTGCCTACCACCTTGGCAAGAAGAATGGTAGCAAGCAGTGTAATGCTGATGACCACTGCCACCTGCAGTTCCAATCGATCAAACAGCATCAATTTGATAAAATTGGCTGCCGCCAGAGTCAGTCCGCACAAGGCAGCCACACGACATTCCTTCCAGGCCACCCGGAATGCATCCGAAAACTCGATTTCATGAAGAGAAAGACCTCGGATGATGGTTCCGCTGGCCTGCCCTCCCGCATTGCCTCCCGTTCCCATCAGCATCGGGATATATGCGGTCAATACCACACAGGCACTTAAGGCACTTTCAAAGGAATTGATGATTCTCTGGGTAAAGGTGGCGGATACCATCAAAAGGATCAGCCAGGGAATGCGCTTCTTCCATGTCTCCCATACCCCTGTCCTCATGTAGGGCTTATCAGAGGGCACGATAGCCGCCATTTTTTCAATATCCTCCGTGGCCTCTTCCTGCAGAATATCCACGATATCGTCTACCGTAATGATTCCCACCAGCCGGTTTTCATTGTCCACCACCGGCATGGCTACAAAGTCGTATTTTTGAAAGGTTCTGGCTACCGCCTCCTGATCCATCAGCGTATTGACGGAGATGACGTGCTCCTCCATGATATCACCGATGGCGGCATCCTCATCGCTCAACAGTAAATACCGAAGAGCCACGGTGCCGATCAACCGCCTGCTGCTGTCCAGCACATAGCAGATGTTGATGGTCTCACTGTCCACCCCTACCTTCCGTATCTTCTGAATGGCCTGTGCCACCGTCAGATTCTCCTTCAGATCCACAAATTCCACAGTCATGATGCTTCCCGCGGAATCCTCCGGATAACGAAGCAGGTGGTTAATATCCCTCCTTGTCTCCGGACTGGCTGCTGCCAGCAGTTTTTTTACCATATTGGCAGGCATTTCCTCCAGCAGGTCGGTGGCGTCGTCTGCCCACAGGTTATCAATAATACCTGCGGCATCCTTTTCGGAAAGGGAAGTGATGATATACTGCTGATTCTCCACCTCCATATAAGAAAATACGCTGGCGGCTGTATCCTTGGGAAAGATCCGGAACACCTTCAGCATCTCCTCTTCTTCCAGTTCTTCCGTAACCGCCGCAATATCTACCTCGTTCAGCTCTCTTAAGTACTGACGCAGAGCCGTATACTGCTTGCTCTCCAAAAGCTCCCTGATGTGAGCGGATACTCTCGTCTGGTCCATTGCAATTCTCCTTTCGTGGTTGGATGCATACTTCGCCCGGGTTCAGGGGCATCCTTGCTGTTTTCCCTATGACTGTGATGCACAAAACCACCTCCTTTTTCCTTGCAGATTCTCAGACTACAGTGCCAGATACGTCATCTCTTTTTCTTCTGTTTCAATCCTTCCGCCCGTGGCTTCCGTCAATTCCTTCAGCAGCTGCTCTTTTTTCTCATCCACAACGGCCACGTTCATAGCAACGGAATCGGTATAGCTTTCTTCCAAAACAACGGCCTCCTCCCGAGCCAGCACGGCTTTGATCTTCCCCACAAAAGAATACTCCATCCCAAGCCGGATAAGGATCATCGGCGTCATGGTGCTGATCCGGCTGGCCGCCAGTCCTTCCTGTACCGCCCTCCCGTAGGCACGAATCAGGCCTCCTGTTCCCAGCAATGTCCCCCCGAAATACCGGGTCACCACTACGGCCACGTCACAGAGCTCCTGCGCCAAAAGTACCTCCAGCATGGGACGACCGGCCGTTCCTGAAGGCTCTCCGTCGTCACTGCTTCTTTTGATCTCTCCCTGCCTTCCGATAACATAGGCACTGCAGTTATGGGTGGCGTCCCAGTATTTTTTCCTCATACTCTCAACGAAGGCTGCAGCCTCCTCCTGTGAATGTACAGGCTGCACTGTGGCAATAAATCTTGATTTCTTTTCCGTGATCTCTGCTGTACCGCCCGCTGCCACCACGCGGTAGGCCGTTCTCGTCTCTTCCGGCTTCAATCCTGCCGCCTTTCTGCCGTATCCCATGCATTTTAAAAGATTATCTATGACATTTTAACATAAGAAGCATAAATGTGAAAGATTTTGTGAACAATTCTTAATAATTAAGAAAATCCTTTATTTACCTTTTTATTTTTGCTATAATCTTTAAATAATGCCTTTTTCGGGATGATAATATAACTCTTTTATTTTAGGAGGCGCAGTATATGAACTACGGCAAGAAAGGTGTTGTCGAGAAGCAAAAACTCCTGAATGCCAAATCCACCAAGTGGGGGCATAAGATCACACTTTTGTTTTTAAAAACCTTTTTGGTATTGTTTATCGGAGCCGGGATCATCGGTGCCAGTGCCGCCTTTGGTATTTTCAAGGGAGTCCTGGATTCCGCACCCGATATTTCTACCGTTGTGGTGGAACCTACCAGATTTTCCAGCTTTATTTATGACAGAGAGGGCAATCAGACAGCCAAGCTGGTAGCCAGCAATTCCAATCGTATTCCGGTGAGCATGGATAAAATACCGGAGGATCTTGCAAACGCCTTCGTGGCTGTTGAGGATGCACGATTCTATGAACACAACGGAATCGATATCAAAGGTATCATCCGTGCCTTCTGGGTAGGTATCAGCTCCGGCGAATTCAGCGAAGGAGCCAGTACCATTACCCAGCAGCTTCTTAAAAACAGTGTCTTTACCGACTGGGTATCGGAAGAGGGCATGGCGGAGAAGTTCAAGCGTAAATTTCAGGAGCAGTATCTGGCTCTGGAATTGGAAAAGCAGATGGACAAGGACGATATCCTTGTGAACTATATGAACACCATCAATCTGGGACAGAATACGCTGGGCGTCCAGGCTGCTTCTCTGCGCTATTTTGACAAGCAGGTATACGAGCTGAACCTTTCGGAATGTGCCGTTATCGCAGGTATTACCCAGAATCCCTCCCGGTACAACCCCATTTCCCATCCGGAGGATAATGCCAAAAGAAGAAAAAAGGTTCTGGATGATATGCTGGAGCAGGAATACATCACCCAGGCAGAATACGACGAAGCCATGGCCGATGACCCCTATTCCCGCATCAAAAGCACCAATGACGTCACCCTGGATACAGCCGTCACCTCCTATTTCGACGATGCTGTTACAGAAGCGGTCTACGAGGATCTGCTGGCTGCAGGATACAATGATACCCAGGCCTATACGCTGCTGTACACGGGAGGGTTAAGCATCTACTCCACTCAGGATCCTGCCATTCAGAGGATCTGTGACGAGGTGTGCTCCAATGAGGAGAACTATCCGGAAAATGTAAGATGGCTGCTGGATTACCGGCTTTCCGTAACAAAAGCAAACGGTGACGTGGAAAATCACAGCTCGGAAATGTTCGAGGATTATTTTCAGCAGTTCCAGTCCTCCTTTAACCGCCTCTACGATACAAAGGAGGATGCTTATGCCGCCATTGAGGAGTATCATGCCGCCGTCCTGATGCCGGGAGATGAGATCCTGGCAGAAAATATTGAACTGACGCCTCAGCCTCAGATCTCTCTGACGGTAGCGGATCAGTCCACCGGTCATGTGGTGGCCATGGTAGGCGGAAGAGGTCCCAAGGAAGCCAGCCGTACCTTGAACCGTGCCACCTCCTCCACCCGCCTTCCGGGCTCTACCTTTAAGGTCGTGGCTGCCTACGCTCCGGCACTGGATGCCGCAGGACTTTCCCTGGCTACGATCCAGAATGACGCACCCTTCAACTATGTTGACGGCACCCCCGTATCCAACTGGTATGATACGGGATATCGCGGTCTCTGCTCTCTGCGGGAAGGGATTGAGGATTCCATGAATATCGTGGCCGTAAAGACACTGACCCAGATCACCCCTCAGCTTGGATATGAATATCTTTTGAAATTCGGCTTTACCACCATTCATCAGTCCAAAGAGGTGAACGGAGAAATCTACTCCGACATTCATCAGTCCCTTGCACTCGGAGGCATTACAGACGGTGTATTAAACATTGAACTGAATGCAGCCTATGCCACCATTGCCAACATGGGGATCTATCACAAGCCAAAGCTGTATACGAAGGTAGTGGATTTGCAGGGCAATGTGATTCTGGATAATACAGCCGGCGAAACCCGTCAGGTTCTGAGAGAAACCACCGCCTTCCTTCTGACCAGTGCCATGCAGGATGTGGTTACCAAGGGTACCGGTACCGCCGTCAACTTTGGCGGCATGCCCATTGCAGGAAAAACAGGAACCACCTCTGATGATATCGACGTCTGGTTTGCGGGCTATACACCCTATTATACCACCACCGTCTGGACCGGCTATGATAACAACGCAAGGCTGCGTACCTCTGCGGAAAGAAATCTTTCCAAAACCCTGTGGCGTCTGGTGATGTCTCAGATCCATGAGGAGCTGCCCTCTGCTTCCTTTATTACACCTCCGGGCTTGTATCAGGCCACCGTCTGCTCCAAATCCGGCAAGCTTCCGATCCCCGGAATCTGTGACCATACACTGCGGACAGAATACTTTACGGAGGAAACCATTCCTTCCGAAAGCTGCAACGTGCATTATCAGGGAACCCTGTGTTCTTACAGTCAGCTGCCTGCCTCGGAGACCTGTCCTTTCAAGGCGGAAGGTATCTTCGAGCTGATACCGCCGGAGCATCCGGCTTTGCTGTCAGGCTCCAATACGCTCTCCTCGGGAGGTGCCGGCACTCCGCAGACGGGCGTCACACAGACACCGGAAGGCGCCGTTGTGGGAAGTGAAGGAGGCACTGCGGATCCAAATACACCAACGACTCCTGCCATTTCCTACTGCCCTCACACACCGGCCTTTATGGCGGATCCCAACAATGCGCCTGTGGTTGCACAGCAGCAGGCGGAATTGCAGCAGGCGGCCATTGCTGCCGCCGCGGCTGCACAGACACAGGATCAGAATCCGCCGCAGTAATGGGCGGTGAGATAAGAAATCCCGGCACTTTTTTCAGTTTAGAATTTCTTAGCCCACATCCCTTAAAAAGATATAATACACAAAAACGGAGCCGATGAAACAGGCGGAATATTTTCTCCCCTGACGCATCGTCTCCGTATTTTCTTATCTCACTTCTCTGCATTGGCGCCGTTTTTATGATTTATTTGATAATCACAATTTATTCACAGCAATCCTCTTCTACCTCTGTGTAGGAAGCCTCCTCTGCTTCCTCCTCCCGGTCCCCTTCTTCCTTCAGACTGGCTCCGCACTTGCTGCAAAAACAGCTGTCATCAGCTACCACCGCCTTACAGGAGGGACATTCTTTACATCCCTTCAGGTCGTATACCTTCTTTTCCAGTTCCTGTATGGCGGCCCTGACCTCCCGAATTTCCTGCACCTGCTCCTCAAATTCGCAGGTGATCTCCGAATCCTTGTAAGCCTCATAATATGCTTCTCCCAGCATACGATATTTCTTTTTGATCTCAGCCTCCTGTGTACCAATCTGCGTTTTGAGGCTGGTTACCTCCGCTAATTTCTTGGCTGCATCTGCGGCTTCCTTACCCTTACCGGATATAACATCTCCTATTGTTCCAAAAAAATCCATTGTATCTTCCTCCTTCTTGATTTACAGGCACTGCTTAAACTAAGGTGCACACACCTCACAGGCCTTGAATCCCTGTTTGATCAATTCTTCCCTGGCAGTTTCGGAAAAAATCTTATTATCCGCCCCTATACTATCAATCTCGGTGCAGCCGGACGCATGAAACTCCTTAGTGCCTCCGTTGAGAACGTAGGACGGTCTGGCAGCCACAGTCGGTTTCTCAGGCTTCACACCCGCATTCCAGCTTCCGCCCGAATATTTATCAAAGGTCACCTCTCTCCCGTCACTGATTGCCACGATTGTCCCCTGTTCATCCGTGCGAAATGTCTGAACGTTCCTCTCCTGCAACGCCTTTAAAACTTCTCTGGAGGGATGGCCGTATAGATTGTCCTTGCCACAGCTGATCACCGCAAAAGCAGGATTTACCTTCTTTAAGAATTCCTCGGTGGTAGAATTCCGATCTCCGTGATTGGCCACCTTTAATACCGTAGCCCCAAGCTTCATCTCACTCCAGATCATTTCTCCTTCCGAGACAGCCTGTGCATCTCCCGTAAAAAGAAAGCTGTTGTCACCGTGGGTCAGTCGGAAGACCACGGAGTAATCATCCAGACTGCTGTAACTGTTCCTGGGCGCCAGAATGGTAAATTCCGCATCTCCCAATTTATATTTGTCGGCTACCACCGGATTCGTAATGGGATAGCCCCTGTCCTTGGCCGCCTGCAGCACTTCCTTATATGTGGCAGCATCACTGGACACCTCAGGTAAAATCAGTGTTTTACATTCAAATTCCTTCAGAATCACATCCAGACTTCCCATGTGTTCCGGGTCGGGATGTGTCCCGATCACATACTTCAGCGTACTTACACCCTTATTCTTCAGATACGTCCTTAATCCGTCGATCTTATCCCAGCTTCCCGCATCGATAAGCATGGATTCGCCGCCGCAGAGGATCAGTGTGGCGTCTCCCTGACCAACATCGATATAATGTACCTGCAGATCTTCCCAGGGACTGTCCTCTTCCGGAAACTGTTCCGGGGACAGTAGCGTGGTAGTATTGCCCGATTCGGGCGCAGTGACCTGTACGGCATCCCCTTCCGGCACTGTTTCCGTCTCGCTGCCGTCGGCCTGTCCTCTCTCCTCCTCGCCTACCGCTTCTGTTCCGTCTGTCAACTCTCCTGCCGCCTCTTCTTCGGCCGTCGCTTCGCTGAGGGCCTGTGCTCTCTCCTCCGGCACCACGCGATAGGCGAAAAACAGACTTCCGGCGCAAAGTAAAAGCATCACCGGCAGAGCAATCAATCCCGGTTTGACAGAGCCTTTCGGGCTGAACAACCGAATCAGGATAAATGCCAGAGACAGCATTACCCCAAGAGCAGAGGACAAAAAGAGGGCAATCAGAAAGGTACTCATAATTTTTCTCCAAATTGGTATATTCGTGAACCCAGTATAACATATTTGACGCAGGATATAAAGCAAAAAAACAAATCTCCCATAATCGGCGATGAGATAAGAAAGCTTATCTCAAAAAAGTATGCTCCATAACGTGTATCAGTTCAGTTTTCCAAACGCCCGAATACATTGCCCGTTTGCTGGGAAAATGCTCCGGTCTGCAGGGCATTTGCGGATACAGGAATGTAAACATATGAATTGTAACGTGACCGGAGCCCACATACATCCATGTATGGCGGCTCCTGCCCGGTGCATCCATGCACCAGGCTCCCTGCTCTTCTCCCTGTATCCACCAATACCTCTGCAGACCAAGTCGCATTTTCATGCAAAAGGCAATGCATCGGGACGCTGGGAAAACTGCAGATCCACATGACGGAGCTTCTTCTTTTGGGAGAAAGCCTTCTTATCTCAATACCCGTGTACAGACAGCTTACCTTCTCAGCAGCGGAGGAACAGAAGATAAAAAAGATCAATAGAATGGATGCCTCTGTGAGAGATGTCAAGGACAAAAAGATTTTCGTAGAACAAAGTCGCTGCTGGTATGAGCTTCTATCGGATACAGGGAAAACAATCAGCTCTTGCCGTACATGGAGGTACGGCAAAGGCGCGTCAGACAGGGATGTCTGTACGCGCCGTGAGCGTGGAAGGATAATACAAATCGCCCTGTATTCGATGGAAGCCATACCAACCGACTTTGTTCTTCGAAACCCTTTTTATTCTTGACATCTCCCACAGAGGCAGGGATTCTTTGAACGATTGTTTCTTTATTTATCGCTGCAGATAAGCTTTCTTATCTCACCGCCGGTTATATCCGTTTCTTTCAAATGTCACGAAATATAAGATTGAATACAAGATTGATGAAAAAATCAATTGACAACCACTGTCGATCTGTGGTATGATATCGTTCGTTGGCAAGATGTTCTATCTACGCTGCTGTAGCACAGTCGGTAGTGCGTCGCATTGGTAGTGCGGAGGTCACGGGTTCGATTCCCGTCAGCAGCTTTCTTGCTTTTTGATGAATCCCCTGTAAGCTAACCGCTTACAGGGGATTTTTCTTCTGCCTCCCGTATTTTTTCGGATTTCCCCTATTCTCCGAAGACTGCCAGATAGTCCTTCTGGAATTTTTGAATTCCGGCATCCGTCAGCGGATGATTCAGCATTTGGAGAATTACCTTGTA
>JAFQLB010000083.1 GCA_017396675.1 Lachnospiraceae bacterium
CAGAGTCTGGGAGAGTGTACCCATTTAATCAAAATTCCTTCGGTTAAAACCTAAATATACATATCAAAAGCCAAAAAGATGCTGCCGCATCTATGATTTTTCAATCATTGATGCGACAGCCCCTTGTAGCTTCTCATATCCTATGTCCCGATGTCCTGTTATTTCAGGGTTACCTTGGCACCTTCTGCTTCCAGTTTGCCCTTCACGTCCTCGGCTTCTTCCTTGCTGACAGCTTCTTTTACCATCTTAGGAGCATTGTCAACGAGATCCTTAGCTTCCTTCAGACCCAGACCCGTTACTTCACGAACCACTTTGATAACCTTAACCTTGTTGGGACCAACCTCTGTCAGTTCCACGTCAAACTCTGTCTTCTCTTCCACAGCTTCTGCCGCACCGCCTGCTGCTGCTACAACAACACCTGCTGCTGCGGATACGCCGAATTCTTCTTCACAAGCCTTTACCAGCTCATTTAATTCTAAAACCGTTAACTCTTTGATTGCATCAAGGATTTCCTGGGTTGTTAATTTTGCCATTTTCATTTACCTCCATTTTTCTTGTCTGTTTTCCGTAAGTATAAAATACGGCTGTCTTTCCATGGGGCAGAATTATTCTGCCTGAGTTTCTTCTGCGGGAGCCAAAGCTTCCTCGGCAGGAGCTGCTTCTTCGGCAGGGGCCGCAGTGCCCTCGCAAGCTGCCGCGCCGCCTTTCTCTGCCAACTGGTTCATCACACGTGCAAAGTTTGCAATCGGCGACTGGATGCTTCCAAGCAGTTTGGAAAGCAATTCTTCTCTGGAAGGAATCATTGCGATATCCATCATTCCCTTTGCATCATATACAATGCCTTCCACTACACCGGCCTTAATCTCAAGAGCCTTGGCATCCTTTGCAAATTTGGCAAGCATTCTTGCCGGAGCCGTTGCATCCGTCTTGGAAAGAGCCAGTGCGCTGGGACCTTCCAGAAAAGGAGCCAGTCCTTCAAACTCCGTCCCTTTGAACGCAAAGTTCATCATCGTATTCTTGTAAACCTTGTAAGTAATATCAGCTTCACGAAGGGTTTTACGCAGAGCTGTATCCTGTTCTACCGTGAGACCGCGGTAATCTACAAGAACAACAGACTGAGCATCCTTAATCGCTTCGGAAATCTCTGCTACGACGGGCTGTTTCAGTTCCACTTTTGCCATTTCTTCTACCTCCTTATAGTATTCGTTGCCGAAAAAAAAGCTCTTCTGAAGACAGAAGAGTTCAAAGTCATCACCGTAATGTAAGTCAATCACTTCTCTCCTCGGCAGGCGGCTGTGCCTTACACAGGAAATCACACACATCCTTCCCGTACCTGCTGTCTTCGGCAAGTCTTTACGACCTACAACAATCTAACATACTATGCAGGGAATGTCAAGCAATTTCCCCGGAAACAATATACATTTTTATAAAAATAGAGTATAATAACTGCAGATCAGCGTGCAAATACAGCTCCAAAAAGCAAGACACCAAACTATAATATCCTTCGAGGACCGTATGATATCCGATGTAAAAAACAGCAGGCAGAGCCTGTATTCCTATTTTATACTTATTCTGTATATTCTGTTTTATCTGTTCTTCGCCCTTTTTGACGGCGTGATCACAGGGCCGGATTCTCCCGGATATATCCACATGAGTTTTACGAGAGAACCTGTGTACCCTCTCCTGCTTGCTTTCTTCCGTCTCTTCACGGAGGAAAACTATTTATTCTGTACCGTCGTTTTCCAGAGCTGTCTGGCGGCCTTCAGCGGCTGGGCCTTATCCCATTGGCTGATAAAGCACTTTCGTATTTCGCCGCCCTTCGGCCTGCTTATATTCTTCTGTCCCATTGCCACCTCATTGCTGTGCCGCTTTGCTGCCGGAAGAGCCTCTATGTTTTCCAACAGCATCCTGTCAGAAGGGATTACCGTCTCTCTTTATTTGCTGTTTATGCTGTATTTATTCCGGTTTCTGACGGAAAATTCCCGTCGCTGCTTCTACGGAGCAGCTTTTGTAAGCTTCCTTTTGATCGGCACCCGCAAACAGATGCTGGTCACGCTGCTGCTGTTATGTATGGCACTTCTTTACCGTCACTGCCGCCGTCAGATCACACTTCGCAGCCTGCTGACGGGAGTGGCCGCAGCCCTGCTTCTTACCGTCTGCATTCTGGGCGGCTTCCGACTGTTGGACGGCACCTATAATTATGTCCTCAGAGGCAAATTCACGGGACACAGCAGCAGTAACCGCTTTCTCACTACCATGGTTTTTTACAATGCCCGTCCGGGTGATGCGGACTATATCCGGGATCCTCAGATCCGCCAGCTGTTTCTTGCCATCTACGACATCTGCGATGAGAAAGGGTCTCTTGGCAGCCATGCCGGCTCCGGCTGGCGCAACGAAGTAGACCACTTCGGAAATCACTATGATCATATCCAGATCGATACCATGTGGCCCATGATTCTCCAATATGCGAAGGAAACCCTGGCGGGTGCGGACAGCACCTCTCTGGATCTGGAATCGGACAGGATCAATCGTGTGATTATCCGCTCCATCCTGCCCCATCAGATTCCAAAGCTGTTGCGAACATTGTGGAACAATTTTCTCTCGGGTCTGGCACACACCGTAGCCGGCAACAGGCCCGCCCTGGTAAATTACAGTATTTTTATCTATGCCGCCTACCTGTTTTTGACTCTTCGCTTATTTTATACTATCCGCAGGCAGCCGATTTCCCCCCAGCCTCCTCTGATCCGGGATGCTCTGCTTGTATCCTGCTGGGTGCTGCTTGGTATCCTTGGCAACGTAGGACTGGTATCCGCGGTAATCTTTTGTCAGAACAGGTATACCATCTATAATATGCCCTTATTTTATATGGCGGGTGTGATTCTTTTGTACTGCAACCTGCTGATCCTTCGACACCGGCCTGGCACCAAATAATTACAAAATTCCGCCCATTCCTATTGAGATTTTCTTTTCTTTGTACTATAATAATGGACGATTACTACATTCATACGAATTTACATGATACGCAAACAGTGAGAATAAAAAACGGGGTAAAGAACATGGCAGATTGGAACGACTTATTAAGAGCATTCGATAATAAAACGCAGAAGGAAGCAGATATCGCCAAGGAAAATGAACAAAGGCTGTTCAAGGAAATTGTGGTCTATGTCTGCAATAAAAAAGGCTCTTCTCCTCTGCAAGGATATAAGCCGGAAGATATTCTGGAATTTCTGGAAAAGCCGCTTGACGAGATTCGCGAGTGTCTTGGCGGCGAGTGGACGTCCATGGAGAAGGACAAGCTGGAGAATCTGATTTATACACTTTCCAAGAAGGTCAAAAAGTCAGGTCCTCTGCTCTTCAATTGATACCGTCTCTTGACAAGACTATCTTTCAGGGAGTCGAACCCATTCGACTCCCTGTTTTATTTCCGGAAAGAGGGTGCGCCGGCCACACTGGTAGAGGTGTCCAACAGTGTCAGTCTTCTGCCCGCCGGCATCAACTTATCCGTCACTGTGTCAGAGGTCTTTTGTGCCATAGAAACCAGCATGCTTTTGTAAGGAATCCTGTTTTTCTCCCCGATCCGTTTCAGGGTTCCCGCATCACAGGCCAGCTCCTGATCCCGTCTCGAAATTGCCGCTGCAATCCAAACCAAGGGATGATACCAATATAAAATAATACACAGACAGCGCACCACGGACCAGATATGATCTCCGTGCCGGTAATGCGTGTATTCATGATTCAGGATCAATCGTTCCCGTCTCTTCTCCTGAGAATTGATTTCATTCAAATAGATGGCAGGGGCAAATATCCCAAAGAGACAGGGACTTCTTAAATTTCTTAATTCATATACGATAAGTCTCTTTTTCCAGACCCCCTTACGGATTCTGTTACGTTTCAAATACAGATAAAAGCGCAGATTCTTGATTGTAAAAATCAAAAAAAATATGACCCTTCCAATCCCCCGGATAATTGCCATCACTCTCTCGCCCTGCTGCCATCCCGCAGCATCCGTATGTATCGTATCCCCTATATTCCCCAAATAACCTTCCAAAATCTGCAGAGGAAACAGCAGGATCACAGCTGCCGGAAGCCACAGCGCATATTTCAGCCGTGCGTATTTGGTTCCCTTCAAAATAACGGACAAAACTGTTATCCCTGCCAAAACACAGGTAGAATACAGCAATTGCTCTGCCATATCAATCTCCCTCTTTTTTTCAAAAAAATCGCCTGTTCCTTAGTACGTTTTCCCTGCATTATCCAAAATTACCAGCAGCTTTATAAATTCCTCCCTGCTGATCTGTCTGTTTCTGATCATGGTGTCTACCAGCATCCCCACCGATCCTCGATACACTCTTTGCAGGAGATGGTTTGTCTCGGCTACCGCAGCCTCATCTCTTTCCACCTGCGGATAGTACTGCCTGGCCTTGGCTCCCTCTTCGTAGTATATAATCTTCTTGTTTACCATTCGCCCCAGCATGGTGATCACGGTACTCTTGCTCCATCCCGGATCTGTCTTCAGGCAATGATACAGCTGCATAATCGTCTGAGGCTGCTTTCGCCAAAGCTCCTCCATAATCAGCCATTCACTGGGCTGTAACAGGATTCTGTTCTTTTCCAAAGACTGCTTCTCCCTTTTCCCCTTTTCCTAACCGTCTCCTTACAAGGGTACTTACTTAGTATATAATTTTGGTTGACTATAGTCAACCATTTTGTCGAATAAAAAAAAAGATCCATAACGCGTATCTGCTTAGCTTTCCGGACGTCCCGATGCATTGCCTGTTTGCCGGGAAAATGCAGATTCACATGACGGATCTTCTTCTATTGAGATAAAGCTTTCTTAATACCCGTGTGCAGACATCTTACCTTCTCTGCTGCTGGGGAACGGAGAGAAAAAAGATTAACAGAATGGATGCCTCTGTGAGAGATGTCAAGGGTAAAAAGATTTTGTAGAACAAAGTAGCTGTTGGTATGGGCTTCTATCGGATACAGGGGAGACAATCAGCTCTTGCCGTACATGGAGGTACGGCAAAGGCGCGTCAGACAGGGATGTCTGTACGCGCCGTGAGCGTGGAGGGATAATACGCATCTCCCACAGAGGCAGGGATTCTTTGAGCTATTATTTCTTTTATTTATCGCCGCAGAAAAGCTTTCTTATCTCACATCCCTCTATACGTGGAACCTGGAGATTAATTCACTCAGATTCTCTGCCTGTGCGGACAACTCCTCACTGGTGGCAGAGCTTTCCTCTGCTGCCGCAGAGTTGCTTTCTACTACCTGAGAAATCTCCTGTACGCTGTCCTCAATCTCCTTGATCACCTGGGACTGGCGGTTGGAAGATTCCCGCACACTTTCCATGGCTTCCATGATCTCCTGTATACCTGCAATCACGGTGTTCAGAGAGGCAGCCGTATCCTTGGTGATTTCTCCGCCGGAGTTCACCGTTTCAATAGAGGTACTGATCAATTCTCTCGTATCCACTGCGGAATCGGCACTCTGCTTGGCAAGATTTCTGATCTGATCGGCCACCACCGAAAAGCCTCTTCCGGCCTCTCCCGCCCTTGCCGCCTCGATGGCCGCATTGAGAGACAGCAGGTTTGTCTCGGAAGCGATCTCCTCAATATTCTCAATGATGTTGCTGATCTTCATGGAGGATTCCTCGATCCGCTCCATGGCCAGACTCAGCTCCTTCATCTTCTCCTGACCGACTCTGGCATCCTCTACCACCTTGGCAGCCTGCCTGTATACCTCATCGGTAGCCTCGTGATTGTTCTCAATCTGTGTTGCCACATCCGTGATATTGCTCAGCAGCTCTTCTACGCTGCCGCTCTGATCGGTAGCTCCCTGAGCCAGACTCTGGGCGCTTTCCGCCATCTGAACAGAGCCTATCTCCACCTGACGGGAGCCTTCGTTGATCTCATTCAAGGTATCCCTCAGCCGGTGATTCAAAGCACGGATGGATTGCAGAATCTGAGCAAAGTCACCTACATAGGAACCCTCACCGATCTTGGACTTGACGATAAAATTACCCTGAGACATCTCCAGAAGCAGATAATCCATATCTCCGATGATCTCTTTGATCTGTCTTACTATGAGCGCCGTGGACTCTGTCAGCCACAGCGTCTCATCATCCGTATGCACCTCCGGTATGGGAGCTGCCAGATCTCCCTCCGCCAACAGCTGCAGACGCTTGGCACAGGCCTCGATGGGATTGGTGATCTGATTGCCCACTCTCCTTCCTGTAAAGATCGAGAGTACGATCATCACAAGCGCCAACACCAATGTTACGATCAGACTGAGGAGCATCTCATCCAGATAATCGGTATAGGGAACGGAAATGGCTACGCTCCAGCCATTTACATCGATGGGAACAAAGGACATCAGTCTGCTCTCTCCCGTCTCTTCGTCATTGTACTGACCAAAGCCGCTCCCCTGGTTCACC
>JAFQLB010000084.1 GCA_017396675.1 Lachnospiraceae bacterium
CACTTCCGCAGCGGAAAAAAATATCCAACTTACATTCAAAACCATCGAGACAGCAGGCCGACGATTCAGAAAAACAAACCACTGGTTGATCTGTCCGTTGATTACCGAACACATGCAAACCAACTCAGTAAGAAAAACGAAAATGAAAAAGACCTCCATAACCAGAATTGATCTAGATATGGAAATCTTAAAATTGCAATCTGTATGGCAGCTACCCTAATTTAGTATTCTTTCGGTACTGTCTTATGGGGTGCCACCAGAGGCGTGGATTTTTGTTCTTTCCTTTCTTTTTTCCCCGGCTACCGAGAAGTTCTTTTAATGCTTATGATAAATCTTCTCCTCCGATTCGTACTTTGGCTCACAGGTAAGCCGCAGTCCCAGTCGCTTGAAGGTCTGTTCATCTACCGACGATAGAAGCACCGAGGAGTGTGCCTCACAATTTTTCAGCTTCGGGATCTGCGCCAAAGCCAGACTGGCATTCTCATCCGTGGCCGCACTGATGGAAAGAGCAATGAGAATCTCATCCGTATGAAGCCTTGGATTCTTGCTTCCCAGATACTTCGTTTTCAATGCCTGGATAGGCTCTATGGCACTGGGGGATACGAGGTGAAGTTCATGATCGATTCCTCCCAGCACCTTCAATGTATTTAACAAAACGGCTGCGGAGGCTCCCAGTAAGTCCGTGGTTTTTCCTGTAACGATGGTTCCTTCCGGCAATGCAATTGCAGCCGCCGGGTGTCCCGTTGCGGTCTCACGATCCAATGCCGCATTGACCACCTCTCTGTCTGCCTCGGTTACATTGGCCTGCTTCATCAGCAGCTCCAGCTTGTACAGCGTATTGTTGGCGTCCTTTCCTCTCTTGATATCGCAAACCGTCTGATAGTACCGGCGTATGATCTCCTGATAGCTGGCTTCCTGACAGACATCATCATCGATGATACACTTTCCTGCCATATTCACACCCATATCCGTAGGAGATTTATAGGGACTTTCCCCCAGAATCTGCTCAAAAATCGCATTCAATACCGGAAAAACTTCTACATCTCTGTTATAATTAACTGCGGTCGTGCCGTAAGCTTCCAGATGGAAGGGGTCGATCATATTGACATCGTTCAAATCTGCCGTGGCAGCCTCGTACGCCATATTGACCGGATGCTTCAGAGGAAGATTCCAGATAGGAAAGGTCTCAAATTTGGCGTACCCCGCCTGTATGCCCCTCCTGTGCTCATGGTATAGCTGAGAAAGGCAGGCTGCCATTTTTCCGCTTCCCGGTCCCGGAGCCGTAACGATAACCAGAGGATTCTTTGTCTCTATATATTCATTTCTTCCGTACCCCTCTTCACTTACAATGGCAGCAATATCACTTGGATAACCGGGAATCTTATAGTGCAGATAGGATCTAATGCCCAGGCTTTTCAGGCGCTGCCGAAAAGAGATAGCGGATCTCTGACCCGTGAATTTATTGATCACCACACTGCCTACATATAGTCCTACACTCTGAAATACATCGATCAAACGCAACACATCCTGTTCGTAGGTGATTCCAAGATCTCCCCGAACTTTATTGCTGTCGATATCATCGGCACTGATCACGATGACCACCTCTGCCTGTTCCTTCAGCTGCAGCAGCATTTTCAGCTTACTATCCGGCTGAAATCCGGGAAGCACCCTGGAGGCATGCAGATCATCAAATAATTTCCCTCCGAATTCCAGATATAATTTATTCCCGAATTTGGCAATTCTCTCTTTGATATGTTCTGACTGCATTTTCACGTATTGTTCATTATCAAATCCGATTTTCATGGTATTCCTTCCTTGCAGCCTTCGGGTACGGCACTCTTACCGCAGACGATGGCATCCGTTTCACAATAAAAATATTCTATACTATATTTAATTTATAGTAAATATCAATTTCCAAAATCATCTTTTCATAAAAACAGAAAATAAGGGCAAAATAAACCTGTGAAGCTTGTACAATGCCTGCATGTGTACAGCATGTACCACAAATAGACGCAATATGAATTCGCCGTTTCACGGCAGATAGGAGAAGCTATGAAGACGATTAATTACCTGGCACTGGCCATTGCCATTATAGGTGCCGTCAACTGGGGTCTGATAGGAATTTTCAACTTTGATCTGGTAGCCTTTCTATTTGGAGAAATGAGCTGGCTGTCCAGAATCGTTTATACTCTGGTGGGAATCTGCGGACTGTATCTGATCACTTTCTTTGGTCAATTGAATACTGTTAGGGAATAAACGATCATATCGGGGAGCCGGGATAATCTCAGCTCCCTATTCCACGCTTTTAAGTGCCTCTACGGGATCAATGACATTCAGGCTGCGATCTGTTAAGATCTGTACCAAAAATGCGAACCCCAACGAAATGCCTGCGGCATACAGAAAGCTTGGATGATAAATCGTTACCTGAAAATAAATGGAAGGCATATTTAAAAGATCCGTCAGCATACTGCTCAATGCCGCTCCCAGAGGAAGCCCCAAAAGAATTCCCAAAACAGTCAGGATCAATGTTTCTTTATTTACGTATTGATGTACTTCTCTGTCATAAAAGCCCAATACCTTAATGGTCGCAAGCTCCCTCTCCCGTTCCGATATGTTGATGGAAGCAAGAGTAAACAATACCACAAAGGCCAAGCCTGCTGCCAGAATCAGCACTACATATACCACCAGATTGATCAATGTAAAGGCCGCCGAAAAACCTTCCTTCATCTCTTCCGTACTGACGGAGGATAAAATCCAGTTCTCTTCCGATAGCGTTTCCGAAAAGGTAATCTGCTCCTCCCTTGTCAGTGTCAGATTGGCCAGCACTGCATTTGGCGTGAATTCTTCAAAGATCTTCCGATAGGCAGCTTCCGACAGATAGATATTGTTCCCCAGATAGTTTTTCACGATTCCGCTTACCGTCGTATCCTTTTGCGTGAGATCCAGCTTTTGAACGGATACCCTGTCTCCCTCTGCCACTCCCAGAATTCTGGCCGCGTTCTCTGTCAAAAGGATTCCTTCCTCTGTAAGCCTGCGGGGCTGACCGCTCTGATCCGGTAAGGTGACATAGACTTCCACCGGAGCCTCTTCGGGGAATACCATCATCTGTATTTTCTCCGAAGCTCCCTCCGCATTTTTCACTTTGACGGACTCTGCCAGAAGAGGAATGTATTCTTCCACCGCATCCCGGTGCTCCTCCACATAGCGTATAAGCTTTTCATGATCTGACTGTTCCACTGCTGCCAGCAAATCGTATTTATATACCGTTTCATACTGCAGGGGCATCAATTCGGCTACCGAATCCTTGATTGCAAAACCAAACAGAACAAGCGCCGTACACCCGCAAATTCCCAGAACGGTCATCAGTAAACGCTTCTTGTAGCGAAACAGGTTTCTGGCCGTCACCTTGTTTAAAAAGGACATTCGACGCCATACAAAGGTAATTCTCTCCAATAATACCCGGGAACCCATCCGGGGAGCCTTAGGCCGCATCAGAATGGCAGGCATCTGCTTTAATTCCGTATGGCAGGCAAACACTGCCGCTCCAACAATGCCTGTGATAAACAATACAATTCCAAGACTTCCGCTGACGGGATCGAACAGCAGGTGATACTCCGGCAGAAGATACATGACCTTGAAAAATACAAACAAAATCCTGGGAAGCACGATAAAGCCTCCGATATCTCCCAGTACGCCGCCCGTTACACTGGCTCCCAATGCATAAATCACATATTTACTGCGGATCTCGTGATCGGTAAATCCCAGTGCCTTGTAAGTACCCACCAGCCCTCTTTCTTCCTCCACCATTCTGGTTACGGTGGTCAGACTGATCAGGATCGCAACTACATAAAAGACCACGGCAAAGATACCTGCCAAAGATTCGATGCAGGCGGTATCACTGTCTACATTTACGTATCCGCTTAGGGAGGTGCGATCCTGTACGTACCACTGCGTCATATCTATGTCCGCTACTTCTGCCCTGGCCTCCCGTATCTTATCCTCTGCCTTCTCCTTTTCTTCTTCGTATTCTATTCGGTTCTCTGCAAGCTCCTCTTCTCCCTCCAAAAGTTCGGACTCAGCCTGGGCAATTTCCTCCCAGCCTTCCTGTATCTCTCTTCTGGCGTCCTGCTCCTTCTCTTCCAGCTCGGCTACGCCCTTTTCCCACTCCTCCAGATTTCTGATGACCTCACCACGGCCATAGGAGATCTCCTCCCAGCCCTTTTGTATTTCCCGTTCTCCCTCTTCAATCTGCGCCCAACCTGCGGCGATCTGCTGGTTGGCATACTCCCGCTGTGTCTGCAGATTGCTCCTGCCTGCCTCCAGGAAGCCGGCCGTTGCTTCTGTCTGGCCCATGGAAGCTCCCAGCGTTAGGACATCGCTGATTGCTGCCTGATCCATCTGTAAAGCTGTAAGCTGCATACTCAGATCCTGTATGGCGGCCTGTACCGCCGGATCCGCATTGATAGCGGCCTGCAGTGCGGCTCCGTCAATACTGCTGTTCTCCCCCGTCATATTCTGTGCAAGAAAGCCTCCCACCGCGGTTTGTACGGCAGCCACATAGGCATTCCACTGTGTTTCCGGCCAAGTCCCTCCCGCCGCTTCGATACCGCTTTTCATTGCCGCATAATTCTGTCGTACCAGTTCTCCGGCAGCTTCATTCTGTGCAATTTGCTCCTCCAGCCGGACGGCAGCCGCCTCCAGCCCGGCAGTGGCCTCTGCTTCCTTTTGGCGTAACGTCTCTTTTCCTTGCTCCAGCTCAGCCTGTGCAATATTTAACTGCTTTTCTCCTTCTGTCAGCTTATCCCAGGCATCATATAGCTGTACATAAGCTTCATCCAGCTCTGCCCTGGCATCGGCAATTTCTGTCTCCAGCTCCAGAAGCCCTTCCTCCAGGTCTCTCTTTCCTTCCTCGATCTCCTGCCATCCGTCGGCGATTTCCGTTTCTGCCTCCGTAAATTCCTCCTCTGCCTCGGCAAATTCCTCCCGCATCTCTGCTTCCGCGTCATCGATCTTCTCGTTGGCCTCTCCGGTAATCTCCTCATGCCGTCTTCTCTCCCGCTGCTCCATGATCTCTTCCTCGATGATACGAATCAGAGCCGACGTTTTTTCTTCATAGGCAGGGGAATAGCACTGCAATCCGTCAGCATCCGCAAGGCACAGGTAAACGGCTGTAAACACATCACTTTCAATGGCTTCTTCAGTGACAAAAAAGGTATAGTCTGCATTGGGTGTGGCTCGGAAGCCTGCGGATCCCTCGGCATTGTTAATATCCGTCACATCCACCACCACACCGCTGATGGTATAGTCGGTTACCGGAAAATTCGGCTTTTCCTCTTCCTCCTCCAGAACCTCTTCTTCCTTCTCCGAAACCTCCTCTTCGTCTTCCTCCATCAGCTCCTCGATCCTTACCCTGTCTCCCAGCCGCTTTCCGGTATCCTTCATGTAATTTTCCGTAACAGCGATCTCATCTGCCCTTGAAGGAAGACTTCCTTCCCTCAGATACGGAAGATTCAGTCCATCCTGCAGCAGCATTTTCACCTCTGCTGTTTTGTTCTGATCCCCCTTCTTTGTCTGAACCACCTCACTGTAGGCTCCCTCTGCCCGCTCTACCCCTTCCATGGCGCCCAGAACCTCTACATCCTCCTCTGTCAGTCCCAGGGTAGACAAAATACTGACATCAAATAATTTTTGTGCATCAAAAAACCGATCTGCCGAATAACGCAGATCCTCACAGGCTGCCGACAGCCCCGTCATCATAGTGACTCCCAGGGTTGTGATCAGCAGAATGGATATGAACCTTTTTTTCTCTTTCCATACGGTTCTTAATATATCCTTGTACAAAGCACTTTTCATATCTGTAAAACCTTACCATTCGATATCTGCAATGGGCGTGGGATCGGGATTGCAGCTGATCTCTGTGACCTTCCCACTCTTAAAACGGATCAGCCGGTCTGCCATAGGAGCCAGCGCGGAGTTGTGGGTAATCAGGATTACCGTTATCTTCTCCTTGCGGCAGGTGTCCTGCAGCAGCTGCAGGATCTGCTTTCCCGTGGTATAATCCAGCGCCCCCGTAGGCTCATCACAGAGCAGCAGCTTTGGATTTTTGGCCAGCGCTCTTGCAATGGCCACTCTCTGCTGTTCTCCTCCGGAGAGCTGGGCCGGAAAATTATTCATACGTTCCGACAGCCCCACCTTTTCCAGTGTGGCCGCCGCATCCAATGAATTCCTGCATACCTGTGCTGCCAGCTCTACATTTTCCAGTGCTGTCAGATTGGGAACCAGATTGTAAAACTGAAACACAAATCCGATATCGGTTCGCCGATAGCCTGTCAGCTGCTTCTTTTTATATCCGGAAATATCGTTTCCGTCCACCAGAACCTTTCCGGATGTGGGTGTATCCATTCCGCCCAAAATATTTAAGGCAGTGGTCTTTCCGGCTCCCGACGAGCCCAAAATCACTGCCATTTCGCCCTTTTCCACAAAGAATTCCGCCCCGTCCAGTGCACGGATTCTGGTTTCTCCGGAAACGTATTCTTTTACTACGGAAACAAATTCAATATAAGACATTTCACCGCACCTCTTGCCTTCACCGCAATACCCTTCACTCCCACGCCGGCTCTTTTCCGTGGTCGCCGACTTTGGGAACTTTGGAAAATTACATGGTTATATTATAGGAAAAATCATCCCTGATAGCAAGAAAGGATTGGCTAAGAATTATGAAAAATCACTTAAATCTCCAAAGGTGTATCCCATTTCTTTAAAGCGTCCGATCAGTTCATCCATAATCTCCGCATTGGTGGAGGAGGTACTGTGGAGCAATACGATGGCACCCGGATGGATACGTTTGCACAATTTTTCTATGGATTCCGTACCGTCCGGCTGATTGTCCTTTTCCCAGTCTACGTAGGCCAGACTCCAAAAAAAGGTTTTATATCCCATCTCCTGTGCCCATTTCAACTGCTCTTCGCTGAACTTTCCCTGGGGAGGGCGGTAGTACTTCACCATTTCTTTTCCCGTAATCTGTCTGTACAACTCCTCCACATCCATCATTTCCTGTTGAAATTCTGCCGCATCCTTGACGGAGTCCATATCTTTGTGGTTGTACGTATGATTTCCCACCGTATGGCCCTCTTCCACCATCCGGCTGATCATATCCGGAGCCGATTCCAAATAATGACCTACAACAAAAAAGGTGGCAGGTACATTATGCTTTTTCAATGCGTCCAATATGTCTTCCGTATTTCCGTTTTCGAATCCCGCATCAAAGGTAAGGTATATCTTTTTTTCCTCTTCATTTCCCAGGTAATAAGCATCCAAAGCATGCAGCTCCTGAGCGGTAACCTCTGTTACCGGAGCTTTCCCTTCTTCCTGAAAGCTTAATCCCCAATTTTTGAACCGGATACTTGCTGCTGTGGGAATTGCCGTTTCTTTCATTGCCTGCTGTACCAGTATTCCTATTCCGCAAATGAATATCAAAGCCGGAAGTATCCAACAATACTGTTTATGTCTCATATAACCGCCCATGCGTATTATTGGTATATCTTATGCAGGAGCGGCATCGGTTATGCAGGTATTAATACCGGACAGTCTGCATACCATCAACCGCTTCCCACGAGAAGATACAGTAACAGATACAGCATGGGCTGATGCAGTAAATACAGAATCAAAGAATGCCTCCCCAGCCATTGCATGAGGGGCAGCTTTCCCCCTTCCAGGTGGATCAGTTGGCCCTTTTCCAAGCAGAACCGATACAAAAAATATCCCGTCAAGAATAAAAACATCCAGGGAATCAGGGAAAAATAGTCTGTGGAAAAAAAGTCCTCCGGCGGAAATCCAAGATACGCAGTGGCAGGACTGTGATACCATTTCTCCGGTAATGGCAGAAGCTTCCACTTTTCAAATCCCAGACTGCCTCGGTTCACATTGCGCAGAAAAAGGAACAGGGAAAAGCTGACGGCTCCTCCCGGTACAGAGGGGCATTTTTCCAATAACTTTCTGAATGGAATACACAACAGCATACAGCTCCCAAGCAAGGTAAGCACACCGAATACCACACGGGATGCGGGCATTACAAAGCCGGTGACGGCAGTGACCAGTGCGCCCGCTGCAAACACAGTCACTCCCCGCTTATATCTATGATGCCCCAAGGACCAGCAAAAGCCGGAGAGAAGTATAAATGTCCAGCATATGCTTTGCTGCCACACATAGCCCGGCAGCAATCGATACCAGGGCAGGTTCCATCCAAACAGATGCACCAGATCCCATGTTCCATGGTATAAAATCATGCTGACCAGTGTAATTCCCCGTATTTCATCCAGTCGCAGCAGTCTCTTCATACGTATTCCCTTCTTTGCGGCAGCTCTCCACTATCCGCCGGCCTTTTTTACTTTCCTGTCTGCGGCATATTGGCTCTCGCTTTTTCCAGCTCTTCCTGAGAGGGTGCAAAGTCCTCCATCAGACCATCATTGTATTTCTGATAAGCATACATATCAAAATAGCCGGTGCCCGTAAGTCCGAACACAATGGTTTTCTTTTCCCCCGTTTCCTTACATTTTAAGGCTTCGTCTATTGCAACCTTGATGGCATGACTGCTTTCCGGCGCGGGAAGAATTCCTTCTACTCTGGCAAAGGTCTGTGCCGCCTGAAAAATCTCCCTCTGACTTGCGCTTCGTGCCTCCAGCAGACCCTGATCATACAGCTCGGAAACAACAGAACTCATACCGTGATACCGCAATCCCCCTGCATGGCTGGCAGAAGGAATAAAGCCGCTGCCCAAAGTATACATCTTGGCCAGAGGACACACCTTTCCGGTATCGCAATAATCATAGGCATAGATGCCTCTTGTCAGGGTCGGGCAGGAAGACGGTTCTACCGCAATCAACTGATAGTTTGCCTGACCCTTTAATATTTCTCCCGCAAAAGGTGAGATCAAACCTCCCACATTGGATCCGCCGCCGGCACAGCCGATGATCATATCCGGTACAATACTGTATTTTTCCAATGCAGTCTTCGTCTCCAGACCAATAATGGATTGATGCAGCAAGACCTGAGACAGTACGGAGCCCAGGACGTAACGGTATCCATCCTGGCTCATGGCTGCTTCCACGGCCTCTGAAATAGCGCAGCCCAGACTTCCGGTGGTACCCGGAAACTCTTCATTGATTTTCCTCCCCACCGCCGTATTCATGGAAGGAGAGGGCGTCACCGCTGCTCCGTAGGTGCGCATGACCTCTCTTCGAAAGGGCTTCTGTTCATAGGAGCATTTTACCATGTATACCTGACAATCCAGTTCGAAATAGGCACATGCCATGGACAATGCCGTTCCCCACTGACCTGCTCCCGTTTCCGTGGTCACTCCCTTCAGCCCCTGTTTTTTTGCATAATATGCCTGCGCAATGGCAGAATTCAGCTTATGGCTGCCGGACGTATTATTACCTTCAAATTTATAATAGATATGGGCAGGCGTTTTCAGCCGTTCCTCCAGGCAATAGGCTCTTACCAATGGTGACGGCCGATACATTCTGTAGAAATCCAAAATCTCCTGCGGAATATCAAAATACGCTGTATGATCATCCAATTCCTGTCTGGCCAGTTCGCGGCAGAAAATACCTGACAGCTCCTCTTCGGTAATCGGCTGTAATGTCTGAGGGTTTAGGATCGGTGCCGGCTTTTTTGTCATATCTGCCCGTACGTTGTACCATTGCCTCGGCATCTCATGCTCCTCAAGATAAATTTTGTAAGGAATCGACTGATTCATGATTTTCTCCTCTCTTTTCCTCTTATTTAAAAAACCTGCCCTATCAAACGATAGGACAGGAGTATCAACTACTTCTGCGGTGCCACCTAACTTCATTCCCTTCCGTTTCCCTCGGGAATGCCCTCCGCTGCGTACCAACATACGCTTTCTGCTGTAACGTGCAGTCACGTCTCCCCTACTTCCAAAATAATTCCGGTTTCGGTTCACCCTCACGAGCCCATTCACCATTCTTCATACTGTCGCTGTTCCACCATCAGCAACTCTCTGTAAATACTCCCAAATGGTTACTCTTCCCGATCAAAGGTTTTGCTTTCAAAGCTTTTATTTTGTACAGAATAATCCTTTTTGTTTGGAATGTCAAGAGGACCTACAGGATTTATCCGTCAGGAAACATCTCTGTCTGCACATTGATTCCTTGACATATATAAGTGGCGAATTTATAATAAAAAGAAAAATGAGGTGACAGGTATGCATGTTGTTTTTGATGAAAGCTTAGTAACAGGTAATGAACTTATCGATTCTCAGCACAAAGAGTGGTTTGACAAGATCAATAACCTCATTGATTGTTGTGAAAAAAACGGCGGCAAGCTGGAAGCGATCAAGATGTTGGATTACATGGCCGAATACACCGATTTTCATTTCGGTGCGGAAGAAGAACTACAGGAAAAGGTTTCCTATCCCGATATTGCGGAACACAAGGCAAAACATGCCGAATTTAAAAAGGTAGTGGAAGAACTCCATGATATGCTGGTTGAGGAGGAAGGTCCTACTCCCGCATTCGTAGAAGCTGTCAATAAAAATGTGATCGACTGGCTCTACAAACACATCAAAGGCTTTGACAGCAAGGTGGCTGCCTTTGTTAACTCCGGAGCCAACTAAAAATTCCATAGTGTTAATATAAAGACTGCTTTTATAAGAGTGTGAAAGCAGTCTTTTTATTGAACACATCGTCTCTAACAAGGGGATCATAACCATTTTTATACATAAACAAAAGAAAGGACTCCCTATGAATGAATTGTACCATCTGATACATGCTCAAAAAGAATATCTTGTTCATTTGCGGCGGGATTTCCATCGCCATCCGGAGCTGGGGCTTCAGGAGTATCGCACAGCTCAGATCATTGAAGATGAACTGAAGCGACTGGGAATCCTTCATTCAAGAATCGGAAATACCGGTGTCCTGGGAATTTTAAAGGGTACACAGCAGGGAAAAGGTGTGATTGCTCTACGAGCCGACATTGATGCTCTCCCCATTCAGGAAACAAATAAGGTAGCGTATCGTTCTCAGACTGACGGTATCATGCACGCCTGCGGACATGACTTTCACACTGCCGCTCTGCTTGGTGCTGCCCAGGTTCTTTATGAGTATAGTCATCAATTTGGCGGTGAGGTTCGTTTTCTGTTTCAGCCCGCAGAAGAAATCGGCAGGGGTGCTTCCGAGTTTATCACTGCCGGTGCACTGGATGGCGCAGATCGTATTCTGGGACTTCATGCCGCCCCGGATCTTCCTCTTTACACCATCGGTATCAAACCTGGATTAAACAATGCCGCGGTAGATCGTTTTCGTATTCTTGTAACCGGTAAATCCAGCCATGTCTCCACTCCTCATCTCGGTGCGGACGCTTTATATGCAGCGAGCCAGATCGTAGTTGCCATTCAGGGACTTGTTACCAGACGAACCTCGCCTGTCGAGCCGGTGATTCTCGGAATTGGAAAGCTTCAGGCAGGCACTGTATACAACGCCGTCGCGGAATACGCGGAATTGGAAGGAACTACCCGGACCATTTCCCAGAACATGCGCCTGCAGGTGAGAGAATGGATTGACCGGACAGCGGAACACATCGCAGACATCAGCGGTACAAAGGCTCAGGTACTCTGGGACGATGTGGCCTCCGCTCTCA
>JAFQLB010000085.1 GCA_017396675.1 Lachnospiraceae bacterium
GAATGCACAGCACCGCCATGATCAGCCAGCCGGCAGTGATGCTCATATTCAATAGTTTTAGAAAAACCTCTCCCATACTCACTTTTCCTCCGCCTCATCAATCATCCTGCGAATGGCCTCCGCTTCCTCGGCTGTCAATCCCGAATTCTGCGTAAAGGCGGCAATAAAGGCCGGCAGGGAGCCTGCAAAGGTATCTTCCACATACTGCCTGCTCTGACGGGAATAGAATTCTTCCCTTGATATCACGGCCGTCACCAGCCCGTTTTCATTCCGAAACAATCCTTTATCAATCAGTCTTCGCAAAACATTATGTGCAGTGGTACGCTTCCAGTTAAATTCTACTGCTGTCATTTTTACCAGTTCTGACGAAGTGACCGGCTCATGCTTCCAGATCATATCCGCATAACGCGCTTCAATCAAACCCAATTGTATTTCCATGCATTTATTCTCCTTGTATTTTTAGACTACACTCTGTGGTCTTATAAAGAGACTACAGCATGTAGTCTATTTTGTCAATACTATTACAAAATTTCCAATATTTCTTTCTCTTTTGGGTCTGGGAATTGAGGACTGCCTGA
The DNA here is from genome assembly GCA_017396675.1 of Lachnospiraceae bacterium. Taxonomy (GTDB): domain Bacteria; phylum Bacillota; class Clostridia; order Lachnospirales; family Lachnospiraceae; genus SFDP01. The sequence goes on from JAFQLB010000085.1 coordinate 579, forward strand.
AGTACCTCTCCGGTATCATAAACTCTATCTTTCTGATTACTGCGGCAAACGGGATCATTGGAATCAATAACGTTTTTTTGCTGTCATACTCTCCAATCCTGTGAGTTATTTTGGGCTTGTAAATATTGCCATCGCCATTTTGGGGTCCTTCGGCTGTATCCGCCTGCTTAAAAAGCGAAAAAGAATAAAACCGGAAAGTCACTTGTTTGAGTAAGACAAAGGCATCGCCGCAAGGAATGGCGATGCCTTTTCTTATGAATTCTTTATTATTTGGAATCTGTTTTCTATTCATGCCCGTGCATCAGTCCAGCCAATCCGTAAAAACGGCTTGCAGCCTCATTTGTCAATATCGTTTTCACAATTCTAAAAAATCCTTTTACTTTTGCCCTAAACATGGATATACCATTATTAGAATCTCAAGTTTTCTTTAGATTTCAAGAATAGAAAGGATGTCATATATGAATTTAGCGAAAATCTCTGCAAATGGTCAGATTACAGTCCCCGTTGAGATCAGACGGCTGCTTGGTGCTAAAACAGGCGATAAGCTTCTTTTTTTCCAAAAGCAGGACGGGGAGATTGTCGTGAGAAACGCATCCGCCAAAGCCATTCGTAAAGCACAGGCCGCTTTTGCCGGTGCCGCTGAAACAATGGGCGTTTACAGCGAAGATGATGTGCAGGCACTCGTTGACGAACTGCGTTACGGAGAGAACAGATAATATGAGAATACTGATTGACACAAATATCCTGTTCTCCGCAGTAGATCACGCAGAAAAACTCATACGCGATGCAAAAGACCAGCCGATCCTGAATGCGGCAATCATATCCGATGTTGACATTATCCTTACAGGAGATAAGGATTTTTTAAGCTGTGATCTGGAACACCCGAAATGTATAAACGTTGCTCAGTTCTTTGAACTCGAAGGTATAGAAGAATAACTTCCTCATAGCCAAAAGCATCCCATCTGAAATACCTATGTAAGACAAAGGCATCGCCGCAAGGAATAGCGATGCCTTTTCTTATGGATTCTCTATTATTTGGAATCTGTTTTCTATTCATGCCCGTGTATCAGTCCAGCCAATCTGAGAAGAATCCCTGTCCGTTTTCCAGGTTACAGAGCCCCCAGCCTTCCAGCTGTTCCACTTCTCCGTTGCGCCAAAGGTAAGCACCCGGCCACCAGCTTCGGCACTCTGCAGGCAGTTCATCTCCAGGCGTTCCGGGGCCGTAAAGGATAAAGGTTTCCCCTCCGGCTACACCATGTGCCTCCGAAGCAACATACCGTACCCCATCTTCGACCCAAATCTCCTCCGGCTCCCTCTCTGCTTTCAAGTCTGCCAGCTTCATGGACCAGGCATAATCACTAATCTGCAAAATATCTGTAAACCTTCCTTCAAACACGCTGACATAACAGGTTCCATTGGGATAATCGGCGGCATTTGAGCCCATTTCCCAATCATGATAATCTCCGGTAAAACTGCCCTCCGGCTTAAGAATCAGACGGCTTCACCATGCCCCTACTCCGCTGGCAAACAAAAGCTCCAGCGGCTCGTCCGGGAAATCCAAAGCATTGGATGTCAGCTCTTTCACATTGCCTGTCCCATCAATGGCCGCCCAAATCTCATCCGGGTGAAACCGAACCGGATAAATCTGCGGCAAACCGACCGCTTCCGCATACTGTCTCACAAGAAGCCCCTGTTCCGTAGATAATAACACACTGGAGTTTCTAAGCAAAACTCCCACTTCTTTTGCAAACCGCTCCATCTCCGGAGTCACTACCACCTCGTTCGGATCTCCCTCTAGGAATTCATAATCCACCGCCCATTCTCTTTTGATGATTTCCTTACCATTCTCCAGAGAATATACCTTGCATTTGTAATTGCCTATGCCCTGATACATTGTCGGCTGATACTCTGCCAGATAACTCTCTCCATCTTCCTGATAAAGCAGGATGGAATTCCATCCCACATGGGGCAGCCCTGCCTCCAATGACCAGATCACGGAACCGTTTTCCACGACTAAGAGCTCATAGAGCATATCCGGATGTACTTCCCGCACCACAATCCTCTCATTGATCCGGTTACGGTTCAGATCCGCATAGGACACGACGGTGCCGTTCCCGGCCATTACAATGGATGCTTCCGGACTGCCTTCCTCCTGCCCCAAGGTAAACAGCTCCGTATCCGTCATTTGTGCCTCATAGAAGCTCTGTCCGCCTTCTTCCCCGGTCTTTATAATATCCAGCACGCCTCTGCCCACCACTTCTTCTCCGTCGTAAACGGTAAAAGTAATGAAGGCACTCTCTGCCGTATAAGTGAAATTTTCACCCTCCGTCTCAGGTGTCCAACACAATGGGTCTCCCTGTTCAAATCTCATTTCATTCTCTCTGGGCTGACCTTGTTCCCGGAGATTCCAGAGCTTGCCATTATTGCAGGCTGCCTCAACGTGGGAATAGTGCTCTAACCCAAAGTGAAAACGGAACGCTGCATGCCGGGTGGCGCTCATCATGGGCGAAAACGTCCATTTGGCAGCCACCGGCGTACCTTCCTCCATTTCCTCATGGGCTTCCACAGGCCAGCCTTTCCCTGTTTCCTCATGGCTTCCACAGGCCAGCACTGCCGCCCATAGGGCATAAGAAATCATCTTAGTCACATTTTTCAACATATGTCTTATCTTCCGTACAGGCGGCAGAGTGCCCGGATCTCCCCTGCCAGGGCATCGTTATATTGATCTCTCATCAGTCTCCACTTCCAATTGTCCCCCAGGGTAGATGGCGTATTGATCCTCGCCTCCTGTCCCAGCCCCAGGTAATCCTGCATGGGGATGATGCAGGTATCTGCCACACTGGAGACGGCGGCACGAATCAGAGCCCGGCACAACTGATGATCCTCCCACACATTCAGGTACCGCTTGACAAAATCTCTGTCATGCTCATTCAGCGTCTCTACCCAATGGGCTGTGGTGTCGTTGTCATGAGTTCCCGTATATACGATGCAGTTTGGATCGTAATTGTGGGGCAGATAATCACTGGATTCACCGGCATCAAAGGCAAACTGCAGCACCTTCATACCGGGAAAGCCCGTCTGCTTCACCAAATGTCTGACACCCTCCGTTAAAAAGCCCAGATCCTCCGCAATCACGGAACGCTCTCCCAGACGCTCCCGCATGCAGCTGAACAACTCCAGTCCCGGCCCCTTTTCCCAATGTCCAAACAAAGCCGTCTCATCCCCGTAGGGAATGGAATAATATTCATCAAATCCACGGAAATGGTCGATCCTTACGATATCATACCGATCAAAGCAATGTGCCATTCTCCGCATCCACCAGTCATATCCCGTCTGTTTATGATACTCCCAACGGTACAGCGGATTGCCCCAGAGCTGACCCGTAGCGGAAAAAGCGTCCGGCGGACAGCCTGCCACGGCCTTTGGCGTACACGTCTCATCCAGCTGAAACAGCTCCGGATTGGCCCAGGCGTCGGCACTGTCAAGAGCTACATAAATGGGAACATCTCCTACGATCTCAATGCCTCTCTCATTGGCATATTGTTTCAGACTCTTCCACTGTCTTGCAAAAAAATACTGCTGGAACTTATAGTATTCGATCTCTCCCGCAAGCCCCTCCCTGTACTCGTCCACAGCCTCCGGCTGCCTGGTTTTGATCCTTTCTTCCCAATTCACCCAGCTCTCACCGCCCTTATCCTCCTTGATGGCCATGAAAAGGGCGTAATCCTCCAGCCAATAGGCGTTTTTGGTAACAAAATCGTGATAGTCTGCATTGGCGGCAATGTTGCTTCTCTCCCAGGCTCTGCGCAGGAGAAAGGCTCTTGACGCAGCTACCTTCTCGTAGTCCACATACCCCGCGTGTCCGCCGAAATCACAGGAGCTGCATTCCTCCTCTCCCAGCAAGCCCCAGTGGATCAGTTCTCCAAGATTGATATGATAGGGGTTGCCTGCAAAGGTGGAAAAGGATTGGTAGGGTGAGTCTCCGTAGCTGGTAGGACCCAGCGGAAGGATCTGCCACAGCTTTTGTCCCGCCTGGCACAAAAAATCCACAAACCGATAGCCTTCTTCACTGAATGTTCCGATCCCGTAAGGGGAGGGAAGAGAGGATATGGGCAATAAAATTCCGCTTTTTCTCATACTGTATGCCTCCTCATTTGAAAAACGGGAGCTGTTTTGTACAACAGCTCCCTATTTCTTATCTTTTAAAGATTACTATTTTCTTACCAAATGTCCCGGAAGTCCATTCACCATAACAGGAGACAGCTCACCCATGATCAGAGGACGTGCGTATCTCTCAAAATTCTCGTTCAGACCGCAGCCATCCTCCGTAATCCACTCCTCGGGAACCGTTCTTTCCACATTGGCAATGGCATGGATATCATAAGCGCTTGTCCCGCACTGATAGGGGTCGTCACCATGTCTGTCCAGAGTGATCATCATACCCGTCTTGCCGGCATCCGCTGCTCTCACGGCATCGTAGCCCACCTGAAACGCTTCATTGATATCTGTCAGAGATGCCAGATGGGTGGCCGCCCGCTGCAGTGTGGAGAATTCCACCGCACGTGCTTTCAGTCCCGTTTCTGCCGCAACCTTATCTGCCAAATAAGCAGCCGTGCCGGACATCTGCTTGTGGCCGAAGGCATCCACCAGTACATTTTCATTGGCCAGCTCACATACATAGCGTCCGTCCGCGATCTTTACGCCTTCCGATACGGCCAGTACAACGGAGTGCTTGGTGGAGCCCAGATATCTTACCTTTTCGATAAAAGCGTCAATATCAAATACCTTTTCCGGCAGATAGATGGCGTCTACACCGTGACAGTCCTCGCCCTTGGCCAGAGCTGCCGCAGCTGTCAGCCAACCGGCGTTACGTCCCATGATCTCCACGATACATACGGTAGGTCTATTGGCGCCAAAGGACTCATTGTCACGGATGATCTCCTTGATGGAGGTGGCAATATACTTGGCTGCAGAGCCGTAACCGGGACAGTGATCCGTAACCGGCAGGTCGTTATCAATGGTCTTGGGAACACCCATGAATCTCTGAGGCTTATTGTGAGCTGCCGCATAATCGGACAGCATCTTCACCGTATCCATGGAATCGTTGCCGCCGCAGTAGAAAAGACACTCGATATCGTGCTTTTCCATAATCTCAAATACCTTTTCATAAACCTCTTCGTTTCCCTCGATCTTGGGCATCTTGAAACGACAGGAGCCCAGGAATGCGGAAGGTGTTCTTTTCAGCAGTTCAACATCTGTCTCGCCCCTGATATATTCATCCAGATCACACAATTTATCTTCCAGAAATCCTTCAATCCCGTGAATCATTCCGTATACTTTTTTCACACCCAGCTTCTTTGCCGCACTGTATACTCCGGCAACGGAAGAATTGATGACGGCTGTAGGGCCGCCGGACTGTCCTACTACGATATTACCCTTCATGTTAACTTCTCTCCTTTACTTCGATTATTCAGAATATACGGATGCCCCGCGGGGAGACATCCGTATGTAAAATCAAGGTCATTATAGCAGAAAACATAGAGCATAACAAGAGGAATCGGAAAGATCGTTAAAAAAACGACGCTTAAGGAGATGGGAGATAAGAAAACTTTTCTGCAACGATAAAAAAACAATAGATCAAAAAACCCCTGCCTCTGTCCAGATGTCAAGAATAAAAAGATTTTCGAAGAACAAAGTTGGTTGGTATGGCTTCCATCGAATACAGGGATCATCTGTCACATCCCTCCACGCTCACGGCACGTACAGACATCCCTGTCTGACGCGCCTTTGCCGTACCTCCATGTACGGCAAGAGCTGGGTGCCTCCCCCGTATTCGATATAAGCTCATACCAACAGCAGCTTTGTTCTACTAAAAATCTTTTTACCCTTGACATCTCCCACAGAGGCATTCACTTTACCGATCTTTTATATCTTCTGTTCTCCCGCTGCAGAAAAGTTTTCTTACCTCACTTTATCTCCTGTTCCAGCCCATCAAACTCTTTCGTTGAAAAAAAATCTCCCAATGTCATTCCCAGACCATCACACAGCTTCTTAATGGATAAACAATCCGGAAAGGACTTTAACAGAAAGGGATACCGGCTGCTGCTTGGCAAAATGAAAGGGGGCGACACCTTAGTCATTAAAAGCATTGACCGACTGGGTCGTAACTATGATGAGATTCTGGAGCAGTGGAGAATTATCACAAAGGAAAAGCAGGCTGCCGTTGTTGTACTGGATATGCCTCTTCTGGATACGAGGCAATCTAAGGATCTGACCGGTACACTGATCGCAGATATTGTTCTGCAGCTTCTCAGTTATGTAGCGCAAACAGAGCGAGAATATATCCGGCAGCGACAGGCAGAAGGAATCGCGGCAGCAAAATTACGCGGCGTACAGTTTGGACGACGCCCTTCTCATCGTCCGCAGGAATTTCACGAATTAAAATCAAAGTGGTCGGCAGGAAAAATCTCTGCAAGAGAGGCAGCCAGAACGCTTAAAATAACCCACCAAACATTCCTCCGGTGGGCAAATGAGAAAAATGGAGCATACAGAAGAAATGGAACTCAAGATTACCAAGGATACTGTTCTTTTATCTGAGCTTGGACTTAATTCTCTGGAACTGGTAAATTTGGTGTGCAAAATAGAAGATGTTTTTGACATTGAAATCCCCGACCGGGCTATTAAAAATTTCAAAACCGTTGGTGATGTCATAGACTTTATTGAAAATCAATGAAATGGTCTCGGCTCAATATCAACAGCTTAAGTGATCATGAATATCAGAGATGGTACGCTCTCATGGACGAAGAAGGAAAAGCCCGTGTTGACCGTTTTTATTTTCCTGATGACAAAAAGCGTACCATCGTCGAGGAATTGCTTGCCCGCAAAGCAATTTCGGATTGGTGTGGTGTGCCCGAAGAGCTGATACAATTTAGAAGAACAAAATACGGAAAGCCTTTCGCTGCCGGTCCCCCGGTAGAATTTAATAGTCGCAGCATGATTGAAAAGTAGGGACCTGATAAATCCAACGATAGTCTCCAGAACGGATTCCGCCGGGGCAGAAGGCGGTCGTCCCAGCGACACTTTTTTCAGCTTCCGATTTCTTATCTCACCGCCGATTAGGCGGTAGGTTCTTTTTTTATATCTGATACTCCATCTTACTCCCACAGCTTCTCCGGATAGATCCCCTTCCTTCGCATGTCAGCCAGTGCCTCCACAACCATGGGCTTATCTTCCTTGTAGGTAACTCCGTACCACTTCTCCTCCGTGGTAAGCACCCGAACGGCGGCCTTCTCTTCCTCCAGAAGCCGGCTTACCACCGATGGCAGATAGTATTCGCACTTCTTAGGATTGTCCGCAAGTCCCGCCTGTAAAAATGCAGGGAAGCCGATCTCGATCTCTTTTTGAAAGCTTTCTGAAAAGCCCCACAGATTCATAGAAACGACAGTATTGTCATCCAGCTTATGCCATGTTTTTCCTTCATCCTCCGTGTAGGCGATACCATCGTCATTTTTTTCTATCCTGGTTCTTTCGACCACCTTTATCAGCTCTCCGGCTTCGTTCAGTCGACAGACTCCTCTGGAAACGTGGCCGCTCTCCGTCACAGTCTTGCCCAGCTCATATCCCACCATGGCATAACGATACTTTTCGTCATCCTGATGTGTGGTAAGATAATCATAGATCAGACCAAAGGCCTGTACGCCGTAATAATCATCTGCATTGATCACCGCAAAGGGTCCCTCTATCTGATCTCTGCAGCTATAGACGGCATGGGCTGTTCCCCAGGGCTTTTCTCTTCCTTCCGGCACCGTAAATCCCAAGGGAAGATCGGATATATCCTGAAAGGCAAGGGAGGTTTCTATCTGTCCCTGCAGTCTTCCGGTGATCCTCTCACGGAATATTTCCTCATGCTCTCTTTTAATGATAAAGATTACCTTTTCAAAGCCCGCCCGCTTTGCATCATAAACAGAATAATCCACCATGATATGACCATATTGATCAATAGGATCGATCTGCTTTAATCCTCCGTAACGGCTTCCCATTCCCGCTGCCATAATCACCAATACCGGCTTTTTCATACTGTCTTCTCTCCTCTTTCCTTATCATTTTAATGTATGCCGTCCAATACCATTTTGGCAGCCCCGTAGATGCCCGCATCATTGCCCAGGGTTGCCAAGATAAACTCCGCATTTTTACTGGCAAAAACGGCTCTCTCTTCATAGGGCTCCCTCAGATATTCAAGCAGGATGTTTCCTGCCTTGGAAACACCCCCGCCGATAACAAATACGGTGGGATCGGCGATGGCTCCCAGGATTGCAAGCCCCCTTGCCAGATATTGACTAAATCGTTTGACGATATCCTCTGCTACCGGATCCTTGTCCTTCAGGGCATCAAAAATCGCCTTGGCCGTCAGTTCTCCTTCTTTCAGGCAGGTTACTCTCTTCTCCTCCGACAGCTGTTCTCTTCCCAGACGCACCAGTCCCGTGGCCGAGGCATACTGTTCCAGACAACCTCTTTTGCCGCATCCGCAGGACTGTGTTTCCTCGGGATTGATACAGATATGTCCGATTTCTCCACCGCCGCCGTTGCCGCCAACCAGGATCCTTCCGCCGGCAATGACGCCGCCACCCACACCCGTACCCAAGGTGATCATGACCATATTCTTGCGTCCCTGTCCAGCTCCCTTCCACATCTCTCCCAATGCCGCAGCATTGGCATCATTTCCCACAAACACAGGATAGGAGGTCAGCTCCTCCATTTCCCGTTTGACGGCCTTCTCCTTCTTCCAGCCGATATTAGCCGTCATCTTGACATTTCCCTCTTCTGTCACGGGCGCCGGGATAGCAATACCGACACCTGCACAATCCTCCCTTGACAGAGAGCGCTCGGCCGATTTATCCCGAATGGAGGCTGCAATATCCGGAAGGATGCGACAGCCTTCATTTTCCGTGTGTGTCTTGATTTCCCATTTTTCCACCATACTGCCGTCTTCCAGAAAAATTCCCATTTTCGTTGTGGTTCCACCCACGTCTACTCCAAAACAGTATCTCATGCCTGACTCCTCCCTATCTCAAATGTAATATCAATTTATTTTCTTCGATTACTATACCACAGACATTGGCGATATGATATAATGAATTTCAAAAAAGGAGGTTCCCCATGTCACATTCATTACCCAGAAAAACTGCCAACGCCAATCTTGCCGCCACCATGATCAAACAGCTGCAAAAAAGAAATATGGAAGGCTACTACTGTGCCACTGCAAAAGAAGCCGTGGATCTGGCTCTGTCTTTGATGCCGGAAGGTGCAAGCATTACCTGGGGCGGCTCCATGACCATTCAGGAATGCGGACTCATGGATGCCGTCCGCTCGGCAAATTATGAACTCATCGACCGCGCCACCGCCAATACCCCGGAGGAAAGTCGGGCCTTATACGGCAGGATGGTCTGTGCCGACTATTTTCTCATGAGCACCAACGCCATCTCCATGGACGGAGAGCTGGTGAATATTGACGGCAATGCCAATCGTGTGGCCTGTCTCTGCTGCGGTCCTGCCAATGTCATTGTCATTGCAGGGATGAACAAGGTGGCGCCCGATCTTCAAAGTGCCGTTCTGCGGGCCCGCAATGTTGCTGCTCCCACCAACACGGTACGTCTGGATCGTAAAACCCCCTGCGCCGTAACAGGACGCTGCAGCGACTGCTATTCACCGGACTGCATCTGCAGCCAGATCGTTATTACCCGCCGTTCTTCCATACCCAACCGTATCAAGGTAATCCTTGTGGATGAGGAACTGGGCTACTAAGGAAATGCTGATCAAATCAGCATTTCCTTCTCTCTTCGCTTCTCCCCTCTTCTGACTCTGTAGAAGCAGAGCCAATGAATACTCATGGTCAGAAACCAGGTGACGGGATAAGAGATGTAGAGGCACAGAAGCGTTCTCCAATTGGGGAAGATGCACAGGATCCAGAAGATCCGGAACAGACAGACGCCGCTGAGAGAGACCAGCATGGGTGCTATGGAGTGTCCTCTGGCTCTCAGGGCGCTGGGCAGAAGATCCATCATCCCCGCAAGAAAATAGGGGATACAGGTCACCTGCAGCCGCTCCAGCCCATGGGCGATGACTCTGGGATCGGTGGTATAGGCCTGCAGCAAAAAGCCGCCTCCCAGATAAATGGATACCCCCAATACACTTCCCAACACTACCACGATCCCCACGCACTCTGCCAGAATACGGTCAGCTCTGCGATAGTTTCCCACACCGATATTCTGCCCCGTAAAGCACAAACATGTCTGCGTTACCGCATTTACCGTGACATACAAAAATCCGTCAATATTTCCCGCTGCCGTATATCCTGCCATAGCCACAGAACCAAAGGTATTGATGGTGGACTGAATCATCACATTGGAAAAATTAATGAACATTCCCTGAATCCCTGCCGGCAGGCCGATCCGGAGCATACGGACCAGCTTCTCTCCCTTGATGCGCAGCTCCTTCGGCAACAATCGATAGCCTCCCCCGGCTCTGCAAAGCGCTCCCACAATTAGAGCGGCGGATACACCCTGACTGATCACCGTAGCAATGGCCACCCCGGCCACTCCCATATGAAATACGACCACGAGGATCAGATTGATGATGATGTTTGTCACGCCAGCCAGAGACAGAAAATACAGAGGTCTTCTCGTATCACCCACGGCGTTCAAAATGGCGGCTCCGAAATTATACACAAGAAAAAAGGGCATGCCGCAGAAATAGATACGCATGTACAGAACCGCCTGCGCCAGCACATCCCCGGGCGTTCCCATGGCTGTCAAAAGCACCTCGGAAACTGCCACTCCTGCTGCCATCAGCATCACTCCTCCCAACAGAGCCGACGCAATGGCCGTATGAACGGTTTCATACAGATCCTTCCCGTTGTCCGTGGCAAAGGCCCTGGCTGTCAGCACATTGGCACCTACACTGACACCGATAAAGGCATTAACCAGCAAATGAATCAGGGCACTGGTGGCACCCACGGCGGCCAGTGCCTGACTTCCGGCAAAACGGCCTACCACGATGATATCCATGGCATTGAACAGCAGCTGCAGGATGCCTGATAGCATCAACGGCACCGCAAACAGGAGCAGCTTGGAAAACAGCGGTCCGTGACACATATCCATTTCGTAAACCTTTGATTTTGACTGCATTATTTCTTCCTCGAAGCTTCAATTTTTTCTCTTGTACACCGGTTCACAAAGGCCTTCAGCTGTTTCAGATAAGGTGAAAACTCCACCTCCGCAGATCCGTAGGTAAGCTGCAGATCGTACTCCAAAGGCAGCCAGGAAGCGATGTCCGATTCATTGTGCTGGATCACAGCCTCCAGCTTATCCAGGTCCTTATACAGTCGTGCCTCCTTGGTCTGCATGGCCTCCATCTCACTCAGCAGCGCTTCAAACTGCTCTCTCTGCGATGCCGGGAAGCCCGCGATCCATTTCCGATAGGCAGCCTCCTCCTTCTCTTCGTCCGCCTTCGTTTTGTCAAAGGTGGCGATATCTCCCGTAAAGGCCTCTCCCAGATCATGGATCAGGCACATTCGAATGACCTTATCCGTATCCGTGTCGGGAAACTCATCCGAAAGAAGCATGGCCATCAAGGCTGTCCGCCAGCTGTGCTCCGCCACGCTCTCTCTGCGGCCGCTGGAGGTATCTGCATGCCTTGTGTTGCACTTCAGACGTTCCGCCACCGTTAAAATATCGATCAGTTCTTTGGGCTTCATAGCTTTTCCTCACATTCTCATCCTTCCAGGCAGGAATAGTAATATACACCGCCCAGAATCAAAATTCCTCCCGCCACCTGCATCAGTGAGGGGATTTCATGAAACAGAAAGCATGCCATCAAGGCTGCCGCCACCGGCTCACACAGCTTGGAGGCCGATACGAAGGAAGGGGAAAAAAACTTCAGACACCAACTGAAAATGCTGTGCCCCAAAAGTGTGGAAAACACTGCCAGAAGAAATCCCACGATCCAGGCACTGCTTCCGTAATGAAATAATCCGTAGCCTTGTGCAAAACAGACAATCAGCAGTACTCCGGCACATGCCGTATAGACGATATAGGTGTAGACAGCAGTGGATGCCTCCCTGCGAACCTTCCGTCCGATGAGGGTATATACAGCAACCGCTACTGCGGCCAGCAGTGCCAGAATATCTCCGTATAGGTGTGTTTCACCAAAAGTCGCATCCGACCATGCAATGGCAATGCTTCCCAAAAAAGCGGCTCCCATGGCAGCCACTGCCCGAAAGGACAGCCTCCCCTTCATAAAAACACAGAATCCCAGCGACACCCACAGCACCTCTGTACAGACAATGGTTGTAGAGCTGGCCACCGTGGTATGCTGCAAGGATTCGAACCACAGTACAAAATGAATCGCCAAAAACAGTCCTGCAAGAACACTTAAGCACCAAATCCGTTTCTCTGTTCCCATCAGTTCTCTGCGAATGTCTTTTCTTCCAAACACTACCGGGGTCATCAGCAATACCGTCCACAACAATCGGAAGGCCGCCGTTACCGCAGACGGGGCCTCTGAATATTTTACGAATATGGCGGACATGGAGATTCCCAGAATTCCCACAACGATCATGAGTCTGGGATACTTTTGTATGTGTTTCATATGCATTTTCCTGCTGCGGTAGTTATCTCTTCCTAATTTTAGCACCTTACTTCTCTTTTTGGCAATCCATCTAAGGGATATTGTCCTCTACCGGAGGACGGATCACAATATCATGGATACAGCCCTCTTCCGTCTCCATACATGCCTTTATCATTTTTGCCACTGTCTCCGGCCTCAGATATTCCGGATTTGGGGCTGCCCGGAAATTCGTATCCGTACCTCCCGGATAGACGCTGCACACCCCGATGCCTTCATTTTTTACTTCCTTTAACAGTATTTTGCTGAGCGCTTCCATGGCGTGCTTTGTGGCACTGTAGCTTCCCGTCATGGGGGTATGATACAGACAGCAGGTACTGAGAATATTGATAAACAAACCGGCATTCCTGTGATCTTTCCCATGTTCCCGTTGCTGTTTCTGCCGCAGCATGACAGGATAGAATTCCTGAATGATACCCAATGCGCTGACGCAGTTTAATTCAAACATATAACGCAGATCTTCCGGTGCAATGTCTGTCACCCTGTCCTTTTTCGTATTGGCACCGGCATTATTCACTACGATATCCACGGTTTCAAATTCAGCCGTGACAGTTTCGCAAAACTCATGTCGTTTCTCATCCTTTGTAATGTCAAAACACCGTCCGAAAAAATGACCCGTCGGATTCGTCTCCTCCAACTCCCGCAGCAGCTCCTGCATCTTGTTCTCATTCCTTCCGCAGAGAGCCAGATGATAGTCCTTTGCCAGAAGGAGTGCCAATGCTCTGCCGATACCATCGGTGGCTCCCGTGATTACCACTGTTTTTTTCACAGATTCCCCTTCACAAGCACATCCATCCTGCCGTGATACCTTGCTTTTTTGCAGCCCCTCTTTCTCTTCCCGCTCCCGCAGCAGACCTTCGGTGATTTTTTTTGCTTCTTTTTTGCACTTTCCGCAGGCGCTTGCAACCTTGGTCAGTTTCTTCACCTCTTTAAAACTCTCCGCCCCCTGCTCTACCGCTTTGATCAGGTCACCTTTTGTCACCTTACGGCAGGGGCATATCACTTTTTCAGAATTCATATTAACAATACTCCTTTTCATTCAGTCTGTTCTAATAAAAACTTATATATTATGCTGTTAAAATCTTTGGCCTCATCATATGCTGCATGACCATATTCAGAATACATATATATCTCGCAACCAAGTTTATCGGCGATTTCAACAGATGCACTGCCTGTCGTAATCCTGTCCTTTTCACCGCCCAAAACCAAAACAGGACAGCTGATCTCATGTAATCTGTCATAACAATCAAACTTCAGTATTGCGGATGCCAGGATCGCAAATCTGTTAAAATCCTTTGGCCTGACCATTCTGATCATAAGCGGCATCCATATCCTATACTTCCGTAAATAATTTTCCGTATACATCAGAGAAAAAGTTTCCTTATTGATGGTAATATGGTCCTTATTCCGGGCACAGCTTACCCACTTACCTACCACCTTTTTCATGGTTTCATTTACTCTGGATGCTGTGACTCCCAAAACCAATTTGTTGATATTTTTCGGGTGCTCCAGTGTCAGTGCCATTGCTATCATTCCGCCTTGTGACACGCCAAACACATCCGCCGACTTGATATTCAGCACCTCCATAGCGCAGTAAATATCCTCTGCCAGCTCCCAGTTTGTAAGCCCTTCTTTTACATTGGTTCTTCTGTCAAAAAAATATACTTTATACTCTTTTGCAAATATCCGATACATCAGAGCCAGGGAAGCTCCGGCTCCCTTGATATCTCTTACATTCAGTCCCTGAATGATGATTAAATTTTTCTTCCCCTTTCCAAACACAACATAGTTTAATTTTCCGCTTGAAATGGTAACATCACTTTCCGCCAGCCCATAAAACACGCTATATCATCTCCTCTGCAAGCGGGCAGATTCTTCCTCTACCCGAGCCACCATACCGGCAAAGTTTTTGCGGTATATCTCTACAATCTCCGCGTTATAGCCACAGTAGATGCCGGGACTGCGCTTAAGAAGCTGCTCTTTGATTCTGCCCACTGCCTCCGGGTCAGCCTTGCGGAAAGGACCTGCTTTGACGGACAGAGGAATCTGATACTGCTGATGATTTTTGTCGATCACAATCAGGTAGTTTATGGTGGCAACACCCCTCTTTGTACTGTTTTGCTCATAGACCCACACAATATCCGAAATCGGAATCAGATTCTCTTCGCAAGCCAGCGCATAAGAGGTCACTACAATACCGCAAATCGGTATTGTATCTGCACAATCCATATCCATCCGCTGCAGCTGTGCTTCGGTGAAGCGTGCAAAGTTCTTCCGCAAATTCTGCCGCGTTCTGAGTCTCCCCAGAGGAATCGCAACAACGTAAACCATCGCCAGGACTCCCACCGGGAGGAGCGATGACAGGTCACTCTCCTTAGAAGCTCCTCTGTTAATAAACAGGACAGCCAAAATACACAGCAAAAGAAGCATCACCGCCGCAAGCTTCAGCGTTCGACCCTCCTTATGGCCAAAAGGCTTCAGTACATTCTCAAGGCTTTGGTACATTATTGTTTTCTCCCAAACTGACTGACCGTTACCAAAGAA
>JAFQLB010000086.1 GCA_017396675.1 Lachnospiraceae bacterium
AATCTGTGAGCGCCTGTGCCTCCCACGCCAATATGACCGGCTTTTTTTTTAAAGTTCTTATGATAGCTGTTTGTATCCTACTGCAGTTTATAATCTTCTATGGGCTCCTAAGGGCTCAGACAACGTTTCGGGTCGCAGCATGATTGAAAAGCAGGAGTCTGATAAATCCAACGAAAGTCTGCAGAACGGATTCCTCCGGGACGGAAGGTGGTCATCCCTCCGGCACTTCTCTCAGCTTCAGGATTTCTTATCTCACCGCCGGTTATCTGTACCTGTTTTTTCCACCCTCTTATTTTTTAATTTTTGTTTTCTGCTTCCTGCAGCTTCATGGCACGTACCTTGCAGGAAAGGCCGAACAGGTTGATGAAGCCTTCCGCATCATGATGATCGTACAGATCTCCCGTAGTAAAGGAAGCAATGCTCTCGTTATACAGGGAATAAGGAGAGGTGGTACCGGCCTTGATAATATTGCCTTTGTACAGCTTGAATTTGACTTCACCCGTTACATACTGCTGGGTAGAGGCGACAAAGGCACAGATAGCCTCCCGCAGAGGTGTGAACCATTTGCCTTCGTATACCAGTCCGGCCAGGCGATTGCCCATATCTTTTTTCAGTGCATACGTATCCCGATCCAGAATCAGTTCCTCCAGCTGCTGATGCGCTTCATACAGGATGGTTCCGCCGGGCGTTTCGTAAACACCTCTGGACTTCATGCCGACGACGCGGTTTTCCACAATATCCACAATGCCGATACCGTGCTTTCCGCCCAGTTCATTCAATGCGGCAATGATGTCCGCTACCTTCATGGACTTGCCGTTGATGGAAACGGGAACACCCTTTTCAAAGGTCATGGTAACATATTCGGCCTCATCCGGCGCTTTGTCGGGCGTTGTGCCAAGAACCAGGAGATGATCAAAGTCGGGTTCTGCGGAAGGATCCTCCAGTTCCAGACCTTCGTGGCTGATATGCCACAGATTGCGGTCGCGGCTGTAGCTGGTATCGGCAGAAAAAGGCAGATGAATACCGTGTGCCTTACAATAGGCAATCTCATCCTCCCTGGACTGCATCTTCCAGGCATCGTGGCGCCAGGGGGCAATGATCTTTAAATCGGGAGCCAGAGCCTTGACGGCCAGCTCGAAACGAATCTGATCGTTTCCCTTTCCTGTGGCTCCGTGGCAGATGGCAGTGGCATGTTCCTTTCTTGCGATTTCCACCAGACGTTTGCCGATAACGGGACGTGCCATGGAGGTGCCCAGTAAATATTTATTCTCATAGACGGCACCTGCCTGAACGCAGGGCATGATATATTCCTCACAGAACTCATCGATGACGTCTTCGATATACAGCTTGGAGGCACCGCTGCCGAGAGCCCGTTCCTCAAGACCGTCCAGTTCTTCACCCTGCCCGCAGTTAATGCAGACACAGATCACTTCATAATCAAAATTTTCCTTCAGCCAGGGAATGATGGCAGTGGTATCCAATCCCCCGGAATATGCCAAAACAACTTTTTCTTTCATGTATGTACCTTTGCCTCCTTTTTTTACACTACAAAGAATATACACCCGAAGTATAAAAAAATCAAGCATAATTTATGAATATTATTAATAATTATGCATTAATATGCATGATAGTCGGTTGTTTTATAAAAATACTTGCATAATATACAAATAAGGATTATAATCATACGGAAAACGGTCTGCGGAATCTCTTTCCGGGGATTTGCGGGGGCAGTTGGAGCATTTATAAGGAAGCCGTAAGGAGGTCGGTTATGATCAAGGTTGGTATTGTGGGTACTACTGGGTATGCCGGTGAAGAGCTGGTGAGACTTCTGTTGATGCATAAGGAGGTACAGATTCAGTGGTATGGCTCACAAAGCTATATTGATAAGAAATATTATGAAGTATATGGGAATATGTTTGGTTTGACAGAAGATATCTGTAGGGCGGATGATCTGGCTGAAATGGCAAAGCAGGTGGATGTTATATTTACCGCCACGCCCCAGGGATTTCTGGCTTCCGTTTTGACAGAGGAAATCCTGTCACGGGTGAAGATCATCGATCTCAGCGCAGACTTCAGAATAAAGGATATTTCCGTATATGAAAGCTGGTATCAGATCTCCCATAAGGCGCCCCAATTTGTGGAGGAAGCGGTTTACGGTCTCTGTGAGCTGAATCGGGAGGCGGTGAAAACAGCCCGTCTGGTGGCCAATCCGGGATGCTACCCTACCTGTTCCTTTTTGGCCGTATATCCTTTGGCCAAGGCAGGAATGATCCATATGTCGACACTGATCATCGATGCCAAGAGCGGTGTCAGCGGTGCCGGCAGAGGAGCCAAAACGGCCAATCTATATTGCGAAGTAAATGAAAACATCAAGGCCTACGGTGTTGCTTCTCATCGTCATACGCCGGAGATCGAAGAGCAGCTTGCCATCGTGTCGGGAGAGAAGACGGTGCTGAACTTTACGCCCCATCTGGTTCCCATGAACCGGGGAATCCTGATCACCGCATACGCTTCTCTGAAAAGAAAGCCGGACGGAAGTCTGCCCGGTCAGGAGGAGATTCTTGAGATATACCGCACCTGCTATGAAAAAGAGTATTTTGTTCGTGTGCTGGAGGAGGGGGTATGTCCGGAGACCAGATGGGTGGAAGGCAGTAATTTTGTGGATGTTGCGGTCAAGACAGACAGCCGCACCGGAAGAGTCATCATGATGGGAGCCATGGACAATCTGGTGAAGGGTGCTGCCGGTCAGGCAGTGCAGAATATGAATCTGATGTTCGGACTGCCGGAAACGGAGGGACTGAGGCTGGTCCCGCTGTTTCCGTAGGTGGAGGAAGGCAGGATGATAATACGTACAATGACAATAGAGGACTACGAAGAAGTGTACGGTCTGTGGAAGAAGATCAAGGGCTTTGCCATGCGCAGTATGGATGACTCCAGAGAGGGAGTGGCGCGTTTCCTTGCAAGAAATCCGTCTACCAGTGTGGTGGCTGTCAAAGACGGTGCCGTGATAGGGGCTATTTTATGCGGTCATGACGGAAGGCGGGGCTGCTTTTACCATGTCTGTGTGGAACCTGCGCATCGTAAGCAGGGGGTTGGCACGGCCATGGTGGTCTTTGCCATGGAAGCACTGAAGAGGGAGGAAATCAATAAGGTATCCCTGATCGCATTTACGAAAAACGATGTAGGGAATGCCTTTTGGAAAAAAATAGGCTGGACACACAGACAGGATCTGAATTATTATGATTTTACATTAAACGAAGCCAATATTATAGCTTTTAACCAATAAATGCTGAAATGACAGCCTGGGGATCCATCAATCACAGGAGGGAAGCGTAAGAGGAAAATGGATATGAACGAAAAGATCAGGGAGATCAAAGGCGGTGTGGCTTCCGCCGGCGGATTCGCGGCGGCGGGGGTACAGGCCGGTATCAAGTACAAGAACAGAAAAGATATGGCAATGGTTTATTCTAAGACGCCGTGTCGGGTAGCAGGTACTTTTACCACCAATGTGGTGAAGGCTGCCTGTGTGCTGTGGGACAGGGAGATCGTGGAGGAATCGCTTCACGGTGAGAGCAAGGTGCATGCCGTGGTAGTGAATGCGGGAATTGCCAACGCCTGCACCGGAAGTCAGGGATATGATAATTGTGCAAAAACGGCCCGGGCGGCTGCAGATGCTCTGGGAATCGGGGAAAAAGAGGTGTTGGTTGCCTCTACCGGCGTGATCGGTATGCAGCTTCCCGTAGAGAAGCTTAAGAATGGTGCTTCCCGGCTGGCATCTTTGCTTAAGGAGGGGGAGGCGGCCGGAACCCAGGCGGCGCAGTCCATTATGACCACGGATACCTATGCCAAAGAAGCAGCCGTGGAGTTTGAAATCGGAGGAAAGACGGTGACCTTGGGAGGGATGTGCAAGGGCTCCGGTATGATCCATCCCAACATGTGTACCATGCTGGCCTTTCTGACCACGGATCTGGCGATTTCCAAAGAATTGCTGGCAGAGGCATTGCGGGAAAATGTAGAGGAAACCTTTAACATGGTATCGGTGGACGGGGATACTTCCACCAATGATACATTGCTTTTGCTGGCCAACGGAATGGCGGGCAATCCTGAAATCAGAGAAAAGAATGAGGAGTATGACTGTTTTCGGGAGGCACTTCTTATATTGAATACGAAGCTGGCAAAAATGCTGGCGGGAGACGGAGAGGGAGCTACGGCACTGATAGAGGTACAGGTAGACCATGCGGATACGAAGGAGAATGCCCGCCGCCTTGCAAAGTCCGTCATTGGCTCCAGTCTTACCAAGGCTGCCATTTTCGGACATGATGCAAACTGGGGAAGGATCCTTTGTGCACTGGGTTATGCAGGTGTAGCTTTCGATCCGGAAAAAATTGCGGTATCCTTTGGGGGAAGCAAGGAGACGGTTCTGATCTTTGAGGATGGTGTTGCGGCCGACTACAGTGAGGAAACAGCTGCCTCGATTTTGTCGGAGCCGGAGGTGAGGATTCTTGTGGACATGAAAATGGGCGGAGAAAGCGCCTGTGCCTGGGGATGCGATCTGACCTATGACTATGTAAAGATCAATGCCGACTACCGCTCCTGAGAATACAGCGGATGACAGGGGCAGCTTCCTGATTTATACAGCAGCCGCAGGATGCGGGAAGGAGAGACCAATAACATGACACAGGATATGAAAGAAGTGATGCAAAAGGCAGAGGTTCTGATCGAGGCATTGCCGTATATTCAGAAATTCAATCGCAAGATCATCGTAGTCAAATACGGTGGCTCCGCCATGAGCAATGAGGAGCTGCAGCGCAACGTGATCAAGGATGTGACCCTTTTAAAGCTGGTGGGGTTCAAGCCCATCATCGTTCACGGGGGAGGTAAGGAGATCAGCCGCTGGGTGGCAAGAGCGGGGAAGGAGCCAAGGTTTGTAAACGGACTTCGGGTAACCGATGAGGAGACCATGGAAATCGTGGAAATGGTACTTGGAAGAGTGGGGAAACGTCTGGTCACCATGGTGGAGGAGTTGGGTGTAAAGGCAGTCAGCCTAAGCGGTAAGGACAGCCGTCTGCTGCAGGTGGAAAAGAAACTGTCCGCAGGAGAGGATATCGGCTTTGTGGGAGATATCAACAAGGTCAATCCAAAGCTGTTGTTCGATCTGCTGGAAAAGGATTATCTGCCCATTGTCTCACCTATCGGACTGGGAGAAGATTTTGCTACTTATAATATCAACGCAGACGATGCGGCCTGCGCCATTGCCAGAGCCGTGGGTGCGGATAAGCTGGTATTCCTGACGGATATTGAGGGGCTGTATAAGGATATCAATGACCGGGATTCCTTCATCTCCCGTATTACGGCTTCGGAAGCGGAGGAGCTTATGCGGGGCGGCTTTGTGGGAGGCGGGATGCTGCCCAAGCTTGGCAACTGCACCGCAGCCGTAAGAAACGGCGTCAACAGAGTGCATATTCTGGACGGAAGGATCCTGCACTGTCTGCTGCTGGAGATTTTTACCAATGAAGGTGTAGGCACAGCCATTGTTCAGGATGAGGAGGTAAGATGAAACAGTATCAACAGCATCAACAGTATATCGAAGAAGCGGAACAGCTCCTTTTACATACCTACAATCGATATCAGATCGTATTGGAGAGAGGCGAGGATGTTTATCTGTACGATATAAACGGAAAAAAATATCTGGATTTTTGTGCCGGGATTGCAGTGTTTGCCCTTGGATACGGCAATACTGAATATAAGGAGGCGTTGAAATCACAGATTGACAAGCTGATCCATACTTCCAACTACTTTTACAACCTGCCTGCCATATCTGCGGCAAAGAAACTGACAAAAGTGTCGGGAATGGACAAGGTGTTTTTTACCAACAGCGGAGCGGAAGCCATTGAGGGAGCGATCAAGGCGGCCCGAAAATATGCCTTTGAAAAGGACAAAAGAGAGGATCATGAGATCATAGCCATGGAGAGATCTTTCCATGGGAGGACAATGGGAGCACTGTCTGTAACGGGAAATTACAAATACCGGGAGGCCTTTGGCCCCATGATCGGCAATATTCGTTTTGCTCTCATGAACGACTGGGAGGATCTTGAAAGCAAGGTGACGGAAAGAACCTGTGCCATTTTGCTGGAAACGGTACAGGGAGAGGGTGGTATTTATCCTGCCGAAAAGGAATTCTTACAGAAGATCAGGCAGCTTTGCGATGAACGGGATATCCTGCTGATCCTGGATGAGATCCAGTGTGGGATGGGGCGCTGCGGCACCATGTTTGCCTATCAGGAGTACGGCATTCTACCGGATATTCTTACCACGGCAAAGGCGCTTGGGTGCGGCGTACCTGTAGGAGCATTTTTGATGAATCAAAAAACAGCGGAGGGCTCTTTGAAGGCAGGAGATCACGGTACCACCTACGGAGGAAATCCCCTGGCCTGTGCCGCAGTGGATAAAGTACTTGATTTATTTGAAGAGAATCATATAATAGAAAATGTAGCCAAAACAGGGGCATATCTGGCCCGGCGACTGGACGAGCTGGTCGACAAATATGATTTTATTACAGCCAGACGGGGCAAAGGTCTGATGCAGGGACTGGTGTTTGAGATGCCGGTGAGGGGTGTGATCGAGAAAGCCATGGAAAAGGGGCTGATCATCATCAACGCCGGAGAATGTATCCTTCGCTTTGTACCGCCTCTTGTGATCACACAGGAGCACGTGGATGTGATGATCTCGATTTTGGAGGACTGCTTTCGTGAGTGTATTGCGGAAAGAGATCAGGTATGAGTTTATCTAAGAAAATGATTGCGGCAGGAACGGTGCTTGCCGCATTGGTATTGATGCTGTTCTTTTCGAACCATCCGGTGGTAGTGGAGGAACAGTCCGAATATGACGATGGGGAAACCGTCTATCTCTGGTATACGGATGACAGTCTTTCGGATTACCTTAGCAGCATGGCGGTAAAATTTAATGAAGAAAGAGGGATCAGAGTGTTGCCCATCCTGAATTCCGGTCTGGAGTTTCTGGAAGAGATCAACGATGCTTCTTTACGGACGCAGACGGGTCCGGATTTATTTATTGCAAGCAATGACATTATGGAAAAAGCATATCTGTCGGGACTGGCGACAGAGATCACCATGGCTGACACGGTTGTCAATCTGGATCATTTTCCGGAAGCCGCACTGCAGGCGGTAACCTATCGGGACAAAATTCTGGGATATCCTTTTTATTTTGAAACAAGTGCACTGCTGTATAACATGACCTATCTGGAAGAAATGACAGAGGCGGCCATTCAGGCAGAGATCGATCTTGCGGCAGCGGAGGAATCTCAGGCGGCGGCGGAAGAGGGAGAGGTTGAGGAGGATGCAGGCCAGGCGGATCTGACACCGGCACCGGAGGAAATGAGTGCTTTGGTCAAGGAGCGTCTGCCGGAGATGATACCCGATAATTTTACGGAGCTCCTGGAATTTGCCAACAGTTATGACGCACCGGAGAATGTGGAGGCCGTATTTAAGTGGGATGTAGAGGATATTTTCTACAATTATTTCTTTGTGGGTAATTATATTAACGTGGGAGGTCCCTGCGGAGACAACACGGAAACAATAAACATTTATAATGAGAATGCCATACGGGCGCTGCAGACCTACCAGTCGCTCAGCGATTTTTTTGCCATAGTGGCGGATGAGGTGGATTATGAAACCGTCATACAGGAATTTATGGACGGGAAGCTGGTGATGACTACGGCAACCACAGATGTGATCGCAAGACTGGAGCAGGCCGGGGAGGAAGGAACCTTTTCCTATGAATACGGTATCGCGCAGATTCCGGATCTGAGCGAAGAAATGGCCAGCAAGAGTCTGTCCGTTACCGGTACGGTGTATGTCAACGGCTACAGTGACCAGAGAGAAGTGGCCAATGAGTTTGCCGCTTATCTGGTACATGATCATGCGGGAGAGCTGTATCAGAAGTCGGGGAAGCTGTCTGCCAACAAGTCAGTCTCCTACGACAATCCCAATCTCTATATGTTCATGCGTGAATATGAGCATTCGGCTCCCATGCCGAAAATGATGGCTACCAGCAATCTGTGGGTACAGATGGAAATTATTTTCTCCAGAATATGGAACGGAGGGGAGGTATCGGCTCAGTTAAAAAGCCTTTCCGAACAGATTATGACACAGGTGACGGGAGAGCCCTATGAGGAAGCCTATATCCAGCCGCCGAAGATAGTCAAGGATGATCTGGAGTACAGTACAGATTAGAAACAAATTGTACCGATAGCCTTGAGATGGCGAAGGAATGGGGTGTCGGAAAGGATCGGGACGGCTATGTAAACTGTTATGAAATCGAGTGTGGTGATTTGCGGATTCTTGACCTGAATGCACAGGATTTTATAAACGGCACGATCTCTTACCGTCAGCTTAACAACGCAATGCATCTTGGCAAGCTTGGTCAGCAGTTTGTTCTCAAAAGCAGAAAGGCATTTGAAGAGATCAAATTCATCGGCAGTGAGATTGCGGAAAGCAGAGAATGGTACGCAAAGAAGATGCTGCGTGATACGACCGCCCGCCACGATTATTTCAGCGTGGAGAGAAATCGTCGCCGCCGCGGAGATTTATATATCACGCAGATTATGGATGAGGAGATGACATCTGATGATCCACGCTTACGATAAGGTTTATCTATCCAAAGCACGTATCGCTCTTGGTCGCATGCTGGACTTTGCGGTATATGATCTAAAATACGATATTGATGAGTTTTTCTGCCTGTTCATTAAATCCGGTGTTGCAAAACGCTTTGAAACCGGCGATTTTACCGTTATTGTCGGTATGTCCGGTGTGGAGCTTGCTTATGAGGTGCTTGAACAATCCGATGTGGAAAGTGAACGCATCAAACCTAACTACACCTTTGAGCGAAGCGAGGAATTTTGGGTGGGTTGGGCGTTGGCATACTATCAGTGGGAGACATCCTTGAGTTTTGAAGAGATTGTGCGCTATGTTCCCATCAAAGATATGACAGCGCTTTACCTGCCGTATCATGAAATGGATATCCGCCAGTTTGTTGATAAGGTGAATGAAATGTACAAAGCGGCAAAATCGGAAACAAATCTCAGAATATGACAAGTGCTGGGATAGAAAAAACATGACCGTAAGGAGCCGTCATACATGGATGTATGTCGGCTCCGGTCACGTCGCAACTCCTATATTTCTATTTGAGAGAAAAGCTTTCCTATCTCACATCCCCCTACAGAAACATTTTCTCATCCACAGATCACGGAACCGTCTCTCCCGGCCAGTCAATAATGCCGCCAAATTCAACGATGTTGGTGTATCCAAGAGCTGCCAGTTTCTCGGAAGCCTGCTTGCTTCGGTTCCCGCTGCGGCAATAGACCAGGATCAGCTGCTCCTTGTCCGGAAGCTCCGGGATCTCCTGCTCTCCGATGGTTTCGTTGGGGACATTGATGGCTCCGGGGATATGCTTATCATTGAACTCCTCCGGTGTGCGCACGTCCAGAATGATATAGTTGCTCTCCTCCTCCATAAGCGAGATGGCCTCTTCCATGCCAATCTGGCGGTAGGATGCCTGAGGCTGCGATGTTTTCTGTGAATCAGGAGTCTGTGTCTGCGGTGCTTCCTGTGAAGCAGAAGCCTGAGGCTGCGATGTTTCCTGCGGCGCTGTGCCGCATCCTGTCAGAGACAATACGATAAGAAGCAGCGTGGCTGTGTATTTTTTCATTGGAATACCTCCGTTGTTGTTTTTTTAACCATATAGGATTTGGAGCTGCTGTTTCTGTGATAATATCACCGTACTGGGCGTATACTTTTACTGTTTTGGGAGATAGTAAAGAAGAAACGGGGTGCAGCCATGAATCCCTGGCATCAGGGTCTGAGGAAGGCTGCAGGGAAGGACAGAAATATGTTGGGATTTTGGATCGCATTGATCTCCGGAGCCTGTATGAGTATTCAGGGCGTATTTAATACACAGGTAACAAAAAGCTCCAGTATCTGGAGTGCAAATATGTTTGTACAGGCGTCGGCGTTTTTGGTGTGTCTGGCTGTCTGGCTGATGACGGATCGTGCCAATCTTGGCAATGTATTTCGTGTAGAACCCAAGTACATGCTCCTGGGAGGTGCCATCGGCGCCGTCATCACGTATACGGTGATCAAGGCCATGGCCATGCTGGGGCCGGCCAGAGCTGCCATGCTGATCGTGGTATCTCAGCTTCTGGTAGCTTATATCATAGAGCTATTGGGTTGGTTCGGAGTGGAAAAGGAGCCTTTTTCCTGGCGCAAGGTGATAGGTATGGCAGTGGCCATTGCCGGGATCATTCTGTTTAAGTGGTAGCCTATAAAATACCACTTGTCAAAGGATGCAAAGTATCTTAGAATAAAACCACAGTCGCATACGGGGAGCTTTTTGCGGAAGGCGCGGAAAGGATATGCGAATACAGAGAAATCAATACGGATGCCGAAGGAAGAAACGTATTTCGGTAAAGGAAAGAGCGGTATATTATGGAGGAATAGGCATACTTTGTCTGTTCCTTTTCGGATGTCACAGGGAAGAAGTGTTTTTTTTCGATGAAATGCCGGATACCGAATCCTTGGAGACAATCAGTGCCAATGATACAGATATCCCGGAAGAGTCATTGCCGGATAAAGGAGAGGAGCTCCCACAGGAGTATGTGGTTCACATTTGCGGTGCCGTGGTAAAGAGTGGTGTGTTTCATTTGCCGGAAGGGTCCAGGATTGATGATGCCCTGCAGGCTGCCGGGGGCTTTGCGGAGGATGCGGATCCCGAATATGTGAATCTGGCGGGACTCCTTCGGGATGGAATGAAGATCACCATCCCTACCCGTGATGAGAGCGAAGAGTGGCATCGGCAGGGAAGAAACGGTCTGGAAAGCGAAGGGGAAAGCATAGGCGCACAGACTTCTATGGGGCAGGACGGAAAGGTGAATATCAACACGGCGGATGCGGGTGTGCTGTGTACGCTTCCGGGTATCGGAGAGAGTAAGGCGGCGAGCATCATTGCCTACAGGGAAGCCAACGGACCCTTCCAAAAGCCGGAGGATCTTATGAAGGTAGCGGGCATTAAGAGCGCCGCATACGAAAAGGTAAAGGATTTTATTATTGTTTGATTTACAGATAGGACAGGTGGCATATGAGTCAGTCAGGTAAGAGAGTTTTGGTGGTAGACGACGAAAAACTGATCGTCAAAGGAATCCGTTTCAGTCTGGAACAGGACGGTATGGAAGTGGTTACGGCCTACGATGGGGAAGAAGCGATGGAAAAGGTGAGGCAGCAGGACTTTGATATCATTCTGCTTGATGTGATGCTGCCCAAGCTGACAGGGTTTGAGGTCTGCCAGCAGATTCGTGAATTTTCCGATGTGCCGATTGTCATGCTGACTGCCAAAGGAGAGGATATGGATAAAATCCTGGGACTGGAATACGGTGCCGACGATTACATCACCAAGCCCTTTAACATCCTGGAGGTAAAAGCCAGGATCAAGGCCATTATCCGAAGAACAGCAGGGACGGGGCGAAGCGCTGAGAAGGAGAGCGTGGTGGAAGCGGGCTCCCTGAGACTGGATTGTGACGGCAGAAGAGTGTATATCGAGGGCAGGGAGATCAACCTCACC
>JAFQLB010000087.1 GCA_017396675.1 Lachnospiraceae bacterium
CACCGGCTGCCCGGTGCCTTTGGCTGTGTTGTTTTTTGCAGATGCTATCCCGCTCAAGATGAATGTGACGATCCCAGTAGCGATGAAATTATGCGTATTTTGGAGCTTATACGTATTAAGGCCCGTAATACGGATACAGAAG
The DNA here is from genome assembly GCA_017396675.1 of Lachnospiraceae bacterium. Lineage (GTDB taxonomy): Bacteria > Bacillota > Clostridia > Lachnospirales > Lachnospiraceae > SFDP01. The sequence goes on from JAFQLB010000087.1 coordinate 143, forward strand.
GCTCCGACAACGAGCGGATCAACCGGTTTGTTGCATGGAAGAGCCGCAAGGTTATCCAAAAAATGGAGGATGATTACACCCAGGATGAAATTCAAAATACGTCTGAGAAAAGTTCGGATTTCCGGGATCGGCAAAAATGCCGCGTTGCGGAAATCCCCCCTATAATACGCGCGTATTTTTCTCATGGTAAGAACTGTAAGAATGATAGGAATTGTATTTATGCCTGCAGTAGTAGGTATATAGGAGAAACGGAAAATCGGGAATTCTCTGGCATAGGGGTACTGCGCCCATTTTGGGAAGGGCCTATCTTCCTGCCCGATTTTAACAACGGAGGTATATATGAAACTGCACGAAAACCAATTGAATTTGATCCGTCATCTGATCAGACTGAAGGTCCTGCGTTATGAGGATTGCCTGAAATATCTGGACACGGAGAATACCGGGGATATGATCGCCATGTCTTATGTGTTCCGTCCTTTGACCAGGAACGGGTATGTAGCGAAAAGTAAGGATGGCGTTGTTACTGTGCTTAAAAAAGGGCGGGAATTGTTTCCGGAAGAACACCCGTTGATCACCGTTTCCGGCAAAGGGAAGGATAGAGACCGGGTGCTGATGGTGTCCAGAGTATGTATGTGGATGGAAAGGAACGGTGTCCCTGTTTCCGGAGAATTGTTGGATACCGAGGAGCCTTATTTTATTCCCTCTGCCTGCTGGAGGAAGATTGGAAAAGGCATTCTGTCCACAACACGGTTTGCAGGAATTCTGGTTGCTTACCACAAGCGGTATGCCGTTTATGACATTGGTGACGGTACGATGGAGTGGCAGCTCCGGGCAGAAAGCTCTCTGTTTTATTACCGATACGGATCTTTTGAAACCAAAGCCGATGGGATGATCATGATTTGTGAAGACGGCAAGCGGAACGAGATCGCCAAGCAGATCATCCGTCGGACTATGTGGGCAAGAAAGACTCTTTTGAAGGATCGGTATGCCGAAACGGATAAGCCCATCAGATATTCCAGAGCTCCCATCAAACTGCGTACCCAATATGAGCATGTCTACCTGACTACGCCCAATCTGTTATCCGACAGTTTGGACCTGATCTATGATGAAGATTATTATATCGAGAACAGCATAGAAGGCGGCAGCCGTCTAAACACGCCAAAGCTGGGTGATATAGAGGTTTACCCCAAGCGGTATTACATCAATCCAGCGTTTGATGTCCTGAAATTGATTTACTTCTTTTCCAATGTGAAGGAAGATATCGAAGCCGCGCAGCGCTGGCATACATCTCCTATTGAGCACTATTTGTATGTCTGCCAGGAGGACCTGGAGGTTGCTATGATGTACCCGGATGTAAATGAAGCCGAGGGGGTGTATATCTGTGCATACCGATCTGAATAAGCTGCTGAAGGAGATCGGGAAGAACCTCCCTTCTGACAAGCGAATCACTTTTGAGATGCTGGAAAAGGCTTATGCGCAAACTCTCTGGCTGCGTAGCCATATCCTTGGTATCATGTATGATATGATGGAGTTTGGCTCAGTTGCCAAAAGATCCGTTGGAATAGTATCTGTTTCCCGGACTGATAATGAGCAACTGGTCTGTCTGATGATTCCGGAGCCGCTGCCGGGACGCAAAGAGCTGACCGGCACACTGGAAGAGCACTGGGCCCGAATGATCCATGAAGCCATCGCCCAGCAGGCTAAAATTGGTGTCCCTCATTTCAAAAAGGCGCATGTACACATCCGCATTACTACACCC
>JAFQLB010000088.1 GCA_017396675.1 Lachnospiraceae bacterium
GATTATAAACCACAGTAGGATACAAACAGCTATCACCAAACTTCAAGAAAAAAGCCGGTCGTATTGGCTTGGGAGGCGCTGGCTCCTGTGCACCTTTGCCTCCCAAGCTCAAATGACCGGGCTTTTTTCAAGGCGTTCTTCTGATAGCTGCTTGTATTCTGCTGGGATTATTATATTTACGGGCTCCTAAGGGTGAGTTCACGTGCAGGGTCGCTAACGGGCATTTGAAAAGCAGGAAGCGATAAATCCCGAAAGTCAAAGCTTAATTCCGCCGGGACAGAAGGTGGTCATCCCTCCGGCACTTCTCTCAGCTAACAATTTCTTGTCTCACCGCCGATTAGCTTGGTTGGTGCTTTCTGTACCTGTTTATCTACATTTATTTCATAAATATGTATTTTTTGTGAATTTTATGGCAATTTCTTCCTCTTCCTTTTCACAGCGCAGATTCTATGTTACACTGAACATACCGTCTCTTAGCAAAGTATGTTTCCAAGGAAATGCTGATGAAATCAGCATTTCCCTATAGGTTCTGAAAGGAGTACGGATACATGGACGTCATTCTGTGGCTGATTACATATCTCTTGACGATCAATCTGATCGGTTTTTTTGCCATGGGATTGGACAAACGAAAAGCACGCAAGCACACCTTTCGCATTCCGGAATCCACGCTTCTTATGCTGGCCGTGATCGGAGGCAGTGTGGGCACGCTGCTGGGGATGTACCTGTTCCGCCATAAGACGAGACACTGGTACTTTGCCTATGGCCTGCCTGCCATCCTCGGGCTGCAGCTTATCCTGCTCCTGTTTCTCTACTATTCCCCCATCGAGGTTCTTATCATGTAACGAAGCTGCGGCTTGAAGGGATGTGAGATAAGAAAAATTTTCTGCACAATAAAAAAACATAATAGATCAAAGAATCCCTACCTCTGTTCGGATATCAAGAATAAAAAGTTTTTCGAAGAACAAAGTTGGTTGGTATGGCTTCCATCGAATACAGGGATGATCTATCATGTTCCTCCACGCTCACGGCTCGTACAGACATCCCTGTCTGACGCGCCTTTGCCGTACCTCCATGTACGGCAAGAGCTGATTCTCTCCCCTGTATCCGATACAAGCTCATACCAACAGCTACTTTGTTCTATTTAAAATCTTTTTATCCTCGACATCTCCCACAGAGGCATTCATTCTATTGATCTTTTTTATCTTCTGTTCCTCCACTGCAGAGAAGGCAAGCTTTCTTCACACGGATATTGAGATAAGAAACCTTTCTCTCAAAAGAAGAGGATCCGCCATGTGGATCTGTGGTTTTTCAGGCGTCCGAATGCATTGCCTGTTGCATGAAAATGCGACCCGGGCTGCAGAGGTATTGGTGGATGCAGGAAGAAAAACAGGGAGCCCGGTGCATGGATGCACCAGGCAGGAGCCGCCATACATGGATGTATGTCGGCTCCGGTCACGTCACAACTCATATGTTTCTATTTCTGTATCCGCCAATGCCCTGCAGATCCAAGCATTTTCCCGGTCAACAGGCAATGTATTCGGACGTTTCGAAAACTGGACAGATACACATTATGGATCATACTTTTTTGAGAGAAAGCTTTCTTATCTCACCACACCGTAAGGGTTCGGAGGTTTTGTTATCTTTATGATGTATTCCCGACTTATTTGCGATAGATCCGATACGTGTTCTTTCCGGCCTCCTTTGCCTGATAAAGAGCCTTATCCGCTTTCTCGTACAGGCTTTCGTAATCCTCCTCTCCCTCCTTGCAGTATGCAACTCCTATACTGAAGGAGGTATGTACGGAGATACCTTCTCTCTTATACAATCTCATACCTGCACAATTCAGATTATCCGCCCTTCTCTCCAACGATTCCACCTGATACATATCCGGTGTGAAAATACAGAACTCATCTCCTCCCAGTCTTCCCAGAAGATCCCGGCTTCGGAAATGATGCCTCAAAATATCTGCTGTCTCACGCAGCGCCTGATCCCCCACAGGATGTCCCAGCTTGTCATTGATACTTTTAAAGTTATCCATATCAATCAGGAACAGCGCACCTTCTCCGTCTTCCTCCAGTCGCTCTTTGATTTCCTTCTCCATAGCCGCCCGGTTCAAAAGCCCCGTCAACGGATCCGTGCTGGCGGAAATGCGCAGATTCTCTTCCTCCTGCACCTCCTCCGTGGCGTCCGTAATGTTCACATAGGAGAGAATATCTCCCGTGTCCACATCCCTGGTTAGGTTCATATTCACCTCTGCCCAGATCCAATCCTTGGACATGCCTTCCAGCTTCTGCCTTGTGTCGGAGGGGAGATTCAGCACTTCCAGGACACGCTTTCTGTTCAGACGCATGCGCATCGCCTGCTGAGGCTGATTTTCCATTCTTTCTTCAAAATAGGTGCTGCTTCCGATCACATACAGCAGCTGTCTGTCCTCCTCATGGGCACAGTACAGAATAAAGTGTTTGATAATCTCCAGGTATCCCTCTTCTCTGTCGCACAGTTCCTCCCGGAAAATATCGCCGCCTTCCTTCAGGTCATTTCTGGTGATATTGGCACAGTAGCTAAGCAGTGCATTCCTCTCCACACTTTCCCGATAGGCCTTCTCCTGCAGCAGCTCTCTCAGCATATTTTCCTTTTCCCTTTCGTTCTCCTGCAGCTTCTTATATTCCCGGTTCTGTCTGACTCTTACGATAACGATGGCGGCATTGGTAAACAGGGCCAGTGCCGATTTGATCATCCAATCCATATGGATGGCCTCGGAAACATCCTCCCGTATCCCCGCATCAAAGGTCAGCATCAGCGTGATATTGGCAGACACCAGAAAGGCAATGCTGGTAAGCAGATTGTAGTAAAACAGAACCCGGCTTCTTCCCCTCTCATGGATCAGCTCTGCCATCTCCTCACAGGTATGCAGCTTGGAATAAGGAACCTGGGCAAAGAGAAAGGCGGCTCCGAACATGGTCAGGGAGTAAATGGCAAATCTGTGAGACCTGCTTGCCAGCTCCCAGGGATTGTTCAAAAGCAGGGTGATAAGACCGCAGCTGATTCCCAGCACACAGATAAAATCCAGCAGAATCAGAAAAAACAGATTGATATAGGCCCAGACCATATCCTTGGTAAGCAGGTAAAGCTCCGCCATACCGAATACCACCACCGCAAGCAATGCCATGGGACTGATCATATCCTCCGCAAGGATATTGATCACTGTGGCAGATAAGGCATTCAGGGCGGAAAAAACACATGCCAGCAGCCTGTAATGCCGTTCAAATTTTATTTTATCTACCAGTCTTCCGGCCAAGTCAAAACAGAAATAGTTGGCGAGAAAGCCGGACAGAAACAATGCGCCGCCGTTTCCAAGAAAATCAACAACAAACAATTTGAAAATAGCTGTCATAAAATACCCCCCCCCGAATGCACGAAATATCGTTTATCCTTCAAAGGTGTCGATACAAAGCAGAAATAGGACTACGTTACATATTTTACATGGTTTTTCTGTCAAAGAAAAGAGGTTTTTGTAAATTTTTTAACAAACTTTTTTCTCTCTATTTCCAAACCCTCCCAAACCCTCTCAGACACCTCCCGGAAAGTTTGGAATCTCCTTGAAAAAACGCATCGTTTATGTATAATAAGATAAGAAAACCGACTCTTAACAGGAGACGGTTAAAAAGAAAGAATTGAGGTTATCGTAATGATTCAGGCAAGCAACGTAA
>JAFQLB010000089.1 GCA_017396675.1 Lachnospiraceae bacterium
ACGGTCAGCAGGCATGGGATTACATTTGTGAATGCAAGGCTCACGGAGAGCTGGATTCGCATGTACACTGCGTAATCACAGATATTGAGATGCCTCTCATGGACGGACACAGATTAACGAAGCTGATTAAGGATGACAGTTCAACTAAGCATATACCGGTCGTTATTTTTTCCTCTCTGGTGAATGAGGAGATGAAGAGAAAAGGAGAAGCACTTGGAGCTGATGCGCAGTTGTCCAAGCCGGAGATCGGTAATCTTGTAAGAGAGATAGATAAACTGGTACTGTAAACACTAATAGAAACCGGAGCGAAAGGAAAGAGCAGGAGATACATTTCCTGCTCTTTTTTTAAGAGAAAATTGTGCAAACGGGAAGAATATGGTAGACTAAAGAGGCAAATAAAATTTGCGGAGGTAATCATATGAGTTCAAATGAAGAATACTTAGATCAGTTATTAAAAGCCGTGGAAGAAAGAGAGTCTTCGGAGGATGCTTTGATCAGATTGCAGGGAGAGCCGAATGATACCGGTTTGAATTATAGTTTGCCTCAGGAGGAAGAAGAAGATATTCTTGCGGAACTCTTGGCAGAAGGAACAGAGGAGATAGAGAGTGAACAGGAGATTTCCTTTGGAAAGGAAGATATTTCGGAGTCATTGCTGGACGAGTTAATGGATGACATACCGGAAACGGATACCGATACAGCAGCAGGCACTTCTGCAGAAGAAATGCCAATTTTTGATTCTGTCTCGGAATTGATAGAGGTGGAGGATGACACTGTTGATTTTTCCGTAGATCATTCAACGGAAGAAATGTTTTTTGAGGCGGAGGAACAGTTCCCGGAGATGGTGGAAGAAGACGCTGAGGAGCAGTTTACGGAGATAACAGAAGATTTTGAGGATGTATTTCCGGCGGCAGAGCAGGAAATAGTTTTGGAAGAAGAGAGTGTACCGACAGAGAGTAGGGAGGCTCAGGCTGTGACTCCTGATACAGAGGAAGAGGAGAATGAAGATGAATACGCCATGTCGGAAGAGGATATTGACGCCTTATTGAGTGCTGCCAAGGAAAGTGCGGAGGCTCAGCTTCGTGAAAGCTCTCAGGGAAGTGGGGGCATGGAAGATGAAGGACAGATCGATGATAATCTGGATGATGAGGATTTCAGCGGTTTGTTCGAAGTAGATGATCTGGGATTGGAAGAAGCAGAGGGAGAAATGGTGGATGACCCGGATAATTTTGATAATTATCTGGTGGAAGAGGATCGACTGGAGGAAGAGCTGCAATCACAGGAGGATACACCCAAAAAAGAGAAGAAGAAGAAAAAGAAAAAAGTGCGTACCGATTCCGGGGAGGAAGAGGGAGCGCAGAAAAAAGGATTATTTGGCAAGATATTCCATTTTTTGATGGAAGAGGTGGAAGATCCGGAAGAACTGGAACAGATGAATCTGTCCCAGGAGAATAAGGAGATCCTCTCTCAGCTGGATAAAGAAAAAGCGGAAAAGAAAAAAGCTGCCGAAGAGAAGAAGAAGCAAAAGAAGGAAGAAAAAGAACAGAAGAAACAGGAAAATAAGGTAAAAAAAGAAGCCAAGCAAAAGGCAAAGAAGGAAAAGAAGGAGCAGGCCAGAGAAGCAAAAGCGCAGAAAGAAGCCGGCTTGCCGCCGATAAAGCCGCTTCCTAAGAAAAAAGTGATCATTTCCTTTATCTTTTCCTTTTCCTTGATGGCAGTCATTCTTTTGGTGGTGTTCCTGATTCTTCCTCAGGCAGAGCTCTCGAAAGCGAGAGGTGCTTATGCAAACGGAGATTATCGGGAGGCCTACGAGGGATATTACGGTCGTAAGCTGAAGGAAGAGGACAGTATCAAATTCTACGGAGCCGAAACAGTTCTGAGAATGGAGCGTAATCTGGACGCTTACAATAATTATATGAAAATGCAGAATACCACGCAGGCGCTGCATTCCTTGATTCGTGCTGTGGAATTAAAAGATGAAATCTTCAGAAATGCAGAAAGCTATGGTGTTGTTTCCGAGACGGAAGCTGTGTATTCACAGATATTACAAATATTAAATCAGGATTATAGTATTTCGGAAGAGGATGCCAGATCCATAGCGGCAGAAGAAAGCGATGTTACATATACAAAAATGCTGGAAGCACTTGCGGGCGGTACGGAGTACATAGAAGAAAGTGAAGAGGGGACGACCGAGGAGGAAATGACAGAGAGTAGGCAGGAGGATTTACTGCCGGAAGAGGAGGAGCTGTTCCTTGAGAGTGGCACCCCTTCGGAAGAATCAGGGGACGGAGGCGAACCGGAAGAGGGTGGACAGACCTTCATTATCGGAAGCGAGAATCTTTAATAATTATCGATTGTTATTTGAGGGTTTTATGGTTGCGATTATTGATTACGATGCGGGAAATATCAAGAGTGTAGAAAAGGCAATTGAATTTTTGGGTCATCGGGCAGTCATTACAAGAAAGAAAGATGAAATATTGTCAGCCGACCATGTTATTCTGCCGGGAGTGGGCGCATTTGGTGATGCAATGGAAAAACTGCATCGCTATGGGTTGACAGAGGTAATCAGAGAGGTGACGGAGGGGCAGGTTCCGTTTCTTGGAATATGTCTTGGATTACAGCTGTTATTTGAAAGCAGTGAAGAAAGCCCCGGAGTACCTGGACTGGGGATTTTACCGGGGAGCGTGTACAGACTTCCGGAGGAGGAGGGATTGAAGGTTCCCCACATCGGATGGAATGGGCTGAGATTTCCCGGAGAGAGTCAATTGTTCCGTGGATTGAAGGAGCCTTCTTACGTTTATTTTGTGCATTCTTATTGTCTGCAGGCCCGAGATACCGCCATGGTGGCCGCCGTAACGGAATACGGAGTCACCTTTCATGCAGCGGTGGAGCATAAGAATATTTTTGCCTGCCAATTTCATCCGGAAAAAAGCTCTGATACGGGGCTGCGGATTTTACAGAATTTCTTACAGACAGACAGGAGGGAGAAGTGATGTTTACAAAAAGAATCATTCCCTGTTTGGACGTGCATGCCGGGCGTGTGGTAAAAGGCGTAAATTTTGTAAATCTGCAGGATGCCGGTGACCCTGTGGAAATTGCCGCAGCCTATGATAAGGCCGGTGCCGATGAGCTGGTTTTTCTTGATATTACCGCTTCCTCAGACGGAAGAAAAACTGTGGTAGAAATGGTGCGCAGAGTGGCGGAGAAGGTCTTTATTCCCTTTACTGTGGGGGGAGGCATCAGAAGTGTTGAGGACTTTAAAGAGCTGCTGCGGGAAGGAGCGGATAAGGTATCCGTTAATTCCTCAGCCATTGACAGACCGGAGCTGATCAGTGAGGCAGCGGATAAATTCGGCAGTCAATGTGTTGTAGTGGCCATTGATGCGAAGAGACAGAAAAACGGAAGTTATCATATCTATAAGCATGGAGGCAGGCTGGATGTGGGTATAGATGCCGTTGAATGGGCCATGCGGGCAGAAAGACTGGGTGCCGGTGAGATTTTATTGACCAGTATGGATGGTGACGGTACAAAGGCCGGATATGATATTGAGTTGACCAGACTGGTCGCTGAGCATGTAAGGATACCGGTGATCGCCTCCGGAGGAGCCGGATGTGAGTCGCATTTTAAGGAGGCGTTTACGGAAGGAAAGGCGGACGCTGCATTGGCAGCCTCCCTGTTTCATTTTAAGGAATTGGAAATCCGTCAGGTGAAAGAGTATCTGCGCAGAGAAGGAGTTTCCGTCCGCCTATAGGAGTAGAGTACGTATGGCGATGATCCAGAATGATTGGTTGCCTGCATTGACGGCAGAATTTAGGAAGCAGTATTACAGAGAGTTGTTTGGGTTTGTGAAGGAAGAATATGAAAAAAGAGTCATTTATCCGCCCTCCGGAGACATTTTTAATGCCTTTCATTTTACACCCTTAAAAAATGTTAAAGTATTGCTGCTGGGACAGGATCCCTATCATAATGAAAACCAGGCGCATGGCCTGAGTTTTTCCGTATTGCCGGGTCAGGAGATTCCGCCCTCTCTAAAGAATATCTATCAGGAGCTGCAGTCGGACTGCGGATGCTATATACCCAATAACGGTTATCTGAAAAAATGGGCGGATCAGGGAGTTCTTCTTCTGAATACGGTTTTGACGGTGCGGGCACATCAGGCCAATTCTCATCAGGGTAAGGGATGGGAGATGTTTACCGATGCCGTGATACGGGTGTTGAATGAGCAGAACCGTCCTATTGTATATTTCCTGTGGGGCAGACCTGCGGGAAATAAAGCAGCTATGTTAAGTAATCCCGGACATCTTGTGCTTAAGGCGCCGCATCCAAGCCCGCTGTCGGCATACAGGGGATTTTTCGGATGCGGTCATTTCAGCCGTGCCAATACTTTTCTGCAGGATAAGGGACTTGAGCCCATCGATTGGCAGATCGAAAATATATAAAAATTACAGCTTGACAGGTAAAACACATCATTGTATCATCTCTATAGTAGTTCTAAATAGAACCACTATCAAAAACGAAAGGAAAGATTTCTCCTTAATATCAATATCCGGTTCTTTCGGAACGGATTCAAATCACCATATTCCATGAAAAAAACAGATTCTGCAGTGTGGACTGCCGATAGCAAAACTGCATATGTGGCAGATAAACTGAAGTCCTTCGGACTGAGCCGACAGGAAGCGATTCTTTATTTGTGTCTGTATGAAAACGGAGAATTAAGCGGATACGAAGCCGGTAAATTGACGGGAATCTCCCGCTCCAATGTTTATGCAGCCTTAAGTACATTGACGGATAAGGGAGCAGCCTACGTCTGTGAAGGCAATGTGACGAAGTACGGGGCTGTGGAGGCACAGGAGTATCTTTCCAATTATCTGCGCCGCCTTTCTTATGACAAAGCCTATATCCTGGAGCATTTGCCGAAGCCGCCTACGGGTGAAGAAGGGTATTTGACCATTTACGGACATAGAAATATTAAGGATAAAATTTACAATATGATCTCCGACTGTCATATGCGGTTGTATTTTGCTGCTGAGTGGGAGCGGGTGGAACAGTACAGAGATGTGTTAAAAGAGGCTTTACTTAAGGGGATTAAGGTGGTCATTATCAGCGACAGAGATTTTTCCTCCATTGCATCAAAAAGCTATCTTGCATCTCAGGAAAAAGGACAGCTGCGCCTGATCACGGATTCTTCCTTTGTTTTGACGGGGGAACTGACGGATCGTGACGCCGATACCTGTTTGTATTCGGGAAAAGAGGCGCTTGTAGTGATTATGAAGGAAGCCTTACGCAACAAGATTAAATTGATTGAAATGGAAAGAGAGGGAATGATCAATGATTAGAATCGGAATTTTAGGATACGGCAATCTGGGAAAAGGAGTAGAGAGTGCCATACGTCAGAACCCGGATATGGAATTAAAGGCAGTTTTTACGAGACGGGACCCTGCATCTGTTACACTTGCGACAGAGGGGATACCGGAGCTTCCGGTGGCACAGCTGACAGAAAGGAAGGAAGAGATCGATGTATTGATCCTATGCGGAGGAAGTGCAACAGATCTTCCCCTTCAGACGCCTGCTTATGCGGCAGATTTTAATGTGGTGGACAGCTTCGATACACATGCCACGATCCCGGAACACTTTGATAACGTCAATCGATCGGCGGCTTCCGGAAAGAAAACAGCTGTTATTTCTGCGGGTTGGGATCCGGGCATGTTTTCTGTCAGTCGATTATACGGAAATGCCATTCTGCCTGAAGGAGAGGATTACACCTTTTGGGGGAAAGGCGTCAGCCAGGGACATTCGGATGCCATACGCAGAATTCCTGATGTGATCGATGCCAAGCAGTATACGATTCCCGTAGACGCGGCTTTGGAAGCTGTTCGTGCCGGCAGCAATCCGGTGCTTACCACAAGGCAGAAGCATACAAGGGAATGCTTTGTGGTGGCAAAGGAGGGAGCAGATCTGGGAGCTATAGAAAACGAGATAAAAACCATGCCGAATTATTTTGCGGAGTATGATACCACAGTGCATTTTATAACCAAGGAAGAGCTGGAGCGTGACCATAGTGCCATTCCCCACGGCGGCTTTGTGCTTCGCAGCGGTGTGACCGGAACAGACGGAACCAACAGGCATCTGATAGAATATTCCTTAAAGCTGGATTCCAATCCGGAGTTCACATCTTCGGTGATTGTAGCCTGTGCAAGAGCGGCCTATCGAATGAATCGGGAGGGAATGTACGGATGTAAAACAATGTTCGATATACCGCCGGCGTATCTGAGCGCCCGGTCGGGAGAAGAACTGAGAAGAAAGCTGCTGTAACAGACGGAGGCAACAGAAACAAAATGAATAAAATAGGCAATACAAGCAGTATAAGCAATATAAGCAATATAAGTGGTAAAAACCACAATAAGCTTCCCTTCGTAACAAAAGAAAGAATGGAGGAGATCATTCAACAGTTTCCGACACCCTTCCACCTCTACGATGAGAAGGGGATTCGTGAGAATGCAAAGGCATTACGGGAAGCCTTTTCCTGGAATCGGGGATTTCGGGAGTATTTTGCGGTGAAGGCAACTCCCAATCCCTATCTGATTGATATTTTAAGGGAGTATGGCTGCGGTGTGGATTGTTCTTCCATGACAGAGCTGATGTTGGCTGAGGCGATGGGGCTGGGGGGAGAAGAAATCATGTTTTCTTCCAACGAGACGCCGGAAGAGGAGTATGCCTATGCCCATAAGCTGGGAGCTGTCATCAACCTGGATGATATCACACACATTCCGTTTTTAGAAAAAATAACAGGCGTTCTTCCGGAAACTATCAGCTGTCGCTATAATCCCGGCGGTGTGTTTCAAATCAGCACCAGCATTATGGACAATCCGGGAGATGCCAAATACGGGTTTACGAGAGAGCAGTTATTTGAAGGCTTTCGCATTCTGAAGGAAAAAGGTGTTAAGAACTTCGGTATCCATTCCTTTCTTGCCAGCAATACGGTAACCAATGCGTATTATCCGCTTCTGGCAAAGCAGCTGTTTGAATTGGCAGTCAGTCTGAAAAAAGAGACGGGGGCAAATATTACATTTATCAATCTTTCCGGAGGGATCGGGATACCCTATCGTCCCGATCAGGAAGCCAACGATATCCGTGCGATCGGTGAAGGGGTTCGTAAGGCCTATGAGGAGACCCTGATACCGGCCGGTATGGATCAGGTCTCCATTTATGCCGAATTGGGACGGTTTATGATGGGACCCTACGGTCAGCTGGTGACTACGGTTCTCCATCAGAAGCATATCTACAAGGAGTACATCGGTTGTGATGCCTGTGCCGTGAATCTCATGCGACCTGCCATGTACGGTGCCTACCATCATATTACGGTAATGGGCAAGGAGGATCAACCCTGTGACCATATGTATGACGTGGTTGGTTCTCTGTGTGAGAACAATGATAAATTTGCAATTGACAGGATGCTTCCCGAAATCGAAACAGGCGATGTGCTGGTGATCCATGATACCGGTGCCCACGGACATTCTATGGGGTATAATTATAACGGAAAATTAAGATCGGCGGAGCTTTTGTTAAAGGAGGACGGCAGTGTGAAGCTGATCCGCAGGGCAGAAACGCCAAAGGACTATTTTGCTACACTGGACGGATTGGATATTTATTCAGGATTTAATTTCTAGGTGTTGTGCTCTTGTCAAGAGACAGTAGAGTGAACTGCGAAAAAACCAAAATAGATGAAATGGGGAAATGGGAAAATGGGGGACGTATGTCATGGCATTTGATAAGGCGAGAGATTTTTTGGAAAACAAAGGTTTTGCAGACCGCATTATGGAATTTGAGGTATCCAGTGCTACGGTAGAGCTGGCAGCCCAGGCGGTGGGCTGTGAGCCGGCACGGATCGCAAAAAGCCTGTCCTTTCAGGTGGCAGATCTGCCGGTCCTGATCGTGGCGGCGGGAGATGCCAGAGTAGATAATGCAAAATTTAAGCAGACCTTTCATACCAAGGCCAGAATGCTGTCTCCCGAAGAGGTGGAGAGGCAAGTCGGCCATGCCGTGGGAGGGGTCTGTCCGTTTGGCGTGAATGCATGTGTGGAAATCTACCTTGATCAGTCACTGAAGCGGTTTGATACGGTATATCCGGCCTGCGGAAGCAGCAACAGTGCTGTCAGACTGACCATTTCCGAATTGGAGACGGCTTCCGGGTATAAGGAGTGGGTGGATGTATGCAGATAAGTAACAAGTGTTTCCGATAAGACTTTATGACCATGGACAAGAAAGAGGAATAGTATGTTAACTTTAAAGAGAGCAAAAGAATTAAATGCACAGATGGTGACACAGCCCCATCTGATTCTGCATGCAACAGGCGTTATGGCAGCCATGGGAGCCATGGCAGAGCATTTCGGAGAAAACAGAGAGCATTGGATGGCCATCGGTTACCTTCATGATTATGATTACGAGAAATATCCGGAAGAGCATCTACAGCATACAGAAGTGCCTTTGTTGGAAGCGGGATTAACGCCCGAGGAAGTACGTGCCATATTAAGCCACGGTTATTCCATCTGTACGGATGTAGAGCCTTTGACCAATTGTGAGAAGAGTCTGTTTACCGTAGATGAACTGACCGGTATCATCGGTGCCTGTGCAAGAATGCGTCCATTGGGCCTTACTGATCTAGAGATCGGCAGCTTCATGAAGAAATTCAAAGATAAACGATTTGCCGCAAAATGCAACCGTGATATCATAAAACGAGGCTGTGAAATGCTCGGAATGGAAGTAAGGGAAGTGGCTGCCATCTGTATAGAAGGTATGAGGCCGTATGCGAAGGAGTTGGGACTGACAGGAACAGAAGAGACGTAAAGAGCAAAAGAAAAATCCGCAATCCCATGATCTCTCCGGGATTGCGGATTTAAATGATACTGCCGACAGCGGGACTTGAACCCGCACGTGGTTGCCCACAACAGATTTTGAGTCTGCCTCGTCTGCCATTCCGACACGTCGGCTTTTACGGCCTTTTGTGACCGAACTATATGTTATCACACTCTTTTCTAAAATACAAGTACTTTTTCAGATTGATTTCCCAGGAATTTTTTTGTATCATATGAGAGTCTGCGGCATCCCGTAAGATGCCGCAGATTGATTGAGAAGAAGGACGATGGATCATGTCAATCAGCTTGTATTTGTTACATACGCAGTATCTGAAGAATCAGGAGATGTTTGAAGCCAGACTGAAGAAAGTAAATGAAATACGCCGCAGGAAAGTGCTGGCACTGAAAAGCAAAGAAGAGCAGTGCAGGAGTCTGGCCGCCGGGGTATTGCTTGAGCATATCCTGGCCTTGGAGGGATATTCGGCGGATTTACTGCGATTTCCCCCGCAGGGTCGTCCCTTTCTCGAAGGGGTGGAGGATTTTTGGTTTAATTTGTCGCATTCGGGAGAATATGCAGCCTGCGTTGCGGGAAATCACCCGGCGGGTGTGGATATTCAAATTATTGAAAAGAATAAAACTGTCCCTCTCGGTCGCTTCTTACGTCCGGAGGAAATGGCTGTTATGGAAGGTGCAAAGGAAGAGGAAAGAAACAAATTGTTTTTCCGTTTCTGGACTGCCAGAGAGAGCTACGGCAAGCTCACCGGCAGAGGTGTCTTCAGAGAAATGAACAGTTGTCGTGTGGATCTGGAAGCGGGGATTCTTACGGATTTGTGCAATGAAAAAAGATCGGAACAGAAAATTTATCTGAAGGAATACGGATGCCTCACAGGTTACAGCATCACGGTGTGCAGCTATGAGAATGCGTTTGTACCTCTGGTGAGGAAGATTTTTTACAGGCTGTAGATTAAGAAAGGCATAGGGTAATCGGCGGTGAGATAAGAAATCCTGAAGCTGAGAGAAGTGTCGGAGGGACGACCACCTTCTGTTTTGGCAGAATCCAACGAAAGTCTGCAA
>JAFQLB010000090.1 GCA_017396675.1 Lachnospiraceae bacterium
AAAAGATTTTTAAAGAACAAAGTTGGTTGGCATGGCTTCCATCGAATACAGAGCCTATCACTCATATATGTTAACGCTCACGGCGCGTCCAGACATCCCTGTCTGACGCGCCTTTGCCGTACCTCCATGTACGGCAAGAGCCAAGCATCCATTGTGTTGACCTTTTATCTTCTGTTCCCCGCTGCAGAGAATGTAAGCTGTCTGCTCCTTCACAGAACTGCACGCGCCCTATTAAGGCACTTTATACAATCACAAAGGAATATGCCATATCCTCTTCTGCACTAATATGATAAGCAGCTTCCACATCACTGCCCCAGCTGTCAATTCCGCCTACCCCTCTAACTGCTCCGTAAATACAAAGAACGGTTCTGCGTGCCGGGGGAAGCTCCTCCTGATGCAATGCATTTTCAATCTCACAGGCCGTATAAGGCAGACAGGAAAATGCAAACGCATTCTCCTTCTTTTCAATTCTAAGCACCTTTGTTGTATCGTCTTTCCTGTTGTTCGCAAGACTCGTATGTCTCGTTATTTCCAACCAGTCTGTCTCCATTCTCATACCGCAGTCCTGCGGCACCAGATAAGGGGTAAGTCCTAAATCATTGATTTCATATACCCCGTGCCTGCCTCCTGCCATACGATCCGGATAAGTCTCCCCCGAAAGTCCTTCATACGTATACTTGTCTGCCAGCGTCGGCATGAGAAAACGGAGACCAAATACAGGAAGCTGCGGCAGTCCCTTTACTCCTTTGTAAGAAACATCTACCGTTATCCTTCCTTTGTGATCCACACTGTATGCCACCTCTACGGCTGCCGACGGTGACGTAATCGTCTTGTAGCTAAATTTTACGGTAACATTTTCAGCGAAAATATCTCCCCCGTACTTATTGTTGTCCGGTGCGCACGGTTTCCCCTGCAACTCTCCATCAGTGATAACCACTATCTCCCGGCAATCAATAAACATATCCGCCGCAAGCCAGATTCCGCTCCTGATGTGAAACCTACTCCCTCTGTCATTATCCGTAAGCGCTCTCCAGAAGGTGGGCTTCGGACAGCGATACAGCCACTCATAGCCATTTTTTACAAGAGACTCCAATCCTCCCTGCGCGTAAGAAAAAATATAATCAAAGCCCTCTCCATGAACACCAAGTGTGAAATCCCCATATACGACTCTTAGCGCCTTAGACGTATAATCCATAATAATGCCTCACTTCCTGCATCGCCGGTTTTTCTCTTCTGTCCGCAAACACAATTCCGTTTCCCGAAAATTCGTAGTCTGACGGTCTGTCGTCAAAGTCTCCTCCGTAACGTAACACTTCCTCGCCCGTAACCTCATCCCTTACCAAAATTGCCTGATCGATGAAATCCCAGATAAAACCACCCTGATACATATCGTATTTATCAATCAGCCCCATATAAGAACTCAGTCCACCCATGGAATTCCCCATATCATGCATGAACTCGCATAAAATGTATGGTTTTTTTGCACGGTCGGTCAAATACTCCTCTACCTCTGCCGGTTTTGCATACATGCGACTTTCTACATCGGAGATCCTGTCCTCATAAGCTCTGTTATAACAGGAGCTCTCGTAATGTACCAATCTTCCATCCTTTTTCTCATGAAAGTATTGATTCATTGCCTCAATATTATCTCCGGCATAGGATTCATTTCCCAAAGACCAGAATAAAACGGAGGTGTGGTTCTTGAATGTTTCAAAATGATTTCTTGCTCTGTCCATCACCGCTTCCTTCCACTGCGGAACGCAGCCCGGCACATTGCAGGACGGCTCAATCATTCCCAGCTTCTGGAAGGAGCCATGGCTTTCAAGATTCGTTTCCGACATCAGATAAATCCCCTCCTTATCGCACATATAGTACCAAGGAATCTGATCCGGATAGTGGCAGGTTCTTACTGCATTTATGTTGTTCCTTTTGATGCAGGCCAGGTCAGAAATCATCTCCTGTATTCCTATGGCACGCCCTGTTTTCGCACTCCATTCATGTCTGTTGACACCCAACAGAATCAGCCGCTTCCCGTTTAAGTACATTACCTTTTGGATGATTTCGAGCCTTCGGAATCCAACCCTGTACGGAACAATCTCCACAAGCTCTCCTCCCTCGTATACTTCGAGAAAGGATTCATAAAGACAGGGGGTATCATAATCCCAGGGAATTACTTTATCTATCCTTACATCTATACTTCCCTCTGCCATTCCTGCCGTATCTGCCAGTACAATTTCTTCCTGCAGCAGCTGATTGCCGGTCGGATCCGTAAGGATGAATATAGCGTTTTTTTTCCCTTCATTTACAGACGAAACCTTTACATCCACTCTGACTGAGCCACTTGCATTGTCCTGATGTAAGGTTGGCTGAATCCATATATCCTGCACATGAGTATCCGGTACAGCCCTTAATACTACATCTCTGAAAATACCGAAGAAACGAAAAAAATCCTGATCCTCCAAAAAGGCTGCTGTACTCATCTTGTGTACCTGTACGGCAAGCACATTGTTCTTCTCCCTAATATAAGGAGTCAGTTCAAACTCTGACGGTGTGAAGCTGTCTTCTGCATAGCCGACAAACTCTCCATTCAACCATAGATACATGGCCTCTTCCACACCTTCAAAACACAGATACACCCTTTTGCCGAGAAATTGCTCCTCAAGATCAAATTTTTTTACATAGGAACCTACCGGATTATACTCTACTCCACTGAACATTCCCGCCCCGTCTCCGACCCCCTCCATGCTGTACGCTCCTCTGAGATACCGCTTTCCCTCCCATGGATATTGGGTATTAATATACCGAATCTGATCATAACCCGCAAGCTCTATATGTCCCGGAACCATAATCTTATCAAAGTCACTTATATCATACTCCTGCTTATAAAAATCTTTCGGTCTTTCCATTGCATTGATACTGAATTTAAAATCCCATTGGCCATTTAACGATTGTATAAATTTGCTTTTTCCGCTCTTAAGCTCCTCATAATTCAAAAAATAGTGGTGATCACTATGCGCATCCACCTGATTGACACGAAATACCCTCGGATCATCCAACCAACTTATTTCTGCCTGCATACTATCCTTCTTTCCGTTTTATCCATCCTATTCATTCACAATGCGGGGTCTTACACCCTCTGCTCTCTCAATCCAGACAAGTAGCCGTTCACGAAGTTTCTTCTTGATTTCATCGTATGAGGTATCCTTCACTACGTTGTTCAACTGGTGCGGATCTATCCGCAGATCATACAGAAAATCGTCCGCATAGCAATCAGACGCTCCTGCAATACCGCCATGCACACCGGGAGCGTAAACAGAATAGGTAAACTCAGGTGTACGGATACACCGGCCCACACGGCTCTCTGAAATCTGCGCAAAAACTTCGTTATCCCGGTTCGGATTGGTTCCTTCTGCTACATCCAAAAGATTTTCTCCGATCATGTCATCCCCTACATCCACGCCGGCCAGTGCCAGCAGGGTTTTGGGTATGCCTGCAGTACTGACCAGGGCATCCACCGTTTTTCCTCCCCGGAAGGGCCCTCCCGCAACGATCAGTGGCACCCTCAGACAGCCATCATGGCAAGATCTCTTATAATCATCATATCCATTTAGATGCTCATCCTGATTCCTCGTTCTGAAATGGGAGCCGTGGTCGGAGGCATACAGGATAACGGTATTCTCATACAGTCCTTTTTCCTTTAATTTAGCAATCAAACGTCCCAGGTTTTCATCTAGGCTTGCACACTGCCCAAGATAGTCGGGATATTCCTCGGCCGCATTACCACCCAGAACCTCCAGATCCTTTGGCAGAACAAAGTCGGCATACTTTTCCTTGCTTCCCTCCGGTCCCTCGTAGTGATTATGGTCATTCTGATGATGGGGCTCTATAAAAGAAATGGTCATAAAGAACGGCTTGTTCCCATCATACTGATCCAAATATTTCAAAGCGAAATCGTTGATGCAGTCCGCACGATAGCCGATAAAATCAATTCTCTGATTATTTTCATCGAAGACAAAGCCGTCATAACCGTGAGAGGTAAATTCCAATACATCCGATGTCCTCCAGAAGCCTGTGTAGCCGCCTCGCAATTCCAAAGGAATTGCGGTGGTGGTATGATCGATCACCGGTTTTTTCTCTAGCTCTCCGTCCGACGCCAGATGCCATTTCCCGATGTATGCCGTCTCATATCCGGCATCCTGTTCCATATATTCTCCCAGTGTTTTAATATCCCCGGGAAGCATCAGATTGTTTCTGAAACATCCTGTTTCTGTAGGATATTTCCCCGTTTGAAACAGTGCCCGACAGGGACCGCATACTGGCTGGGGAGTGAAAGCGTATTCAAATTTTACACCTTCTTCCGCAAGATGATCCAGGTTAGGGGTAATGTCCAATGGCTGACCGTAGCAGCCGCAGGTATCCCAGCGCTGCTGGTCGGAAAAGAAAAATATAATGTTCGGTTTCATGTTTGTTCTCCTTTCAAAAAGTGAAGAGTCGCTTCCAGCGTACTGCGATAATCCTCTTTGCTGATTTCCGGATGATGAAAGCCGTGTCCCCGTCCCTCATACATCCTGAGTCTGCATTCTCCCCCGATTTTCTCATAGAGTACCTTGAATTTATTAAGATCCTCCGGAGGTGCAATCCCATCCTTTGTACCGTGCATGGCAAGAATTACGGGAAGCTTACGCGATTCTGTCTCCATATCACACAAGGGACACATTCCCGTAAAGTCAAAGCTGACTCCGACCTGCTCCTGTACCCAACCCGTCAGGGAATGACAGCAGCAGACGGGATTGAACAGTACCAGCTTTGCGGGCAGGCTCTTTTGCCTCCGCCGATAGGCTCTCACCAGAGATGCGGTAAGCACCAGCTGTCCGCCGGCACTTCCCCCTCCCCAGCTCAATCCTTCCCTTGAAATCCCGTATTTGGGGTACAATCTCTCCAGAAGAGTGAGACCCTCCATCACATCCTCCATTCCCTCCTTCGGTTCCGTCCGATGGCATCCGTACACACGGTATTGCGGCAAGAATACGGCGATTCCCTGTTCTGCCAGCTCTGTGGCATAGCGTCGGAAACGGTAGCGGTTATCTTCCACCCATCCGCCTCCGGAATAGAACACATGCCCCATGGAGGAGGGATGCTCGGGCAGAAAACATTCAATCGAAAGCGAAACCGATCCCGACACAAAATACTCAACCCTTGATTCCACTGCTTACTATTCCTTCCACAAAGGATTTCTGCGCTACAAAGAACAGGATCAGCAGCGGCAGAATAATGATACAGGTAACCGCCATCAGGTAGTTCCACTGCGTCGCCACAGAGTCTTTGAAGAGCACCAGAGCCACCTGCAGGGTACGCATTTCTTCACTGGAGGTCACAATCAGAGGCCAGGTGTAATCGTTCCAGCACTGAATGGCCTTTGTGGTCATCAGGGTAGCAAAGATAGGCTTGGATAAGGGCAGATAAATCCGGATAAAGATACCGAACTTGCTCAAACCGTCAACCGTCGCCGCATCATCCAGACTCTTTGGAAAGTTCAAAAAATGCTGACGAAACAGGAATACCCCGTAAGCTCCTGCTAGATAAGGTGCAATCAGGGCAAAATGCGTATTGATAAAGCCGGTTCCGCCCTGTCCCAATATATTGTTCCCTCCCGCGAAGGGAAAGTGTCTCAGAATGAAGAAAACCGGGACGATGGTCGCCTGAGGTGGAATCATCATTCCCACCAGACTGGCAAAAAACAGGGTATCCCGTCCCCGGAAGTTCAGCCTGGAAAAGGCATAGCCTGCCGTGGAGTTGATACAGAGACTGATCAGAATGGTAACCACCGTAACGAATAGGGAATTCCAGAAATATTTCAGCCAGTTGGCACCGCCGAAACGGAAAGCATCAATAAAGTTTTCCCAGTGAATCGTATCTGGGATAAAAAAATGCAAGATTCCCCCGCGGGTATAGATTTCATCCATGCTTTTGAGTGCCGTAGAAATCATAACCATAAAAGGAACCAACATAACAAGACTTAAAACCAAAAGAAGAACCAAAATTACCACATTTGTTTTTCTGTTTAACATCCTTCTTCCTCCTTCAGCTCAAATCCGTATTCTGACCCTGACTTCCGTAGCGGAAATTCAAAGCCGTGACAATACTGACAACGATCATCATAAGCACGGTAATGGCAGAGGCATAACCGAATTGATAGTCCACGAATCCGCGAATGTAAATCTGGTGCATTAGCGTTGTGGTACTGTTCACCGGCCCGCCTCCCGTCAGGATACTGACCTGCTCAAACACATTGAAATTGTTAATAAAGCCGGTAATCATAAGGAAGAAGGTGATGGGCCGAAGCATGGGCCAGGTAATGTACTGAAACTGCCGCCAGACATTAGCTCCGTCAATCATTGCCGCCTCATACAGCTGCGCCGGCACATTCATAATTCCAGAGGTGTAGATTACCATATTGTAGCCTACAAACTTCCATACCGTTACAAGAATAATGCAGCCCATGGCAAGCTCCACATCATATACCCAGTCCTGGGATACCCCTCCAAAAAAAGTAATGATGGAATTGAGCAGACCGTAACCCGGCTCATAGATCCACAGCCAGATCATGGAAGCGGAGGCCATGGAAATCACGTAGGGCAAAAATACGATGGTTCGGATCACACCGAGAGCCTTTCCCGTTCTCAACACCAGGATGGAAATCAAAAGACCCAGTCCCATATTCAAAACAAGAGTCACCACAGAGTAGAGCAGGGTATTTACAATGGATCTTTTGAGAATCGGATCTTGCAGCATACGGGTATAATTCTTCAGTCCCACAAAAGTCATGGTATTCAGATTATAATCCGTAAAACTCAAAAAGATATTGATCAATATCGGAAGAAGGATGAACACGATCATGAAAATATAATACGGCGCGATCATAACGTATCCTACTCTGTCCTGATTTATTTTTTTCTTACTCACAAAAATCCTCCTGACTAATTCTTACTTTCTGTCAAATAACGGACGACTCGCATTGCGGGCCGTCCGTTATTAAGCTGGCTTTCGCCAATGTCAATCCGTTTTATCCGATTTCTGCCAAAATAGACTGCTGTGCCTCTTCCATGGCTTCTGCCGGGGTCTTTACTCCCTGCATGATAGCTTCATGGGCGGGACCGTAATACTTATATAGTGTGGAAACCCAGGGAACAATGAATGCACCCTTACCAACTGCAACCGTTTCCATAACCTTGTCGCCGATTTCGGGATTCAGGCTTTCATAAACGGGTGTGAGGGATTCTCTTACCGGAATTACCCCCTGATTTTCAACACGAATCTGCATTTCTTCCTTGCTCATAATGAAATCGATCACGTCCCATGCAGCGTCGGGATTCTTGGAATCCGCCGGAATCGTCATCATACGGTATCCGCAGAAAGAAGCGACGGCTTCATTTCCAACGGGGGAAGCCAGACGGACAACGTCCTTCAGTTCTTCCTTCTCCTTGATCAACTTCACATACTGATCCAGATTCATAAAGCTCATTGCACTGGTGCCGTTCAGGAAAGGAACGGTTTCTGCCTTCTGCCAGTCATGAGGAAGGGATACTCCCTTGGAATAAAGATCATAAATATATTCCAGCGTGTCGATTACCTTAGGGTCGGTCAGGAGAGGTTCCTGTGCCGCTTCATCCACCACCAATGCGCCGTTCATTCTCATGAAAGGAGCCATAACATTCAGATATGTATCAATGGAAGGGATATCCAATCCACCTTGTGTAATGTTACCCTGAGCATCCTTGATGGTGAGCTTCTGTGCGTAGTCTGCCAGTTCTTCCCAGTTTGTGGGAGGAGCTTCGGGATCCAGACCGGCCGCCTCGAACATATCTGTGCGATATACGAATACGGAAGGAGCAGGAGCCATACCGATTCCGTAATAGCCGTCAGAAAGCTTACACATGTTCAGAGTGGACTCCATTACATCATCCATACCTTCCCAGCCGTTCATGTAATCGTCAAGCTTCAGCCATTCGCCGCGGGTTCCGAAGCTGGCAAAGGTGGTCAGTGCCACATACATGGCATCCGGTACGGCACCGCTCATCTTGGCTGCGTTGTACTGTGTTTCCATGTCTGCCGCCGTTCCGGAAATCACTTCTACCTTAACGTTGTATTCCGGGAATGCTGCGTTTACACGATCCACAAAGCCACTGTCCACATAGGACTGCATGTTATCCGCGGAAAAGAGCCATACAAGAACGTCTGTCTTCTCTCCGGATGCTTCCTCTGCAGGTGCTTCCACCTCTGCTGCCGGTTCTTCACTTTCCGCAGTGGTATCCGCTGCCGGCATCTCTGCAGGTGCGTTGCTGCCGCCACAGCCGGCCAGTACGCTGACTGTCATACTTAGGCAAAGCAACAGTGCCAGTATTTTTTTCATAATTTGAAAATCCTCCTTTTCTTTTAATGATCACATTATAAAAAACCGGAGTGAAAGAGACAAGGTTTCCCTGTTTTGTATCTTTGCACTCTGGTTTACAAAAAATCATCCGTTTTGCTCAGTCACTCTGATATGCTCTGAAAATTGTAAAATTTTACACTTTCTTTGTATTATTTTGTCTCCTGTACTCCACCGGCGAACATTTAAACCCTTCTTTGAAGACTCTGGTAAAATGAGCCGAATCAAAGAATCCCGTTTCATCCGCAATCTCCTGTACGGATTTTCTTGTATTTTTCAGTAAAAGAGCCGCATTTTCCAGTCTGATTCTCTGCAGGTAATCACTGAAATTCTCTCCCGTTTCTTTTTTAAATAGCACGGAAGCATACGTTCTGCTGAGATGTATTTTCTCCGCCATATCTCCCATCATGATTTTCTCACCGTAATGGAGCTTGACGTAATTAAGAATCTCCTGAATGGGCCGTGAATATCGACTTGCCTCGCTTTCCCGAATCAGAATGGAGGAAATATAATTCTGCGCATCCTGCACCCGAAGTCTGAGAAGTCGAAAACGATCCACCTTCTCCCCCAGCATCAGTTCCATATTACGAATCCGCTTTGCCTCTTCCCCTAACGGATATTTCCAGGCCTTATGGAGGTAGGCGTTAATGATTTCGCTGCAAATGGCATTGACATAGGAGGCCGGAAGAAAAACGGCCTTTTCCAAGCGATTCATAAGCAGCTGCGTCATTTCCTCTGCCCTGGCATATTCCTCTCCTTCCACCAATTCGAAGATTTCCTTCGTATCCCTGTTATAATACAAATCATTGTTCATTTCTATCTGCAAAGCCGCATAGGACTGGCAGCCGGGAATATCAAAAAAAGTACGATTTTCTCTTGCCTGGAGAGCCTGCCTGTACAGATCACGGATTTCCCGGAAGCCGTCCTTCCTTCCGCTGACGCCGATAAAAAGCCGACTCCCCAGATGGATCATCAGGATTCGGTACAAATCCTCCGCGACCGTCATAGCTTCCCCGGTTCCATCGTCATTATAGAGAACCGTAAATTCGCGGAGTGCGCCTGAAAAGGCGATTCCGTTCAACTGCCGCTCCTCCATGTACAACTGAACAATCTCGGGAATCTTATCCATGGTCTCTGCCGCCTCCACCCACAGACTGAGCAGTCTCAGATTCTCCTCCCGCAGTCCGGGAATCTGACTGCCGATCAAAAGCTTCAGCTGCTCCCTAGTCCATTCTCTGGTCGGATCCAGTAGACTGTTCCAGATGCTCTTCCATTGAATAGTTCCATTTTTTTCCATTTCTCTTTTTTCAAGCTCACCTGTGGCCTCCTCCAGGATCCTGCGAATTTCCGCACTGGTGATCTCGGGTTTCAGTAAAAACTCTCTGGCTCCCAGCTTCAGCGCTTCTCTGGCATAGCGAAACTCATCATAGGCCGTAACAATTACCTTGTAGGGATTGGTATCCAACAAAGCAATCTCCTTCAGGAACTCAATACCGTCCATATGGGGCATCTGAATGTCCGCAAAAATCACGTCCACTGTATTATGCCGACAAT
>JAFQLB010000091.1 GCA_017396675.1 Lachnospiraceae bacterium
CTGTCTGGGACTCGCACTTCCTTTGAGATCCACCACATCCAGCGCCCGATCCACGTGAAGGGGACGGGCATTTCCATGCTTGTCCACCCTGTTATAATCAAACATACGGTACGTCACATTGGAATTCTCCTGAATCTCCGCCACCAGCGCACCGGCACCCAGAGCATGTACCGTACCGGCTTCGATGTAAAACACATCATCCTTTTGTACCGAGACTTTCTGAAGATATTTCTCCACGGTTCCGTTCAAAAGACTCTCTTTTAACACCTGTTTTTCCATATCATGGTAAAAGCCATAGACAAGCTTTGCATCTTTTTTTGCGTCGAGAACATACCACAGTTCACTTTTTCCCAAGGAACCGTTTTCATGCTCCTTTGCGTAAGCATCGTCAGGATGCACCTGCACGGACAAATCCTGCTTCGCATCAATAAGCTTGATCAGGATCGGAAGTTCTCCTTCGCTGCGAGGATGGGTTCCCAGATATTCCGGATGCGCTTTTAACACTTCCGTCAGCGTCTTCCCGTCAAATGCCCCGCCGGACACAATACTCGGGCCGTCCGGGTGTGTAGAACACTCCCAGGTCTCCGCCAGCGGCTCCATATCCAGTTCTTTGGAAAAATCATCCTTCAGGCGCCTTCCGCCCCACAGATAGTCTTTGCCGGCAGGTTTTAATAAAAACGGCTTATTCTTCCAGCTCATATTTCTGTTTGTCATGTACACTGATCTCCTTACCAAGCTGCACTTCGATGACTTTCAGCTCCGTATCAGCAATAATCGTATGGCGGCATCCGGCCTCCATGGTCACCACGTCTCCGGCACTTACCGGCTGCTCCATGCCATCCACGATGGTCCTTCCGGTTCCGGAAATGATGGTCCACACTTCATCACGGAACTCATGGCTGTGATAGTTCATGCGGTGTCCCGGATTCAGGGTTACCTTGATGGTCATGCTGCCCTCTTCGATGTCCAGCACCCGGAAGCTTCCCCAGGATTTTTCTGCAAACATGATCTGCTGGTCAATGGCATCCACATACGGTTTGATATAGCTGGACTGCTCCTTATCGGATACAAGGATACCTTCCGGGCTGGCGGAAACCACCACGTCCTTCAGGCCCATGCACAGCACCGGCACATCCAGTTCATTGATAACGTGCACATTCTCGCAGGTCTCGTTATAGATCACTTCTCCTACACTAGCCTCTTCCATGGCCTCGGTCAGCGTATTCCAGGTTCCCAGGTCTTTCCACTGTCCGCAGAAGCGCATTACCTGAATGTTATCTTCTTTCTCAACAACTGCGTAGTCGAAACTGATCTTGGTCAGTGTCTCATATTTTGCAAACAGATCGTCATAATCGGTAAAATCAATAAGCTCATGGGCTTTTTTCAGCACATAGCCCAGCTTGTATGCAAACACGCCGCCGTTCCAGAGAGCGCCCTGGCTGATATACTTTTATGCCGTCTCTTTATCCGGCTTCTCTTTGAAGGTATCTACTTTGCTGACATCTTCTTTGTCTGCCGGAATAATGTATCCGTATTTCTCGCTGGGATAGGTCGGTTCAATACCCATCAGCACCAGATTGGCCTCGCCTTTTTCCGCCTGCGCACCCAGCGCTTTTAAAGCTTCAAAATATTCTTTTTC
>JAFQLB010000092.1 GCA_017396675.1 Lachnospiraceae bacterium
AGATCCATTCCGCATTGGAAACACGGTAGTTTTCAATAAATACTACCTTCATTTTACCCTGCAATTCAGGATCCTTGTTGATCACCTCCGCCACGGCGTTGATCAGCTTGATGGTGAGCTTGGCCGTCCTGTAGCCTGCGGCAGCTTTTGCCCCAAAAATAAACGTTCTGGGATAAAACTCCATGTCCGGCTTTTCCTTCAGTTCATTATACAGGTACATAATATGAAGAATATTCAGAAGCTGTCTCTTATATTCGTGCAGACGCTTTACCTGTACGTCGAAAATGGAACGGGGATCCACCTGAACGCCGTTGTGCTCCAGAATGTATTCGGCCAGACGCACCTTATTCTTGTATTTGATATTCATAAATTCCTGCTGCGCCTTTTCATCATCGGCATATACCTTCAGTCTGTTGATCTTGGGCAGGTCCGTGATCCAGTCATCTCCCACATGGGCGGTTACCCAGTCTGCCAGGAGCGGATTGCCGTGGAGCAGGAATCTTCTCTGCGTAATTCCGTTGGTTTTATTGTTGAATTTCTCCGGCATCATTTCATAGAAATCCTTCAGTTCCTGATTCTTCAGAATTTCCGTATGCAGCCTTGCCACACCGTTGACGGAATATCCTGCAGCAATAGCCAAATGTGCCATCTTCACCTGTCCGTCATAAATAATTGCCATTTTTCTGACCTTCTCTGTATTCCCCGGATAATGGGTCTCGATCTGCAGCAGGAAACGGCGGTTGATCTCCTCCACGATCTGATAGATGCGGGGAAGGAGACGGGAAAACAGCTCGATGGGCCATTTCTCCAAGGCTTCCGACATAATCGTATGATTCGTATAGGCGCATGTCTTGGTGGTGACTTCCCAGGCCTTTTCCCATGTCAGGTAATACTCATCCATCAGGATACGCATCAACTCGGCAATAGCTACCGTAGGATGGGTATCATTGAGCTGGAAGGTTACTTTTTCATGGAATTTGCGTATGTCACTGTGACTCTTCATATACTTGGCCACCGCATTCTGAACGGAGGCGGAAATAAAGAAATACTGCTGCTTTAAGCGCAGCTCCTTGCCGGCATAATGATTGTCGTTGGGATAGAGTACTTCCACGATATTTCTTGCCAGATTCTCCTGCTCTACCGCTTTCTGGTAATCCCCTCTGTCAAAGGAATCCAGACGGAAACAATCCACCGCCTCCGCATCCCAGATTCGGAGTGTATTGACGATACCGTTTCCGTAGCCCACTACCGGCAGATCGTAAGGAACGGCTTTTACAGACTGGTATCCCTCCTGCTTGAATACATTTCTGCCGTTCTCATCCATGCGTACCGTTACATAGCCTCCGAATTTGACCTCCTTGGTATATTCCGGCCTTCTCAATTCAAAGGGATTGCCGTTCTCCAGCCATGCATCCGGCACCTCCACCTGAAATCCATCGCGGATCTCCTGTTTGAACATACCGTAACGATATCGGATACCACAGCCGTAGGCGGCGTATCCAAGGGTAGAAAGAGAGTCCAGAAAACAGGCTGCCAGCCGTCCCAGACCTCCGTTTCCAAGCGCAGCATCGGGCTCCTGATCCTCCACAAGATTGATATCCACGCCCAACTCATCCAGAGCCTCTTTCACCGGCTTGTAGGCACACAGATTGATGATATTATTGCCAAGGGCTCTTCCCATCAGAAACTCCATGGACATGTAATATACGATCTTGGGATCCTGTTCTTCAAATGCCTTCTGTGTATCGATCCAGTGGTCTACAACAGCATCCTTGATGGAGTAGGAAACCGCCTGAAAGATTTGCTGAGGTGTGGCCTCTTCCAGCGTTTTCCGGTACAGTGTCTTGATATTATACAACACACTCCTTTTGAACAGCTCTTTGTCAAATTTCTTCAGTAACGATGTCTTTTTTGCCATATTGCCCTCCTTTTGCTATACTTTTTCTACTCCTATGTTTACCGCTTCCCCATTGATATTCCATTCCTTTGCTCCGGATATCCGGGCGTCAAACAGGAATGCATCTGCAAGTACCTTGGTTCCGATGGCACCCTCATTTTTCTGTACAATGGCAGCAATTTTTTCATTACCCTCAATTGACACCCTGATGTGATCCATTACTTCAAAATCGGCTTCTTTTCTCATGGTCTGAATCTTGCTGATGATCTCGTAGACAAATCCCTCTTCGATCAGCTCTTCCGTCAGATTGGTATCCAATACCACTGTAATCTTCTGATTTGCTTCCGATACATAGCCTTCCTTTTGGCTCATGGCGATCAAAAGATCCTCTTCCAAAAGCTTCACTTCCACATCTCCGGCCATAAAGGTCAAATATCCCCTTTCCTTCAGATCCTCCATGGCACTGTTGCCGTCCAGTTGGGCCAGTGTCTTCTGAATGATCCCCAGCTGCTTGCCGTATTTGGGTCCTACCGTCTTCAGCTGTGGCTTGAAGGTGTAGGTGGTAAATTCTCTCACATCATCGGTAAAGCTTATATTCTTTACGTTTAATTCATCCGCAATGATCTCTTTGTAAAAATTACTCAGGGCAACGTCTGCTTTAATAAACATATTGCCGATGGGCTGGCGGTTTTTTATATTGGCTGTATTTCTGCAGGCACGTCCCATCACCACCACATCCAGAAGAGCCTCCATATCTTTTTCCAGCTCTTGATTGATCCATTCCTCCCGCACAGCAGGAAAATCACAAAGATGGATACTCTCTGGGGCGGAGGCATCGATGCTGACCACCAGATTCTGATAAATTTCCTCTGTCATAAAAGGAATCATGGGCGCGGCAGCCTTTACCACTGTAACCAAAGCTGTGTACAGGGTCATATAGGCATTGATCTTATCCTGCTCCATCCCCTTCGCCCAGAAGCGCTCTCTGCCTCGTCTGACGTACCAGTTACTCATCTCATCCACAAATCCCTGAAGCGCCCGTGCCGCCTCTGTGATACGGTAATGCTCCAGATCGTGATCCACTGTTTTTACGAGAGAATTCAATCTGGACAGCAGCCACTGATCCATCACCGAAAGCTTTTCATATTCCAATGTATATTTGGTGGCATCAAAACCGTCAATATTGGCATACAGTACAAAAAATGCATAGGTGTTCCACAGCGTTCCCATGAATTTGCGCTGACCCTCCACAACCGCCTTGCCGTGGAAACGATTGGGCAGCCAAGGAGCGGAATTCACGTAAAAGTACCAGCGAATGGCATCCGCACCGTAAGTCTTCAGCGCATCAAAGGGATCTACCGCATTGCCTTTGGACTTACTCATCTTCTGACCGTTTTCGTCCTGTACATGTCCCATAACGATCACATTCTCATAGGGAGCCTTGTCAAACAGCAGCGTAGACTCCGCCAACAATGAGTAAAACCAGCCTCTGGTCTGATCCACCGCCTCGGATATGAACTGCGCCGGAAACTGCTGTTCAAATACTTCTTTGTTTTCAAACGGATAATGATGCTGGGCAAAGGGCATGGCTCCCGAATCGAACCAGCAGTCAATGACCTCCGGCACCCGTTTCATGGTCTTACCGCACTTTGGACATACTCCCGTAATTTCGTCGATATAAGGGCGATGGAGTTCCACGGTACGGGCCTTCGGATTGCCGCTCAGAGCTTCCAGCTCCGCTCTGCTGCCCACGGATTCCATATGTCCGCAGTCCTCGCATACCCACACATTCAGCGGGGTTCCCCAATATCTGTTTCTGGAAATCCCCCAATCCTGAATGTTTTCCAGCCAGTCGCCAAAGCGTCCCCTGCCGATGGATTCGGGAATCCAGTTGATGGTATTGTTGTTGCGGATCAGATCCTCCTTTACCGCTGTCATCCGAATGAACCAGGATTCTCTTGCATAGTAGAGCAGCGGTGTGTCGCAGCGCCAGCAGAAAGGATAATCATGTTCAAATTTCGGGGCATCGAACAGTTTCCCGTCCTTTTCAAGATCTATCAGTATATCCTTATCCGCATCCTTGACAAATTTGCCGGCATAATCTGTCTCTTCCGTCATCTCACCCTTGCTGTCCACAAACTGCACAAAGGGAAGGTCATATCTTCTTCCCACCTGAGCGTCGTCCTCACCGAAAGCAGGTGCAATATGAACGATACCGGTACCGTCGGTCATTGTGACATATGTATCGCAGGTTACATAATGACACTTCTTGTTCTGCTTGGCGGCCGCCTCCCTTGTAAATCCCCAAAGAGGCTCATACTCCTTGTATTCCAGATCCTTTCCCCGATACGTTTCCAGAATCTCATAGGCTTTTTCGCCTTCTTCCGCCAGTCCTCCCAGCACCTTATCCAACAATGCCTTGGCCATATAGTAGAGATTTCCGTCTGCCGCCTTAACTTTGGCATATTCCTCCTCAGGATGCATGCACAGAGCCAGATTGGAAGGCAGCGTCCAGGGTGTGGTGGTCCAGGCCAGGAAATATGCCTCCTCATCCTTTACTTTAAAACGCACAACAGCAGAACGTTCCTTCACCGATTTGTATCCCTGGGCTACCTCATGGGAGGACAGAGGCGTCCCGCAGCGCGGGCAGTAGGGAACGATCTTAAAACCCTTATAGAGCAGATGTTTCTCCCAGATCTGCTTTAAGGCCCACCATTCCGATTCAATGAAATCATCGTGATATGTTACGTAAGGATCCTCCATGTCAGCCCAGAAGCCTACCGTATCGGAAAAATCCTCCCACATACCTTTGTAACGCCACACACTTTCCTTACATTTACTGATAAAGGGATCCAGTCCGTATTCCTCGATCTGCTCCTTACCGTCCAGACCCAGTTCTTTTTCCACCTCCAGCTCCACCGGAAGGCCGTGGGTATCCCACCCTGCCTTTCTGGGCACCATATACCCCTTCATGGTGCGGTATCTGGGGATCATGTCCTTAATGACACGGGTCAGCACATGACCGATATGAGGCTTGCCGTTGGCCGTGGGCGGCCCTTCATAAAAAGTATACATGGGACAATCTTTGCGGCTGTCCATGCTTTTTTGGAAGATATCCTTTTCTTTCCAAAATTCTGCAATGTTCTTTTCCCTTTCAACGAAATTCAGATTTGTGTCTACTTTTTGGTACATGTTGTCTCTTCCTTTCTCAATCACAGCCGCGCATCCCCTGCACTGCTTTTATGCCTGCAATGGCCGGTACACCGCAGGCACCGCCATGTCAGTAAAAAACCCCGCCCTGCAAAAGGACGAGGTCTTATCTCCCGTTATACCACCTGTTACATCATACGCCCCGTACCCTTCCATCCACCCATGCGCAACATGCGCATCCCGTATGGAACTACGGCAACATATGGATTCCCTTAACGTGGGAGGCCGGCAAGACCTACTGCTGTTACAGGTTCAGCCCGCAGCTCGGAAGTGATCTTCACAATATCCTACCGGGATCCGGCTCACACCCTCCCGGACTCGCTGCTCCTTTCAAATATCGCTACTGTCTTCGTCACAGCCTTTTACAGTAACTATCAATCATTCATAACTTATAATAAAAGGTACACTATACAGCCTCCTCTTGTCAAGGGTACCTTTATGTTTCTGCCCGTTTCTGCCCGATGTTTTGTGTCACAGTAATAAAAGTGTTGACAATCTGAAATTTTATGGCATAATAGCCTTACGGGGCATTAGCGCAGTTGGGAGCGCGCCACACTGGCAGTGTGGAGGTCACGGGTTCAAGTCCCGTATGCTCCACTTTTTAATGTTCTAAAAAACCCTGTAAGTTAGCGGCTTACAGGGTTTTTTCATACTCCCGTGCTACCTGTGACCATCTGTGACCACTTGTGAAAGCCTCAAAATCCATATAACTCGGAATATTTTTTATTAAAATACTCCATCAGAGGCTTTGCGGAAATTTCCCCTTCTCCGCAAAGATTTCCGATCACTTCTCCGGAGGTATACAGGCTTCCGTTTTTATGGATCCTTTCATTCAGCCAACGGGTGATTTCCTTCACCCTTCCCTCCTTCAGGATCTGATCTACGCTTCCCATTTCCTTCTCCAGCTGTGCTAGGATCATACCATCATAGATGCTTCCCAAAAGATAGGAGGGGAAGTACCCGAAATATCCGTTGGACCAATGTACATCCTGCAGGATACCCTCACGATCCGTTTCCGGACGAATCCCCAGCAGTTCTTCCATCTTCTCATTCCATAATTCAGGCAGCCTGGAGGTAGGTACGCCTTCTCCGAAAATTGCCTTCTCCATTTCAAAACGAAGGATCACATGAAGACCATAGGTAACTTCATCCGCTGCCGTCCGGATCAGGCTGGGACGAACATCATTGATGACCCGGTAAAACAGATCCAGAGGCACCTCCTTAAACTGCGGCATATATTCCCCCAGCTTCTCATAGATGGGAATCCAGAAATTTTTATTCCTTCCCAGCATATTTTCAAAAAACCGGGACTGGCTTTCATGAAGTCCCATGAGATCGATGTTTGCCACTGCCGTGTTCCAAAAGGCAGGATCTATATTCTGTTCAAAGATTGCATGCCCTCCCTCATGGATGGCAGAAAACATGGCATTGATGGGATCGTCCGTGTAGAAGTGGTTGGTCACACGGACGTCACCGGTTCCCAGAGAGGTGGTAAAGGGATGCTCCGCCTCCGCAACTCCTCCCCCTTCGTAATCAAAACCGATGTACTTCAGCAGAAACTCCTGCCACTGCCTTTGTGCATTCAGATCATACTCCCCTTTCAGGGCGGACAGATCCGGTTTGGCTGCTGCCTTGATCTTTGCCAGCAATGGTACCAGGCCACTCTTCAATTCCTCAAAAAGCTTCTCAATTTGTTTGGTATCCATTCCCTTCTCATATCGGCTGAGCATAAACTCATAAGGATCCATATCCGGCTCCTGGTACTTGGCCGACTGCTTTGTCATTTGGATCATCTGATCCAAAACCGGCTCAAACATGGCAA
The DNA here is from genome assembly GCA_017396675.1 of Lachnospiraceae bacterium. Lineage (GTDB taxonomy): Bacteria > Bacillota > Clostridia > Lachnospirales > Lachnospiraceae > SFDP01. The sequence goes on from JAFQLB010000092.1 coordinate 6,930, forward strand.
AATCATTGTTCTTCTTGGCCTCCTCCCAAACCCGGGAGGCCTTTGCCGTAAGCGTTACCAATTCCGTATAAAAATCCTGAGGAATCCGTTTGTATCTTGTGTACTCCTCCTTCTCCCGTGTTACCGTTACCTGTATTCCCCGAGTCAGCAAATCAAACTCTTCCGGCCGGGAAAGTGCTTCCAGCAGCTTCCCATAGGCTTCACCGGTAGATAGTTTAAAGCTTTCCGTGGAAAAAAATCCGATGGCTTCCGTCTTACACTCCACACCCTTCTTAGGCGTTGCCGTCTGCAAATCCCAGTACAGCATGGACACTGCCAGTCCATACTGACGCATTTTGTTGCGGTATTCCAAAAACCGATCCAATGTCTCGCTCATTTTTACCCTCCTATTGCTCCTGCTTCCCTGTTACCTCTTCTTATCCGTCTCTTGACAAGGGCACACACGCCTCAAACCATGATATTTTGGACATTTGCGGCGTTATCCTCAGTCAGCGGACGTCCAGTCCGCCTCCATCGGATGCCTTGCAAATGTCCAAAATATCTATGGTTGAGGTCTATGGAGTCGGAAAGAGATAAATTTTGTGTCCTGCAAGGCACTTTTGCGACGCGTACTAGACGTACGCGGAGCGAAAGTAACACAGCAGGACGCAAAATTTATCCTTTCCCGACCGTATGTGCCCTTGTCAAGAGACGGATGACCTCACACCTCAAAAATCAGATCCGCATACGTAGGAAACGGCCATTCTTTCCGATCCACCAGCATTTCCAGCTCATCCGCCGGTTTTCTGAGTTGTTCCATTGCGGCAACCACCTTCCTGCGATAGCAGAAAGCCTGCTCCTTCCCCTGCTCCATGGCGTCCGCCTCTTTTACCTCTTCCTTCAGTATTTCCAGAGCCTTCTGTACCCGGGTGATACATGGCATCAGTTCCGATAGCATCTTCCTTGGCACATCGGCTTCCACTCCCGCGCCCGCCAGCGCCGCCACGGTCTCTGCCAGTGTCCTGCTGTAACCCACAGCTGCGGGAAGGATCTGCTTGCTTGCCATGTCTATCATGGTCAGAGCCTCGATATGTATGGTCTTGGCGTACGTTTCGTACAGGATTTCCTCTCTCGATTCCAGCTCTGCACGTGTAAATATGTGAAATTTTTCAAACAGAGATACTGCCTTCCCGGTAGTCAGTGCACAGGCCGCCTCCACTGTAGAGGCAATATTGGGAAGTCCCCGCCTTTTGGCTTCTTCCACCCACTCCCGGGAATACCCGTTTCCGTTAAAAATGATCCGTTGGTGCAGGGACATATATTCCTTGATCAAATCATGCACTGCCCTGTCAAGGTCCTCTGCCTGCTCCAGACGGTCTGCCGCCTCGCAGAAGGCCTCTGCCACAATGGCATTTAAGATAGTATTGGGACTGCCGATGGAGTCGGAGCTGCCCACCATACGAAATTCAAATTTATTTCCCGTAAAAGCAAAGGGCGAGGTTCTGTTTCTGTCTGTGGCATCCTTTTCAAAATCCGGCAGGGTGGAGACTCCGGTTTTCATCACTCCGCCTGTGGTGCAGGTGGCAGCCATACCCGTTTCAATCAGCTGACGCACCACATCCTCCAGCTGTTCTCCCAAAAATACGGATATAATGGCAGGCGGCGCTTCATTAGCTCCCAGGCGATGATCGTTTCCCACGCTGGAAGCACTCTGGCGCAACAGATCCGCATGGGTGTCCACTGCCTTCAGGATACAGGCCAGAATCAGCAGAAACTGTATGTTTTCGTTGGGCGTGTCTCCGGGATTCAGCAGATTGATACCGGTATCCGTGTTCAGAGACCAGTTGTTATGCTTGCCGGAGCCGTTGACGCCCGCAAAGGGCTTCTCATGGAGCAGACAGCGAAGACCGTGTCTGCCGGCGATCCGCTTCATAGTCTCCATCACGATCTGATTATGATCAGTGGCTATATTGGCTGTTTCATAAATGGGAGCCAGCTCATGCTGTGCCGGAGCAGCCTCATTATGCTGTGTCTTGGCCGTCACTCCCAGCTGCCACAGCTCCTCGTTCAGTTCCTTCATGTAGGCACCGATGCGTTCCCGAATGATACCGAAATAGTGATCTTCCAGCTCCTGCCCTTTTGGCGGCTGGGCACCAAACAGAGTCCTTCCGCAGAAAATCAGATCCTCCCGAAGCAATGCTTTTTTCTGGTCCACCAGAAAATATTCCTGCTCTGCTCCCACCATAGGTATCACCTTGGAGGCCGTTTTGTTTCCAAACAGCCGCAGGATCCGCAGTGCCTGCTGACTCAGCACCTCCATGGAGCGCAGCAGCGGTGTTTTTTTATCCAGAGCTTCTCCCGTATAAGAGCAAAACGCCGTGGGAATACACAGAATCGGCCCTGTAGCCGTCTCTCTGATAAATGCGGGAGAGGTAATATCCCATGCGGTGTAGCCCCTGGCTTCAAAGGTTGCCCTCAGCCCTCCGGAGGGAAAAGAAGAAGCGTCCGGCTCTCCCTTGATGAGTTCCTTTCCCGAAAACTCCATCAGCATCCTGCCCTCCGCATCCGGATGCGTAATAAAGGAATCATGCTTTTCTGCGGTGATTCCCGTCAGCGGCTGAAACCAATGAGAATAATGGGAGGCGCCTTTTTCCATTGCCCAGTCCTTCATTGCCTTTGCCACTATATCTGCCGTGGCAGGAGACAGCTCACCACCCTGAGAAATTACCTGCATCACCTCTCTGTATGCTTCCTTTGGCAGTCTTCGACGCATCTTGTCCAGTGTAAATACATTTTCCGCAAAAATTGCCTCGGCTGTCACCCTTTCTTTCATACGTTCCTACAGTCCTTCCTTTTCTTTTTTTACCCATATGGAAACGCTGATTAAAGCGTTTCCCGCGCCGGAATTTAGCCGCGAAGCGGCACAAATCCGTGTGCATCCAATGGGTTATCTAAGGAAATGCTGATTTAATCAGCATTTCCTTAGAATATCGTATGGCTCCGGCGTCTCAGTCAGCTTGAGAAACAGCACCTGCTGCGGATGCGGGGCCGAAGTCACCGCCTGTTCCTGTTCGTCATACATGGACAGAACCCGTACCGGCACATTTCTTCCGTCCGGCTTCATGATCTCGATCTCATCTCCCACACAGAACTTGTTGCGCTGTTCGATTCTGGCCAATCCCCGGTGATCGATCTCTCCCACCGTTCCAAGATACACGTATTCGTTGATATACGTGTTGCTGTCATAGATCTGGGTAGTTTCATCCGGCTTACCGAAGTAGAATCCGGTGGTGAATTGGCGATAGGTACATTTGGCGATCTCAGAAAGATACCAGTCCATATTGGCACGGTATTTCTCCGCCGATTCGGCATAGTCATCCAGTGCCTTACGGTATGTTCTGGCCACTGTCGCTACATACAGTGCCGTTTTCATCCGGCCTTCTATTTTCAGACTGTCCACACCCGCCTCCAGCAGGTCGGGGATGTGACCGATCATACAAAGATCCTTGGAATTAAAGATATAAGTTCCCCGCTCATTTTCATAGACAGGCAGATATTCTCCCGGACGAGTCTCCTCCACCACAGCATATTTCCAGCGGCACGGATGGGTACAGGCTCCCTGATTGGCATCTCTCCCAGTAAAATAACTGCTCAACAGACACCTTCCGGAATAAGAAATACACATGGCACCGTGAACAAAGCTCTCTATCTCCATATCCTCCGGGATATGCCGACGAATCTCCCCTATTTCCTCCAGAGAAAGCTCCCGTGCACAGACCACTCTTTTGACGCCCTGTCGGTACCAGAATTGAAATGTGGCATAATTTGTATTGTTGGCCTGCGTGGAAATATGCAGATCTGTTTCCGGACAGATTTCCTTTGCGATCATAAACATGCCCGGATCGGAAACGATCAGAGCATCCGGTTTCAAACCTTTAAGCTCCTCAAAATACTCCTTGGCTCCCTCAAGATCCCGGTTGTGTGCCAGAATATTGGCTGTAATATATACCTTCACATTTCTCTCGTGGGCAAAGTCGATTCCCCGGCGAATCTCCTCCAGAGAAAAATTCTTGGCTTTGGCCCGAAGCCCAAAGGCTTCCCCGCCTATGTACACTGCGTCTGCACCGAATATCACCGCCGTTTTTAATACTTCCAGGTTCCCGGCGGGAATCAACAGTTCCGCTTTTCTCATAACAAAACTCCTACTTTGTTGTTTTTACGCTGACGGTAACACCGTCTCCTACCGGCAGGATAGACGTAACCAAATCCGGATGATGCTTCAATTCATACAGATATTCCCGCATCCTGGCATGGATGGTTCTGTTTCTTCTTGTTACCGCAAAACGTGACTCCAGGATTTCTCCTTCCTGCAGTACGTTATCCGAAACCAGCAATCCCCCTTGGGAAAGCAGACGAAGCACCTCCGGCAGAAAATGAATGTACTGTCCCTTGGCTCCATCCATAAAAATGAAATCATAGGTTTCCTGCAGGGTGGGCAGCAGCTCCCCCGCATCTCCCGCAAGCAGCGTGATCTGCTCGCTTTTTCCCGCCTTCCGGAAATTCTCCAGTGCCACAGGAATCCGTTTTTCATATTTCTCAATGGTGGTAATGCGACAGTCCGGCGGGGCGTAGTGACTCATCAGCAGGGCGGAAAAGCCGATGGCCGTGCCGATTTCCAGAATCCTCTGCGGCTTTCCTATGGCCAGCAGGGTCTTCAGCAGACTCTGGGTTCCCGGGCGTATGATGGGGATCTCATGTTCCCCGGCATATGCCTCCAGTATATTCAGCTCCTCCGGGTTGGGGCTGTCCATGGAGTTGATAAAAGCCTCCATCCTCGCATCCACAATCCTGTTTTCCATATTTACGCTCACTCTTCCTCTGCCTGCTGAGACATGATCTCCATCATCTCATCCATGCGCATGGCCGTACTTAAGGTGTACGTACCCGGACTGATTTCCCCCCTGTATTCAGACAGTAATTCCTGAATCCAGAACAACTCCGCATCCCGGATCAATCCCTTCTTTTCCAACAGCTCTCCAATCTCCATAACAGATGCCGTCTCTTCCACGGTTACGGAGATTTCTCTGCCCGCCCCTTCCGATACCGGCGGCTCATTGAATACTCTCTGACCGTATTCGTAGGCCAGCAAGGACCACCTGTACACCAACATGATAAGAATTACCGCAATTACCACTTTAAATACAGTAGCAAATACAGATAGCACGATTTCTTTTGCGTTCATCTTTCCTCCTGCTCGTTTCTGCCTGCCAAACTCTCAAATCCACGGCAAGCTTACATAAAGTCAGTCTCCATGTCAACGTCCACTGCTTCCGCAATCACGTGATAAATATGCTGAACCATACGGCAGACTTCCAATTCTGCGTTCAGATATTCCCTGACTGCCGGTTTCCCCTTGAAATTCTCATGAGCGGCTTCGAATTCATCTATTTTTTCAAACAGATCCTCTCCCTCATAGGTCTGAAACTCCAGCCGCTGCTGCCGGAATGAATTGATCTGCTCCCGCAGCTGCGGATTCTTTTTTATCTTTTCCTTTTGATATTCATACCTTTTGAATTCCTTTGAATCCATCAGTACGGATATAAACTGCTTCAGAGCCGTGTCCAGTTCCATAAACCGTCATACCTCCAGAATAATCGGTAATATCATCGGCCGTCTCTTTGTTTTTTTCCACACAAAATTGCCCAGATTATCTTTGATGCTCATCTTGATCTTGCCCCAATCTGTCACCTTTTTGTCAAGACACCCTTCAATCACCTCTGTCATCAGCTCTCTGGCCTCCTCCATCAATTCATCGGATTCTCTCACATATACAAATCCGCGGGAAACAATGTCGGGACCCGATACAAGGTAGCCATCCGTTCCGTCCAAAGCAAGTACCACGATCATGATTCCGTCTTCTGCCAGATGCTGACGATCCCGCAAAACAATATTCCCTACATCTCCTACACCCAGGCCGTCCACCAGAATGTCACCCACGGGCACCTTTCCGCATACCCGGGCCTCCTCCTGATTCAGCTCCAGCACATCACCGGGACTGATGATGTAAATATGCTCCTTATCGATTCCCAGCTCCTCCACCAGCTTGGCCTGTGCTTTCAGGTGCTTGTATTCTCCGTGCACGGGAATGGCATACTTGGGGCGAACCAGCGAATAAATCAGTTTGATCTCCTCCTGGCAGGCATGTCCCGATACGTGAGCATCATGGAAAATCACCTCCGCACCCTTTCTGGAAAGCTCGTTGATCACCTTGGTAACGGCTTTTTCATTGCCCGGTATGGGATTCGATGAGAAAATAATCGTATCCTTCGGTCCTATGGAAATCTTACGATGGATATTGGCCGCCATCCTGCTCAGGGCTGCCATACTCTCTCCCTGGCTTCCTGTGGTAATGATCACTGTCTTTTCTTCCGGATAGTCCTTCAGCTGTTCAATGTTGATCAGCGTATGCTCCGGAATGTTAAGACATCCCAGGGCAGAGGCGGTTTCTATGATATTCACCATGCTTCTGCCCTCTACCACCACCTTTCTTCCGTAGCGATAGGCAGAATTGATAATCTGCTGCACCCTGTCCACATTGGAGGCAAAGGTAGCAATTATGATTCTTGTATCCTTATGCCCCGAGAAGATCATATCAAATACCCGGCTCAATGTTTTCTCAGACTGCGTGAAGCCGGGACGCTCCGCATTGGTGCTGTCGCACATCAATGCCAGGACCCCCTTCTTTCCAAGCTCTGCCAGCCTGGGCAGATCAATGGTATCTCCGAACACCGGTGTGTAGTCTACCTTAAAGTCACCGGTATGCACCACGATACCTGCCGGAGAATAAATGGCAAGTGCAGCCGCATCCACGATGCTGTGATTTGTTTTGATATATTCTACCCGGAAATTACCCAGATTAATTGACTGTCCAAATTTTACCACCTTGCGCTTCGTGGTACCTATCAGATTATGCTCCCGAAGCTTATTCTCGATGATTCCCATGGTCAGTCTTGTGGCATATACGGGCACATTTACCTGCTTCAGTATATAAGGCAGCGCTCCGATATGATCCTCATGTCCATGGGTGATCACAAAACCCTTTACCTTTTCAATATTCTCCAATAAGTACGTAACATCCGGAATCACAAGGTCAACCCCCAGCATATCGTCTGCCGGAAAGCTAAGGCCGCAGTCCACTACAATGATGCTGTCCTCGTATTCAAACACCGTGATATTCATACCGATCTGCTCCAGACCGCCCAGAGCAATAATCTTCAGCTTTCCTTCCTGATTCAGTTCTTTTTTTCTTTTCAAACAATAATCCTCCTGTTGATTTTTTCTTTACATAACAACAAGGCCTCTCTCAGAAGCCTTTCTCTTCATGGTAAAAATTCGTCCTGAAGGTTATTCGCTGATAAATGTAATATCTTCCAGCAAATCTTCAAAAACTCCGGCCACTGCCTCCAATTCCTTATCATCGGAAACAATGGCATATATACTCTCCGTTTCCTCCGGGGATGACAGATCCTTTAAAATCAGAGCTTCGCCCTCCTCATCCTCTGTGTCCGTCACCAAAAGATAGTCCGTACCTGCCAGTCTGGTCTGTTCCAATACATAAAACTCTACGGGATCCTCATTTTCCGGGTAAAACGTGATTTTTTCCTGTTTCATACCAGTCTCAACCCTGCTTTCCGTTGGAAATCCTCCCAACTGCCGGTTCTGTCCTCCGGCCCTTCCTTCTTTGATACGGCGGCTTCTCTCATCCAGATATTCCTGTAATATCAGGGATGCTGCCACTTTATCTATTCGTTCTTTTCTTTCTTCTCTCGAAAGTCCTGCCTCTATCATCAGGCTGTCCGCTTCCACGGTGGTCAGTCTCTCATCCCACAGCAAAACAGCCAGTCCGGTACGCCGCTCCAGCATCTCCTTAAATTCCCGGGTTCTGACAACCCGCTCTCCCTGTGTATCATCCATATTGACAGGAAGGCCCAGTACAATCTCCTCCACTTCGTATTGAAGGATCAGTTCTTCGATTCGTGCAAGTGTCCGGCGCAGCTTATTTTCCTGTTTTCTGCGAATAATCTCTTTGCTTTGGGCAGTCATCAACAAGGCGTCACTGATAGCCACACCCACTGTTTTCGATCCGTAATCCAGACCCATGATACGCATGGAACTGCCTCCTATATCCATTTGTTATTCTTGATGTACTCTCTGAACAACTCTTCCACCAGCTCGTCTCTTTCGATCTTCATAATCAGGCTTCTCGCATTTTTATAGCTGGTGATGTAGGTGGGATCTCCGGACATGATATACCCCACAATTTGATTGACAGGATTATATCCCTTCTCTTTCAGTGCCTCAAACACTGCAGAAAGTACAACCTTGACTCCCGTCTCCGGTTCTGCTTCCACTTTAAAATATTGTGTACTCCCCAGGTCCTGCATGTTCTCCCCTCATTCTGCCGATGCGGCTTTCTCTTCCCCAAATAGTATCTCTATCTTACCCTATAATAAATAAAAATTCAACCTCATTGTCCCTGCGGTAAAGATATGCCTCGGATTTATCGCAGCAGCAGATATTCATTTTCCAGAATCTCCTCTGCCCGACCGGTTACAAACCGGTTTGTCATATCTCCGGACAGCTCTGCCGCAGCTTTCACATAGGAAGGTGTAACTCCTATCTGGTATTGCTTTCCTCCGATTTCCTTCCTTTCTTCCACCAGCATTTCCAGTGTCTGCCCCAACAACCCCCTCCTGTAGCGGCGGGACTGCTCCTCGGTCAGCCGGAGCAACACATTGCTTCTTTCGCTTTTTACACTGTCGGGAATCTGATCCTTTCTCTCGGCCGCCGGCGTTCCCTGTCTCCTGGAATACTTGAAAATATGCATTTCGTAAAACTCCATTTCTTCCAGGAAAGCCTTCGTTACCGCAAATTCCTCCTCCGTTTCTCCCGGAAACCCTACAATCACATCTGTGGTAATGGCAGGATGATCAAAGCGGCTGCGGAGAAGCACCGTCTTATCTCTGAATTCCTCCGTCGTATAGCGACGATTCATCCGCTTCAGAGTGGCATTGCAGCCACTTTGAAGGGAGAGATGAAAATGCGGGCACAGCTTGTCCAAAGCACCCATCCTGTCTGCAAAGGACTCCGTGATAATCCCCGGCTCCAGGGAACCCAGACGGATCCGGCGCAAGCCCCGGACTTCATTCAGTCTCTCCAATACTTCTATCAATTCCCCCTTCCCGGGGGCAAAATCCACACCGTAAGAGCTCAGATGGATTCCCGTGATCACCACTTCCCTGTATCCCGAATCCACCAGTCCCTTTACTTCTTTGAGAATATCCTCCTGTCTGCGGCTGCGTACCCTGCCTCTGGCATAGGGGATAATGCAATAGGAGCAAAACTGATTGCAGCCGTCCTGAATCTTTACGTAGGCTCGTGTATGGCTGCCCGTTCGGGACAGTGTCATTTCCTCGTATTCCTGATCCCTGCGGTTGATATCCAAGATCGTAGTGCCCTGCAGCGTCTTATCCCGTTCTTTCTCCCCGTCCCTTCGCTCCAGGTACTCCTTCAGGATGGAGGCGATCTCTTTTTTCTTATTGTTCCCTATGGCCAGATCGATACACGCATCCGTTTCCAGATCTTCTCTCCCTGTCTGTACGTAACATCCTACCGCCACCACCACGGCGTCGGGATTCATGCTTTTGGCACGGTGCAGCATTTGCCGGCTTTTCCTGTCGGCAATATTGGTAACGGTGCAGGTATTGATGATATAAATATCGGCACCGGGAGCAAATGGTACAATTTCGTATCCATCTTCTTCCATTTTTTGCTGCATAACTTCTACTTCGTAAGCATTTACCTTGCATCCGAGGTTGTGGAATGCTGCCTTTTTCATTCTAAATTACTCCAATTTTGTAATGTTTTCTTATTGACTTTTTTGGTTCCTCCCAGTATATTATATCGGAAGGTATGAAACCGCGGGTTCCTGTCATTGCAGGGATTCCACAGTTGTGAATAAGGAGGTAACCATATGAAAACAGTACAGATTTCTTTAAACTCTATCGATAAAGTAAAGTCTTTCGTTAATGATATCACGAAATTTGATTGCGATTTTGATCTTGTCTCCGGAAGATATGTTATCGATGCAAAGTCCATCATGGGTATTTTCAGCCTGGATCTGTCCAAACCCATCGATCTGAACATCCATGCAGAAGAGAATATCGATTCTGTTATAGATGCTTTAAAGCCCTACAGACTTTAATCCGCCTGCAGCGGATGCAACGGAGAGTTTTGCAAAGCAAAGCTCTCTTTTTTGATTTTTACCACTATCGTCTCTTTTTCCTTCAATGCTTTCTCCAGCAGATCATCGATCACATCCTTAAGATTTCCCTCATGCCGCCTGATATATTCCGGATTTGGCTTCGTCACAGGATGCTTTGCCACAAAGATGGTGCAGCAATCTTCATAGGGCAGAATGGAGGTCTCGTAGGTATTGATCTTTTCCGCAATATTGACGATCTCCTGCTTGTCCAATCCGATACAGGGACGATAGACCGGCATGGTACAGACTTCATTGGTCACATACAGGGACTGCATGGTCTGAGACGCCACCTGGCCGATGCTTTCTCCCGTGATCAGGCCAAAGCACTCCGTTTCCCGGGCAATCTGCTCCGCAATCCTCATCATATATCTGCGCATAATAATGGTCAGCTCCTCATGCGGACACTTCTCATAAATGGCCAGCTGAATCTCCGTAAAATTGATGATATGCAGATAGATCGGACCGCTGTAGCGGGACAGGAGACGCGCCAGATCCACCACCTTTTGTTTCGCCCGTTCACTGGTATAGGGAGGTGCATGAAAATAAACCGCATCAATCTTCACCCCTCTTTTGCTGATCATGTATCCGGCCACGGGAGAATCGATACCGCCGGACAACAGCAGCATGGCCTTGCCGCCCACGCCCACCGGCATCCCTCCCGGTCCGGGAATCACCTTGGAATAAATATATATTTTTTCCCGTATTTCCACATAAAGAAATACCTGAGGATCGTGTACATCCACCCGCATTTCGGGATACGCCGTAAGCAGGGCTTCTCCCAGCACGGCATTCAGCTCCATGGATTCCAGAGGATAATTCTTTCTTGCCCGCCTGGACATCATTTTGAAGGTCATCCTCTTGTCCGGATAGACCCGATCCACATAGTCGATTACGGTTTCCTTCAGCCGCTCCACTCCCTCGTCCTCCACATAGACAACGGGGCAGATCCCTGAAATCCCAAACACCGTCTGTAAGTTATCCACCACCTCCTGCAGGTCAAACTCCGTCAGGGCGTCCACATAGATCCTTCCCTGTGTTTTACGAATCTTGAATTCTCCCTCACAACGCCTCAGTGCGTATTTGATCTGCTGAATCAAAGCATCCTCAAATACGTATCTGTTCTTTCCTTTCACACCGATCTCAGCATATTTGATCAAAAAAGCGGTAAACATGGATAACTCCTTTCGCGGTACTGTACCCTTATCGTCTTGTATATCTGCGAAGCATGGGGATTATATCATACATTTCCTGTAAAGTATAGTATATTTCTTCCTCCGTATTCAACGCCGACATACTGATCCTTACCGTAGCTTCTATCAGCTCCTTTCGCAAACCCATGGCCTTCAGCGTTTCGGAATGCGCTGCTTTGCGGGCTGCACAGGCACTGCCTGCAGATACATAAATTCCCCTCTCCTCCAGAGCGTGGAGCAATACTTCGCTGCGCACACCGGCAACCGCAAGGCTGATGATGTGAGGTGCACTGTCATATCCCGTCAGACCGTTCACATAAACCTCCGGCAGTCTTGTGATCTCCCGGATATAGTATTCCTTTAATCCGTACATTTTTTCCACATCTTTTTCCAGTGTGGCGGATACCTCTTCAATGGCCTTGGCCATTCCCGCAATAGCCGGTACATTTTCCGTACCGGAGCGCAGACCTCTTTGCTGTCCTCCCCCAAAGAGAATGGGTTGTATCTTCACTCCGTTTCTCATGTACAAAAATCCCACTCCCTTAGGACCATGCAGCTTGTGTCCGCTGACAGACATAAGATCAATGCCGATCTTTTTCGGATGAATTCTGAATTTTCCAAAACCCTGCACCGCATCTACATGAAACAGTGTCCCGGGATTACAGCTTTTGATCAGTGCTGCTGCTTCTTCTATCGGCTGCAAGGCTCCGATCTCATTGTTGGTATGCATAATGGAAACCAAAATGGTCTCCCGCCGCATAGCATTTCTTAACTCTTCAAGACAAATTCTCCCACAGCTGTCCACAGGCAGGTAGGTTACCTCAAACCCCTTCGTCTCAAGATACTCCATAGTCCGCAGAATGGCAGGATGCTCGATCCTTGTGGTGATCAAATGATTCCCGGCCCGGCAGTTGGCCATGGCTGTTCCCACCAGCGCCAGATTGTCGGATTCCGTACCGCCGGAGGTGAATAGGATCTCCTTTTCCGTTATCTTCAGATGTTTGGCAATCACCTCTCTTGCATAACGCAAATGATGTTCTGCCTCTACTCCCAGGGTATGCATACTGGACGGATTACCGTAATCCTTGCACAGAATCTCAGCCATCAGTCGGGCTGCACTGTCAAAGCATCTGGTGGTGGCGGAATTATCCAGATAAACTTCCATACTTCCTCCCCTTTTGTCATTTTCAGACGCATTTTGATATCTTTTACCTTATATTATGCTTTTCCTTCCAAATGGTACATTATCCACGCAAGCAACGTCATTCCTGCCGTCTCCGTACGCAGAATTCTGCGGCCCAAAGTAATGGGAAGGATCCCCTTTTCCATCGCCAGCTCAACCTCCCACTCTTCAAATCCGCCTTCCGGTCCGATAAATACTGCCATATCGTCCCCCGGCTTCAATCCCTCTATGATCCGTCTGGTGGTCTCCATTCCTTCTGCCAATTCATAGGGAATCAGCTTCACTGGAAGCGTCGCTGCCCGTTCCACAGCCTCCTTCCAGTTCATGAT
>JAFQLB010000093.1 GCA_017396675.1 Lachnospiraceae bacterium
AATCCACCTCTACCTGTTCACCGTTCCGAATATCGGCCGCAGCCTCCTTGCATTCGATGATGGGAAGACCGATATTGATGGAGTTGCGATAAAAGATCCTGGCAAAGGTCTCCGCGATCACACAGTCGATACCGGCCGCCTTAATAGCAATCGGTGCATGCTCTCTGGAAGATCCGCAGCCAAAATTCTTATCGGCTACGATAATATCTCCCTTTTTTACCTTTTTCACAAATTCTCTGTCAATATCCTCCATGCAGTGCTGTGCCAGCTCCGCAGGATCAGAGGTGTTCAGATGCCTGGCGGGAATGATTACATCGGTATCTACATTGCTGCCATATTTAAAAACGCGTCCGCTTGCTTTTTTCATACAATATCCTTTCTCCGATTCATACTGTTCCATTCTTCATCCCACAGTGCCCACAGTGGTTTTACAATTGGCAGGGGCAGGAGATCGTTCCCGTCACTGCACTGGCTGCCGCTACAGCAGGACTGGCCAGATAGATTTCAGAGGTTTCATGACCCATTCTGCCTACAAAATTACGATTGGTGGTGGAAACACAGCGCTCTCCATCCGCAAGAATTCCCATATAGCCTCCCAGACAGGGGCCGCAGGTAGGGGTACTGACAACGGCACCGGCTTCGATAAAGATTTTGATCAATCCTTCCTCCATAGCCTGCAGATAGATGGCCTGGGTGGCAGGAAAAATAATGCACCGCAGTCCTTTCTTCACTTTCCTGCCCTTCAACACCTGGGCGGCATAGCGAAGATCGTCCAGCCTTCCGTTGGTACAGGAGCCGATCACCACCTGATCAATGGGAATATGCTCCGTAATCTCATCAATGGTTTTTGTATTTTCCGGCAAATGAGGAAATGCTATGGTAGGACGAAGCACAGACAGATCGATGGTGTATTCTTCCTCGTATTCAGCATCTGCATCTGCTTCATACACGGTGTATTCTCTCGTGGAATGCTCCATCATGTAGGCAACGGTAACCTCATCTACCGGGAAGATACCGTTCTTGCCTCCGGCCTCAATGGCCATATTGGCAATGGTAAACCGATCGTCCATGGTCAGGTGTTTGATTCCCTCGCCTGTAAATTCCATGGATTTATACAAAGCGCCGTCCACACCGATCATGCCGATGATATGTAAAATAACATCCTTGCCCGTTATCCATTTGGAGGGCTTTCCGATCAGATTGAACCTGAGGGCTGCCGGTACCTTGAACCAGGCTTTTCCTGTAGCCATACCGGCTCCCATATCGGTGCTTCCCACACCGGTGGAAAAGGCCCCAAGGGCGCCGTAGGTACACGTGTGAGAGTCCGCACCGATGATCACATCGCCCGCTACCGTCAGTCCTTTTTCCGGAAGCAGTGCATGCTCAATCCCCATCTCTCCCACTTCAAAGTAGTTGGTAATCTCATTCTCCCGGGCAAACTCCCGCAGACATTTGCTTTGCTGCGCGGATTTGATGTCTTTGTTGGGTACAAAATGATCCGGCACCAAGGCAATCTTATCCTTGTCAAACACGCCTTCCACATTCATTTTTTCCATTTCACGGATGGCTACCGGACCGGTAATATCGTTTCCCAGCACCAGATCCAGATCGGCCTCGATCAGCTGACCGGGCACTACCGAGTCCAGACCTGCATGTGCTGCCAATATTTTCTGCGTCATTGTCATTCCCATAAATCTTTTCCTCCTACGCCACAAAATCCACCATGCCGGCATCCAACTCCGGCACAGCGGATTTCACGTGTCAGAATCTGTTTTGTTTAGTTGTTGATCAGCTTATCCTCTTCATTGTTCCAGCTGTACAGCTTACGTATCTCCTTACCAACCTTCTCGGAAGGGTGCTCGGTTCCCAGTCTGCGCATGGTCTTAAACTGCACCTGTCCTCCTGCGGGAGACATTTCCAGAATATATCTCTGAGCAAAGGTACCGTCCTGAATATCGGAGAGGATCTTCTTCATATTCTCTCTCACCTCCGGCGTGATAATCTTGGGTCCTGTGATATAATCCCCGTATTCTGCCGTGTTGGAAATGGAATATCTCATACCTTCGAAGCCGGACTGGTAGATCAGATCCACGATCAGCTTCATCTCATGGATGCATTCGAAATAAGCGTTTACTTCATCATAGCCCGCTTCTACCAGTGTCTCATAGCCCGCCTGCATCAGCGCGCAGACGCCGCCGCAGAGCACAGCCTGTTCTCCGAACAAATCCGTC
Organism: Lachnospiraceae bacterium; assembly: GCA_017396675.1. GTDB lineage: Bacteria > Bacillota > Clostridia > Lachnospirales > Lachnospiraceae > SFDP01. Next base: position 2,232 of record JAFQLB010000093.1, read on the forward strand.
TCCGTCTCTGTACGGAAGGTAGTTTCCAATACGCCGGCTCTTGCTCCGCCGATGGCCAGCGCATAGGCCAGTGCCTTCTCCTTGGCCTGTCCTGTGGCATCCTGATGCACCGCTACCAGACAGGGCACACCCTTGCCCTCCAGATACTCACTTCTTACCGTATGGCCCGGTCCCTTGGGGGCTACCATGGTCACATCCACATCGGCGGGAGGCACGATCTGTCCGTAATGAATAGAGAAGCCATGGGCTACCATCAGCATATTGCCGGCCTCCAGATTGGGCTCGATCTCACTCTTATACATGGCAGCCTGCTTTTCATCGTTGATCAGTATCATGATGATATCTGCCATTTTGGCGGCTTCCGCTACCGTATACACCTTCATCCCCTGTGCTTCTGCCTTGGCCCAGGACGGGGAACCCTCATACAGACCCACAATCACATTGCATCCCGATTCCTTTGCGTTCAGTGCGTGGGCATGCCCCTGGCTTCCGTAGCCGATCACCGCAATGGTCTTTCCCTCCAGCAGAGAAAGATTACAATCCTCCTGATAATAAATCTTAGCCATTCTATCACCCTCCGTAATATATTATTTTATGATGAATAAAGATTGAATAAACTATGTATAATTCTCTATGAGCGAAGTCGGAAAGCTCTCTTGCTTCAGTCTTCAATATCAAACCACACAATGTCCTGCGTTCCTCTGCGCAGTCCTGCGATGCCCGTCCTTGCCATTTCCAGAATGTCGTACCCGTTCCTGTGAAGCAGATCGATAAAGGCATCGATCTTATTCTGGCTGCCGGTCATTTCAATGATCAGTCCTTCCGGGGATACGTCTATGATATTTGCACGGAAAATATTGGCAATGGAGATCACATCCTGTCGTCTTGTTTCATTCGCCTGCACCTTGATCAGCGCCAGTTCCCGATATACGGAAAATCCCGGCTCCAGCTCCCGAATGTCCCTGACATCCTCAAGCTTGGCCACCTGCTTTTCAATCTGCGCCAGGATCTCATCATCTCCGCTGGCCACTATGGTGATCCTCGTAATTCTGGGATCGGCCGTAACACCCGCCGTGATACTCTCAATATTGTAGCCTCTTCTGGAAAACAGACCGGATATCCGGCTCAAAACGCCGGAGGTATTGTCTACCAGCAGCTGAAACACCTTCTTCTTCATACCTTTCCCTCATTTTCACATTTTCTACTTATTCTAGCAACAATGAAAATACTTGTCAAACTCAAATGTAATATTTATTCAATTTATTTGTTGTTTCTACTCACACTTTTGCAGTGCCAGAGTTCCTGTTCTTGCAACTTCCGCAACACTGATTCCCTGCAGCATCTTCAAAAAAAGATTGGTGCGCTCCGGCGTATCACATACCTGAATGATCATATGCGTTTTTGACATGTCCACGATCTGTGCCTTCATAATCTCACAGTTTTCCATAATATCCCTGCGATTGCTTTTGTTGTATTTTACCTTTACCAGCATCAGTTCCCGGCAAACACTCTCATGCTCGCGAAATGTCTTAACCTTGATCACATCGATCTTCTTGTTTAACTGCTTTTCAATTTGTTCAATGGTTCTCTGATCTCCCGTACTGACGATGGTGATACAGGAGGTATCTTTGTTATCCGTCTCTCCCACGGCCAGACTGTCAATATTATAATTTCTTCTGGAAAAGAGCCCCACTACCTTGGAAAGCACACCGGAACGGTTTTCCACAAGAACCGAATAAATCCTTTTCATACCAATGCCCTCTTTTCTGTAATTTCCGAATAATCCGATCTATCCGCTAAGCCAGATCCATAGGGTCTATCATGCATTCCATGAGCACAAGACCTTCTTCCCTCAAAAATGCATTCAATGTCTCCTCTGCATCCTCCATATTCGACAGACGGTAAAAGGGAATCCCGTAAGCGGCGGCAATATGCCGCAAATCCGGATTGCCGGTCAGATCTACTGCGGAATAGTTGTCTTTATAGGTAAAATGCTGATACTGTCTGACCATGCCCAGATATCCGTTATTGAAAATTACGATCTTAACATCTATTCCATGCTGCACCATGGTAGCCAGCTCCATCATGGACATCTGGAATGCACCGTCCCCGCAGACAGCCACCACCTGTCTGTCCGGATTCCCCACCTTTGCACCCATGGCGGCAGGAATGGAATATCCCATGGTTCCCATACCGCCGGAGGTTAAAAATCTTCCTTTTTTTACAATGTGATAGGCGCAGGACCACATCTGATTTTGTCCCACATCCGCCACATAGATACCGTTCTCCTCCATTTTGATGGAAAGCAGCCTTATCAGTGCAGCGGGATCCACATATGCAGGATTGACTTTACGATGCACCAGCATCGTTTTCCGATACTCCTGTAAATCCCGGATCCATGCCTCATGGTTTCCGGTATATTCTTCCTTGTACAGATCTTCAAAAATATGTCCCGCATCTCCCACCAGAGGTATGGTGGAGATGGCATTCTTGCCGATTTCCGCAGGATCCACATCGATATGAATCAAAATCTTATTTCTGGTGATCAGATCCGGCTGGCTGACCGCGCGATCTGCCACTCTGGCTCCCACCATCACCAATACATCCGACTCATTCATGGCGCGATTGGCACAGGGCTTTCCGTTGTTGCCCACCATTCCGAAATACAACGGATGTTCGGTAGGCATCACGCTGATACCCATCATTGTGGAAACCACCGGCAGCCGATATTTTTCCACAAACTCCATAAAGCTTTCTTTGGCGTTGGAAAGCATGATGCCGCCGCCTACACATATGATGGGCTTCTTGGCTTTTTCCAGCTCTTTTATAACCTTATGTATCTGTACCGTATTGCCTTTAACGGTGGGCTTATAGGTACGAAGATGTACCTCCTCCGGATATTTGAATCTGCTCACCTGCTGATTCTGGATATCAATGGGAATATCAATGAGCACCGGTCCTCTTCTTCCGGAATTGGCAATGTAAAAGGCTTCCTTCATAATCCTTGGAAGTTCTTCCGCATCCCGTACCAGATAGCTGTATTTCACAAAGGACTCCACCGCCCCCGTAATATCCGCCTCCTGAAATACATCACTGCCCAGAAGCTCGCTGTCCACCTGTCCCGTGATGCAGACAAGAGGAATACTGTCTGCAAAGGCCGTGGCAATTCCGGTGATCAGATTGGTAGCTCCCGGTCCGCTGGTAGCCACACAAACTCCAACCTTACCTGTTGTCCTGGCATAACCGTTGGCCGCATGGGCTGCATTCTGTTCTGTTCGGATCAGGATGCTTTGGATCGGAGAATTCGTAATACTGTCAAAAAAAGGGCAGATAGCAACGCCGGGATACCCGAAAATCACTTCTACATTTTCTTTTTCCAAACATTTGATCAGAACATCCGCACCATTCATAAAATCTTCCCCCGTTGAAAAATTTTGGTAAATTCTATCACACTGCCGCTGATATGACAATCCTTTTATTTAATGAAACCTGCCAAAGAAATCTGCCAGAGGATCCACCACCTCTCCCAGATCTTTGATTGACTTGTTCAGACTGTCTATATCAATACTATTGAGTTTTTCAATGGCCGTAGCGATTCCGGTGCTGCTTTCATCCATAAATCCGTTTAATGCCAGAAACACCTCCTCTACTACGGCAATCGTGCCTGTTACCGTATCTACCGCCTCTACGGTGGTGGTACTCAAGGTATCCACTGCCGTATTCACAGTTTGCAGTGTTTCCACGATCCTTGGCACCACAACGGCTGCGGAAACCACCAAAAGCACCAGGATACCTGCAAGACACACCATCAGCAATTTCATTGTATTCAACTGTTTTTTCAAATACTTCATCTGTTCTTCGTTTTCGTTTTTGATCTCATCAATCAGTTCTCTGACAGAGTTTTCCATAAGATATTCCTCCCTTTCGTCACTCTCCATAGCAAACCGGTATCTCTCGATTTTCTTATCGGTATCTGTTTTTAATGGTCGGATATACCGCAAAGTGCCTTTGCCACCCTGACGGCCTCCGCAGCATCGGCTCCATATCCGTGGGCACCGATTTCTTGGGCATATTCCGGTGTGATCACGGCTCCTCCGATCATAAACTTTGCGGCGACTCCTCTTTCCTTTGCATAATCGATCACCTCTTTCATGTACTTCATGGTGGTCGTCATCAAAGCAGATAAGCCGATGACAGAGGCCTTTGTCTCCACAGCCTTTTCTATGATCCTCTCCTTGGAGACGTCTTTCCCCAGATCAAAGACCTGGAATCCATGGTTTTTCAGCATGAGAATGACCAGATTCTTCCCGATGTCATGGATATCTCCCGATACGGTGGCTATGACCACAGCAGGCATCTTGCTCCCCTGCTTTTCCTGCAGAAGATAAGGCTCCAATACTTCAATCGATCGCTTCATAGCCTCTGCACTTGCAATCAGCTGAGGCAAAAAATATCTCCCTTTGTCGAACAGTTCTCCTACTTCGTTGATGGCAGGCAGCAGACTGTGATTTAAAAGCTCATTTGCCTCCGCCCCCCTGGAAAGCAGCTCTCGGGTGGACGCTTCTATTTTATTCTTTCTGCCTTTGAGTACCATTTCATAGAGAACAGTACGCCGCCCGTCTTTGGCCTCCGGGTCAGCTTCCTCCGGAAAGCCTTCCTTCCTTTTCCCCGTATTCTGTACCTTCTCTTTTCCCCCATCTTTGCTTTGCACCGTCTGTATGGGATGTGCCTGCACTCTTTCGATATAGCGAAGGTCACTTCCCTTCTTGTTCATCATCAGATCTCCGGCAAAGGCCGCTGCCATTAAAAGACTCTGACTGGGATTGGCTATGGCCATGGTCAAACCTTCCCGGATCGCCATGGTCAGAAAGCTCATGTTCAAAAGAGTACGTTCCGGCAGTCCGAAGGAAATGTTGGATAAACCGATGACGGTGGCCAGCCCTTTTTCCCGACAGTAGCGAATGGTCTCCAGCGTTTCCATGGCAGCCATGGGATTGGCACCCACCGTAGTCACAAGACCGTCTACAACGATGTCTTTTGGGGTGAATCCAAGGGCAAAGGCCTTTTCACATATGGTATCTATGATCCTGATCTTTTCCTCCAAGGATTCCGGCAGGCCGGCCTCCGACAGCGGAAGAAGTATGAACATGGCTCCGTATTTTGCGGCGATGGGAAGCAGCTTTGTAATTTTTTCCGACTCCAAAGAAACAGAGTTTAACAGGGCCCTTCCCGGATATCTTCTGAGTGCTGCTTCACAGACCTGTATATCACTGGAATCGATCACCAGGGGAAGATTTGTCACACCGGGAATCTCCTCCAATGCCCGAAGCATCAGTGCTTCTTCATCAATTCCGCTCATTCCGAAATTCACATCCAGCAGGGAGGCGCCCTGTGCCTCCTGCTCCTCCGCAAAGGACAGTACCCTGTCTAAGTTGCCCTCCCGCAGCTCTTCCTGAAGCTTCTTCTTTCCCGTGGGATTAATTCTCTCCCCCACGATCAAAAACGGATCTCCCTGACCAAAGTCCAGTGTTTTTCGCTCTGAAGTGAGATAGCTCCGATCCGCCCTCTGCCGGATCACAGGCTGTTTTCCCCGCAACCGCCCGATCAAGGCTTCAATATGCTCCGGTGTGGTGCCGCAGCACCCTCCCAGCAGGGATACGCCTTCTTCCCACAGCTTCGCCGTCTCCGTGGCAAAGGCCGTCGGATCCATGCTGTAAACGGTATCGCCCCTTTCGTTCAGGGTAGGCATACCGGCATTTGGCTTGGCAATCAGGGGCAATGAAACCGCCTCCCGAACAGCCTTAAAAAGAGGCTGCATCTGCTCCGGTCCCGTAGAACAGTTTACACCGAAGGCATCTGCTCCCAATTTTTCCAACGTGACGGCGGCTGTTAATACATCAGTTCCAAACAGTGCTCTCCCGTCTGCCTCAAAGGTCATCGTTACCATCACCGGAAGGTCACAGGTTTCCTTGGCGGCGATCAAGGCTGCTCTGCACTCCTGAAGGCTCATCATAGTCTCTACCACCAGAAGATCCACACCTGCATCTGCCAAATGTCTGATCTGCTCCTTATAGATGTCCACCAGCTCTTCAAACTGCATCCTTCCTACCGGAGCGAGAGGCTCCCCGGTCATCGTCATATCTCCCGCCACATATGCTTTTCCGTCTGCTGCTTTCCTGGAAATCTCCACCAACCTGTGATTGATCTCTTCTATGCTGTCTTCCAGACCGTACTCTCCAAGCTTGATTCGATTGGCACTGAAGGTAGGTGCATACAATATATTGGTTCCGGCTTCCACATATTCCTTCTGCAGCTTTATCAGCACCTCTTCATTTTCCAGAATCCAGCGTTCCGG
>JAFQLB010000094.1 GCA_017396675.1 Lachnospiraceae bacterium
AAGCTATGTACAATGAACTCTGGAAAGAAGTTAAATCACAGTAATCCACAAAAAAATACCTGTGAAAACAACAGGAGAGAGACAACCCGGATTCCTTCCGATGCGTCTCTCTCCTGTTGTTACATCTCTTATTCCTTTACCGGATACGTTCCGGAAATCCTACTTTTTTCTGTACCTTGCGCAGTGTTTTGCGGGCAAAATAATCGGCCTTTTCTCCATTCTCTTTGATGATGCCGTCAATGTATGCCTTGTCCTTTGACAGTCTTAAAAACTCCTCCTGTACGGGACGAAAGATTCCCATCACAGACTCTGCCACTGCCTGCTTCAACTCACCGTAGCCTCTTCCTTCAAACTCTGCCACAGCACCTTCCGGTGTCTGATCCGTGCAGGCACAATATATATCCAGCAGATTTTTAATGCCCGGCTGCTCCCGGCTGTAACGGATACATCCTTCCGAATCCGTAACGGCTCGTTTGAACTTTCTCAGGATCGTATCTCCATCATCTGTCAGATAGATGGTGGCATTGGCATTTTCATCGGATTTGCTCATCTTCTTCATGGGCTCCTGAAGACTCATAATCTTCGCCCCGATCTTGCCCATATGCACCTCCGGTATGGTGAATACATCTCCGTAAATTGCATTGAACCTTTGTGCGATATCTCTTGTGATCTCCAGATGCTGCAGCTGATCTTTGCCCACAGGCACCACATCGGCCTGAAATAACAGGATATCGGCGGCCAATAAAACGGGATACGTGAACAGTCCCGCGTTGATATTTTCCGCATGCTTTGCCGACTTATCCTTAAACTGCGTCATCCGCTGAAGCTCCCCCATATAGGTATAGCAATTCAGGATCCATGCCAGTTCCGCATGACCGGATACGTGGGACTGATAATAAATACAATTCTTTTTGGGATCCAGCCCTGCCGCTATATAAAGCATTAAAAGATTACGCGCACTCTGCCGCAGCTTTGCGGGATCCTGCCTGATGGTTATGGAATGCAGATCCACCACACAGTAAAAGCACTCATATTCGTCACTCAAGGTCACCCAGTTCTTCAGTGCTCCCAGGTAATTGCCCAACGTAATCGTTCCCGTAGCCTGCATACCGCTGAATAATACTTTTTTACCATATGTATTACCTGTCATATACAAATCCCCTTTGCATTTTACAGCGCCGCTTATCAGGCGGCGCCGTAGCTGTCATATGGTACAGTGTAACACCACACTTTTATCAAGTCAAGAATGAGATGGTTGATCGCAGCCACAGGGTGTCTGCGTGGTTACAGGAGCCGATTCACAGCCACAGGTTCTGGGTTCCGGCTTCAGACAGGGATAAGGCGCCGGGGGCGGTGTAGGTCTGTCACAGCCGCAGTTCCCATCATGGTGATGGCCATGATGATGACCGTGATCACAGCCGCAGCTCATACCAGGGTAATCCTGTCTGTTGTCACAGTATCTCCTGTCACCTCCGCAGAAACCGTTCTTACCTGAGCAGCAAAAAACAATCCACAATAACAGTAAGCAATTCATACAGTACCTCTTTTTTATATTTACTGTATGATATGCGGGTTTCATCAATGGGTGCATGACCGTTCCAATCGATAATGCCTACGGCTTTTACGAACCAGCACCGGCCAACGTTGAGGATCATCCCACTCCCCTTTTCGGGACATGATGCTTCTTCGGATAAAGGAAAACAGTTCTTCTTCCCCGTAACGATCCAAAACTTCAAGGAGCAGCTCCAGAATTTCTCTTGTTTTTGGATGCAGGGGACATTCTCCCGCACTGGGTCGGTAATACTCCATGGGATTATGCTGCGTATAGCTGTCTTTTGCATATACCTTGCTGGCTGCAATACGATCCATCAGCATTTCCAGAATATAGACTACAGGCATGGGTGCCGGCAGCATTCCGCCTTCAATATTCTTTACACTGTAGTCCAGCCAATATTCATAATGGTGCTTATTGCGGCCTTTATGGTGCAGCCAGGAGGAGGAATACCCCACATCCTCTCTCTCTGCGTTGTTGGGACTTCTGTTCCCCTGATAATATCTGGCACCAATCAAAAACTCGCTGGGGCTGAATTTGGACAAATCGTGAAGAATTCCCTGGCGATACAGACCAATCTTAAAGCACCCGCGACAGACATGGTACTTATGTGTCATAACGGTTATGAAATGTTTCCGGATATTCATCTATCCTCCATAAATAAAAAGCTTTGAGATTTCGTCATTATACCATATTTCCGTACAAATGAAAATAATTTGTCTTGCCTTTGAACAGGAGCACCAGTACAATAGGAGGTAGGAGAAGCGTTCCCAAAAAACAAAATCAGAAAGGGATATCATATGAGTCACCAAAACCCCATGGACAAACCAAATAACACCGAAGCTCCCGATGAGGAGATGACCGTAGAGCTTACCCTGGAAGACGGCTCCCGGATTCTATGTGCCATCGTCACTATATTAACGGTAGAGACACAGGACTACATCGTTCTTCTCCCTCTTGATGAGGACGGCAGCAACAGCAGCGGAGAGGTATGGTTCTACCGCTACTATGAAAATCCTCAGGATGTCAACGAAGAACCAACGCTGACCTACATCGAGGATGACGAGGAATATGAAACCGTGGCAGACGCCTTTGATGAATATCTGGACAGCTGTGAATTCGATGAAATTATCGAAAATGAATAGGTGGTAAAAAGGGCAGTCGAGTATTTTTTCTGATGGGCAAAAAAGGGCTGGGATGCAGCTTGATTCGGTATTTATCTTCTAGGTATAAGATTTCCAAAGTATCTCTGGCCCTGGTCATTGCCACATAAAACATACGTCTCTCTTCTTCTATTTCTTTTCGGGACAGGGCTCTTTTATGGGGGATTATTCCCACATTACAGTCCGGTAAGAATACATGGTCAAACTCCAGTCCCTTACATCCGTGCATAGTCAAAAGCCATATACCCTCCCGGCATTCCTCCATTGCCTTCTTCAGCATTTCTTCATATTCTTTGATTTCTTTTTTCCATTGCTTCAGATCATTTGTTCCCTTCGCACTGTTTGTAACAAAATCCGCAATTTCATATAAGCTTTCACTCTCTGAACCTCCGGAAGCCTCCGTAACGGTTTTCAGATACCGGTCATATCCCACCGCATCTCTGATATATCGTATGGCGGCATAAGGATCCAAACCACGGACAAATGTCTGATGCTTCTGCAGTTCTGCCAGAATATCCTTCATATAGGGCCGGCTTTCGTAATACCGCTGCAGATGGGCAATGTTGATTACTTCCTCCCGCAGAGCCTGTCTTGACAGATATCGAAGCGGCTTATTCATCACAGGTATAAAATCTCTTCTTTTTCCTCCCTCCTGAAAGAACCGCAGATAGCTTTGCAGATCTCCGGCAACCCAGTGATCAAACATACTGCTGCACCTTTCCTTCATTCGGAAGGGAATGCGTTTCCTAGCCAGTACCCCCGCCAGTCCCATCATACCATGATTTGTCCGAAAAATGGCAGCTGCTTCTTTTCCCTTCTCCGCCTCTCCCGCCACATACTTTCCCATCCGCCGGGCAATATAGGCATACTCCTGTTCACAATCCGGGAAGCTTTGATAGATCACTGCCTCTCCCGCAGGACGTGACGGCCGAATGGCTTTATCATATCGAAGCTTGTTTTCTCCGATTACCTTTCCGGCCTCCTTCACCACATTGGCACTGCAGCGATAATTTGTATCCAGCAGTATTTCCTTTGTTTCCGGATAGTACTTTCGAAAGGAAAGCATAATCTCCGGACTGGCCCCCCGAAATCCGTAAATTGCCTGATCGTCATCCCCCACCGCAAACAGATTCCGTTTCGGTTCTGCCAAAAGCTGCAGAATGCGAAATTGTATCGGATTAATATCCTGAAACTCATCGATCAGGAAAAATACAAACTTCTTTCTCCATTTGCTTAAAACGCTACTGTCCTCCAGGAGAAGCTTATGGCACAGGATTCCCATATCATCAAAATCCAGTTTCCTTCTCCGCTCCGTCTCCCTACGGTATGCACGGTAAATACTGAGAAATTGGGAGGTCTCCCTTACTTCCGCCACATCCTCTCCCTGATTTTTGTAATAGGATATTTTCTGCAGATATTCCTCCGCCTTATGTTTCAGAGACTCTCTGCTGTCAATAGCTTCTTCTGTTTCATTGTTGTTTTCGGGATTTGTTAAGATTGTCTGAAGGATGTCTCTTTTTTCTTCCATCCGAAGAATGCTGCCGGAGGTATAATGCAGCTCCTGCTGTAGAATATGAAAAAAACATGCGTGGAATGTTGCAAAATTGACGGGATAGCGTTTGTCTCCCACAAGTTTGTGGAATCGCTCTTTCAGTTCCGCGGCCGAAGCTCTGGAAAAAGAAATGACAAGAAGGGAATCGGGGGCTTCTCCCCGTTCTTCAATCAGATACCGTACCCTTTGTATCATGGTAAACGTTTTACCGCTCCCGGGGCCGGCCAGTACCAGGCAGGGACCCAGATGGTGGGTCACTGCCTGTCTCTGCGGTATACTCATTTGCTGCAAATCAATATCTCCTGCTTTCTGTGGGTGCTGATGACCGGACTGCTCTTTCAGGCTTCCAAAAGTTCGATTCCCTTACGGATCCTGGCCAGAGATTCTTCCTTGCCAAGGATCTCCATAATCTCCGTGGCGCCTGCGGGCGTCATCTGTTTGCCGGAAACCGCTGTTCTGATGGGCCACATCACATATCCGTTTTTGCAGCCCTTTTGCTCCACATACTGTGTCAATCTGCTGTACAGTGCATCATTGCTGTAATCCTCCTGCTCCTCCAGGATAGGCAGCACTTCCTTTAACACTTCCAGCGCAGATTCCTTTGTTGTCTTCATTTTTTTATGAGCGTACATTGCGGGATCATACTCCGGCAGCGCATCAAAAAAATCCACCAGATCCGGAATGTCGGGAAACACTTCGATCCTCGTCTTCACCATTTCCGCAATTTTAGGGAAATCCACCTCCCGATGTATGGTTTCCTTCAAAATCGGCAATGCTTTCTCGTAAAATACATCGAATGCCATAGCCTTCATGTATTCCCCGTTCATCCATTTGGCCTTGGTATAGTCAAATACTGCCGGTGACTTGGAAATATGATGATAATCAAAGATCTCCACCAGCCGTTCCAGACTGAAAATCTCCTCCGTACACTCTGTGGGACTCCAGCCCAGGAGAGCCACAAAATTGACAATGGCTTCCGACACAAATCCCTGCTCGATCAGATCCTCATAGGAACAGTGTCCGCATCTCTTGGACAGCTTGTGGTGCTCTTCATCGGTGATCAGCGGGCAATGAATATAGACCGGCACCTCCCATCCGAATGCCTCATAAAGGCGATTATACTTGGGCGAGGAAGACAGATATTCGTTGCCTCGTACCACATGGGTAATGCCCATGAGATGATCATCCACCACATTGGCAAAATTATAGGTGGGAAAGCCGTCTGATTTGATCAGAATCATATCATCCAGTTCCTCATTGTCCACCGTAATACTGCCGTAAATCTCATCCTTGAAGGTGGTGCTTCCCTCCCGCGGCATATTCTGGCGGATGACATAAGGCTGGCCCGCCTTCAGCTTCTCCTGGATCTCTTCCTCTGACAGATGCAGACAATGCTTGTCATAAACGTTAATCTCTTTTCCCGCCACATTTCTGTTCAGCGTGGCCAGCCGTTCCTTGTCACAAAAACAATAGTATGCTTCTTTCTTCTCGATCAGCTTCTTCGCATACTCCATATAAATACCGGCTGCCTGCCTCTCACTCTGCACGTAGGGGCCAACCCCTCCATCCTTATCCGGTCCCTCGTCATGGATCAGACCCGTTTTCGCAAGTGTATCGTAAATGATCTGTGTGGCACCTTCCACATACCTTTCCTGATCTGTATCTTCAATACGAACCAAAAAATCTCCCTTCTCATGCTTTGCGATAAGATAGGCATACAAAGCCGTTCTCAGATTGCCTACATGCATCCTTCCTGTCGGACTGGGAGCAAATCTTGTCCTAATCTTGCTCATATCGTTTCTCCTTCCACCGTCATTATAACTGCTTCCCACTATTCTTACACAAAGTAAGAAGGAAATCAAGTGCAAGCATGGGATTTGTCAATCACTCTTTTTTCCTGCCTGCATATTATACAAAGAAACCATCAAAAAAGGAAGCACTATGAAGGATTGCAACAAAGACACCTTTCCACCCTTTCATCAGCCTTTCATACCCGCTGATTACCCCCTTGGCATGGCATACGTACCGCGCCAGAGCTTTCGTGGTATCTGTGAGAATCTGGAAGCCGGATACAATATGGGCACGATCTTTCCGGAACTGAACAAACCCTTTACAGGAAGGAGATGTGTAAAATAATGTGTGAACGCAGCAGATTAATGCAGGAGATCGGTATCCTGTGCTTTGTTACCGTAGAGCTTGGTCTTTATCTTGATACCCATCCCGATGACCGGGAAGCCATGCGCTATTTTCACTACTACACCGCTTTGAAAAATGAAAAATCAGATCTGTATAACCAAAAATTCGGTCCCCTCACACTTTCCGATGTGAAGGACGGCAAAGATTGTGAGAATGAATTTCTGTGGACGGTTCAGCCCTGGCCCTGGGAAGGAGGCATGGAATAATGTGGAATTATGAAAAAAGACTGCAATACCCCGTAAATATCAAGACACCAAATGCCAAACTGGCACAGTATATCATTTCCCAGTACGGCGGCCCCGACGGAGAGCTTGGCGCCTCCATGCGTTACCTCTCTCAGCGTTATTCCTCTCCCTACCGTGAGATTGGCGCATTGTTGACCGATATCGGCACGGAAGAGCTGGCACATTTTGAGATGATCGGAACCATTGTCCACCAACTGACCAAAAATCTGAGTATGGAGGAAATCGAAGCCTCCGGTCTCGGACCTTACTATATCGACCATACCTTGGCGCTGTGGCCTCAGGCTGCCGGCGGTATTCCCTTTAACTCCTGTGAATTCCAGTCCAAGGGTGATGTGATCACGGATCTTACGGAAGACCTTGCTGCAGAACAAAAGGCACGTACCACCTACGACAATATCCTGCGCGTTGTGAAGGATCATGAGGTGGCCGATCCTATCCGTTTCCTGCGTCAGCGTGAAATCGTGCACTTCCAGAGATTCGGTGAAGGCTTACGACGTGTTCAGGAATGTCTTGATCCCGTAAACTTCTATCAGTATAATCCCGGCTTCGACCGCTGCAAGAAATAACCGTCATGATGAAAGGCTGCCTTTCAAGGCAGCCCTTCATCTTCCGGTGCTTCCGAAGCCTCCGTTTCTGACCTCTTCTATCTCATCATCTTCGGTAATTCCGTACTCCAAAAAAATCCCCTGCATAAACCCATCCCCTCTCTTTAAGGAGACCGTCTTGTTTTCACGGGAATCATTGATGATTTTTGCAAAAATATGTCCTTCATTATCCGAGTAAAAATAATCACTGTCTATAATCCCCACGGTATTGTTCAGCTGCAGCCGGTATTTGAATCCAAGACTGCTTCTGGGATAGAGATGAAGTACCCAGTTCTCTTCCATACGTACACGGATTCCCGTCGGTACTTTCAGGATTTCTCCGGGCATCAGAGTACAGGAAAAGGGCATGTGAAAATCGTATCCTGCACTGCCCTTTGTAGCTCGTTTCGGCAATATGAGCGAATCATACATTTCCTGCAGCTCTTCTTCCGACAGATCCGGCAGCAGCAGGCCTATTTCTTTTTTAAAGTTATGCCAACTTACCTTCATAAATCTTGCGATTCTTTTCATATCTTCACCCATCTATCGTCTGCCTCCCTCATCCGGCAGTCTTCCATAATCCCCGCAATGCAGAAGTGGAATCCCGGGATGCCCGCTCTGCAATGTCTTCTTCACATCGATGACTCTCTGATTGGAGCTCCCCTTCCAGTATAATTTGGGATCATGGTGCTTCACCAGAAACTCTCCGTCCACACATACATCCACATACTGCAGCATGGGATTTTGCCAAATGGCTTCCCAGTCAGAGCCGGTATACAGCCAAATGGTCTTGTCCGGATATCTTGCGCGTATCTCTTTCATCAGACTCCGCACGTCGGAAGCATTGGCCGGATGCAGAGGATCACCTCCGGAGAAGGTAATTCCTGAGATATAGTCCTTCTCCAGCTGGTCAAATATCTCCTGTCTGGCAGCCTCATCAAAGAGAAGCCCTCCATTTGGATCCCAGGTCATGGAATTGTGACATTCCTTACAGCAGTGATCACAGCCTGCCACCCAGAGTACCACCCTCAGACCGTCGCCGTTCAGCATATCATCCTTTGTGATATTGTGATATCTCATGCTACATTGACTTCCTTTCCGCAATCTCCGCCATCTTGGCATCATTTAACCGGCTGTCTCCGTGTACTCTGGAATAGGATAAATAACCGTTCATACGATCGATCTTGGTCAGGTTGCGGCTGCCGCATTTGGGACATACATCCATTTCCAGTTCCTGATGCCCACAGTCATCACAATAGGCCAAAGAAAGGTTCACCCCTTCATAAAATCCCAAATCCATAGCTCTGCGAATCAACGTTTTTACCGCCTCCAAATTATAGTCAATGGGATACTTTACATATTGGATTTTACCTCCGTTGGACAAATCCCAAAAGCGTCCTTCCAGATCCTGCTTCTGGATAGGTGTGATATCCTCGGCCACATGGCAGTGGAAGCTGTTGCTGACATACTCTCTGTCAGACACCCCTTCCACGATCCCGTACTTCTTACGGAACTGCTGTACCTGCAGGCCGCAAAGGCTTTCTGCCGGTGTACCGTAAATTGCATACAGATGTCCGTCCGCTTCCTTGAATTCCGCGATTTTCTTATTGATATATTCCAATACCTCGATGGCAAAGGCCCCGTCTTCCACCAGAGATTTGCCGTTATACAGCATCTGCAGTTCATTGAAAGCCGTAATCCCAAAGGATGCGGTAGCACTCTTTAACAAGGGCTTGATCTTATCTCTCAGATTCAGATGTCCTCCCAGAAATCCGCCCTCGCAATAGGCCAGAGGATTGGTGGAGGCCCGCATCTCTCCCAAATATGCATAGGTACGGATATGGAGCTGACGGATCAGGTTCAGATAATAATCCAACACCTGATAAAAATCTTTACTTTCCTGTCTCGCCTTGGCCAAAATCATGGGCAAATGCAGGGATACGGCACCGATGTTGAATCGTCCCACAAAAATCGGTGTATCCTTTTCATCTGCCGGGTGCATTCCCCCTCTTTCATACCAAGGGGACAGAAAAGCTCTACAGCCCATGGGTGAGATGATTTTTCCGTACTGCTTGTACATACTGGCAACATATCCCTTTCCCGTAAGGCTCAGCCAGTCGGGATACATGGTTTTGGCAGAGCATTCCACTCCGGCTTCAAACACATCCTCCAGAGGCTTACCGGGCCCGTGCAGGTTTTCATCATATAAAAATACGATCTTTGGAAACAATACCGGTTTTTTACATTCTTTCTTACCCTGTCCGCCCTTCCTCACATTCAGCATACAGATGGTGGCCAGCTTGGCAAATCTGCCTGTTCCGGTACCCGCCGTCACTGTAATAAAGGGATAGTCGCCCCGGCTGCTGGCAACCGTATTGAACTTATATTCCCAGCCCTGAAAGCCCTGCTCCATCTCCTTGATTACGTCTTTGTAGGCTTCCTCTTCCGCTGTCTTCCGGTCCACACCAAGACGCAGAAACTTCTCTACGTATTTATTATAGGATTTTTCCGCATAAGGCTCCAGAATATAGTCCACACTGGGTACCGTAAAACCTCCGTACTGCTGACTGGCGGCACTGAGTACAATATCTCCGATAACATCAAAAGCCACATCCAGTGTCTTGGGTTCATTGTACCAAATATTTCCCATCTCAAAACCGCCGCTCAATACGCTTTGCACATCAAACAGGCAGCAGTTCATGGTATCCCTTCTGGCAGACATATCATGGACGTAAATATAGCCGTCACGACATGCCTGGATCTCCTCCGTGGTCATAAAGAATTTCTGATACAGTTCCTTGTTGAGCTGATTGAAGATCAGACTTCTCTTGGTAGACACCAATGCGGAATCCGTATTGGAGTTCTCCTTGTCTCCCACATACATAATGGACTGACTCTTCTTATAGACGTCGTCCAGCATGCGGACAAAATCCTGCTTGTAGTTCCGGTAGTCCCGGTAGCTTTTGGCAACGATGGGCTTGACTTCTTCCAGTGCGCTTTCCACAATATTATGCATGATAGGGATGGGAATTTCCGAACATCCCATTTCATCCACCTTGTCCACCACATACTGACATATATGTCGTTTTTCTGCTTCTGTAAATTTGGTCAGTGCACGATAGGCACTTTTTCCAACCGCATTTACAACCTTCTGTACGTTGAACTCTTCCGTGCTTCCATCCTTTTTGATTACCTTCACTTCTGTTTTGGGAAGATATTCCTCCCCGTAATTCACGGTATCCTCCGCCTGGCTGTCAAACCCAATGCTCTGCATCCTTCTTTTCCTTCCTTTTCATCCCCTATATTCCGCGGTATCTCTGAAACTCTCTCCTATGTGAAACCTTCACTTGACAGAGAATTAACATGATATAGCGAAAATGACAGTCACAACACTATATCTTGTGGTGCATTTCCAGTATAGTGGGCAATTTATCGGATGTCAACCCAAAGATCAGGAATCTTCCAAGGGATCCGTCAAAAGTTCCTCTCCATCTGCCGCCGAAGTGGCCAGTTTGTCGCAGCGTTCATTCTCCGGATGCCCTGCATGACCCTTAATCCAACGGAAGGTCACCTGATGCGACTCCATCGCCTTCAGCAGCCTCACCCACAGAGATTTATTTTTCACCGGCCGGTTGGCACTGGTTTTCCAGTTTTTTTTCAGCCAATGATCAATCCAGTGCTGATTAAAGGCATCCGTTACGTACTTGGAATCAGAAACCACAGTCACTCTGCAGGGCTTTGTCAATGCCTCCAGCCCTACGATCACAGCCATCAGTTCCATACGGTTATTGGTTGTTTTTACATAACCTGCGGAGAACTCCCTCGTATGAAGCTGTCCCTTACCATCCACATAATGTAAAATACTGCCGTAGCCTCCCGGTCCCTCCGGATTACCTCTGGCAGCCCCATCCGTATATAGCGTAACTTCCATCATAGTTGTTTCCACACTCCCTGTCTTTGAAACAATTGTGCCATTTCCTGCGCTTCTTCCACGATCCCACTGTCGTATCCCATATTCTGAAGCAGTATCAATGCGTTTCTAGTTTCCGATCTTCCCTTTTTCAATTGATAAGAAAATGTCACATCCTTGTCCTCCACCCTTTCCTCAAAATGATAATGATCATAACAGCGTTCCAGTATTCCTGTCAGTTCCACATCGTGGGTGGCCGCAATGCAGGTGATTCCTCGCTCATGCATATGCTTCAGGATCTGTGCCGCAGCGGCAATCCGTTCAATGGTATTGGTGCCCTTGAGTACTTCATCAATCAGGCAGAATACAGGCAGTTCACTTGTTTCGGCTCCTGTCAGAATCCGCTTCAGTCCCCGCACCTCCGCCATATAATAGCTTTCTTTTTCCCTTATACTATCTTTGACGGACATGGACGTATACAGTTCATATAACCTTCCTGTATAGGAACCCGCATGGCAGGTATGAATGGTCTGCGCCAACAAAATGTTCAATGCCGTCATTTTTAAAAACGTAGATTTGCCGGATGCATTGGCTCCTGTCAGTAAAACATTGCGCTCCATATGAATGGTATTCAAAACGGGTCTCTCAATCAATGGATGATACCCTTGTTCCAGTTGAAGGATCCCATCCCCGAACGCCGGCAGACAATAAAAAGGAAGGGCTCTGCGGTAGCTTGCGACGGCAATACAGGCGTCTGTTTCTCCGATCACCTCCATCATTTTCCACACATACTTCAAATTTTTCTTCAACCCCGTCAGCAATCTATTGAACAGGATCAGATCCAAATGAAAGCACATCTTAACATAATCCAGAAGAAGCTCCATTTCACTGCCGGTAGATGTGAGAAATCGTGTTTTTCTGTCAAAATAACGGAATCTCTCTATGCATTTCTTAAGCTCCTCTCTTTCCTTTGCAAATGCCTCCGGCAGCTTGGTTTCCAATTCTTTTGCCGCCTTAATCAGGCGGATAATGTATCGGAAACTGACCAGAAGTGGGGCGATTTCGGCCTTCTTTTTAAAATAGGTCATGATATTAAACAGTACTACGGCAAAAAAACAAAGCAGTCCCGCGCCCGTATGGAGAAACATACTGCCCAGAGAGACTGCCAGAGCAATCAGTGCCGCATAATGAAGAAGGTTACTTTCCCCCTCCTTTTTTTCCAGATACCGGAGGTATTCGGAGAGGGAATAACGTCCCGTCCTGCCGATATCCGTAAGAAGAAGCTGGATGGCAAGCCGCCTTTCCTCTTCTTTTTCCGGAAAGGACAGCTTCTCCTCCAACTTCTTTAATTCTTCTTTCGTTCTGAGGGGATTGCGCAGCATGTAGTACAGATACTCATCCCCCGCAGAACACAAAGTAACCGCCATCCTGCGGTAAATTTCATCCATCTCAAGATCCTGCCAGGTCAGATCGTCGATGAAAATATGATCCTCCTCTTCTCCCCTGGATCTGTGTCGATAGTAGGAGCTGACGCTTTCGAATTCCCCGCTTTTCCACTCTCTTTTTGAACATAACCCGTATTCTCTTTGCAGCCGCGTTCGAAGCTGCCTCTTGAATCTTCGCGTTTCCCAAGCTTGCTTTAGGGCAAGGAGCAGAAAGAATAAAAGGACGATACAGAAAAATAAGATAACTTCCATAAAATCTTAACGAAGCCTTTCCAGAATATCATTGGATGCAAGGTAAATATCCTCCGGAATAAGAGAATCCGCAAACTGCCCGTTTTCGTACAGAATCTTTCCGTCAATCATCGTCATTTTTATATTTGTTTTGCTTCCGCTGTAAACAATATTCTTCGCAATGTTGTTCAGCGGCTGCATATTGGGCTGATGGAGATCGATCATAATGATGTCTGCCAGCTTCCCCTCCTCCAACACATCACATTCCGTAAGCCCCATGGACAGGGCTCCGTTGACCGTGGCCATCCGCAACACCTTCAGGGCATCCACCGCTGCGGGATCATTTTCCTTCAGCTTGGCCAGCGCTGTGGTCAAAAACATTTCCCTGAACATATCCAGGCAATTGTTGCTGGAAGCTCCGTCGGTACCGATCCCCACATTGACACCTGCTTTCAGATATTCACCGATAGGAGCGATTCCGCTGGCCAGCTTGGCGTTGGAAGCAGGATTGGTGATAACACTTATGTCATGCTTTTTCAAAATAGCAATATCCTCCGGTGTGACATGCACACCGTGGTAAACACATCCGCCAAACTCCAACAGTCCCAGCTCTTCAAACAGCTTTGCCGGTGTGATCCCGTAGCGACCCATACATTCATCCACTTCCGCCTTTGTTTCCGACATGTGGCTGTAAAAAGGCGCCTTATATTTTCGGATCAGGGCAGAGACTTCCTCCAGCAATTCCCGGGAACAGGTATATTCCGCATGAATTCCCATTTGATACGTAATCAGAGGATGCTTTTTATTCAGCTGATTGTATCGATCCTCCATCACGGACAGCGCAGGTCCGAATTTGTTCAGACCGCTTACCAATACACAACGCATTCCCGTATGAATACAGGCATCCGCTATAGTCTCCGGTGTCAGGTACATATCCCCGATGGCTGTAATTCCGCTTGTCAGATACTCCAGCACTGCCAGCTTGGTGAGCGTATAGCAGTCTTCTCCCGTCATCTTGGCTTCTCTTGGGAAAATTTCCTGATTCAGCCAGTCCTGAAGATTATAGTCATCACACAGAGAGCGGAATACCGTCATACCGGAATGGGTATGCCCGTTTTTAAAGCCCGGCATCAGCAGGTTTCCCTCACAGTCGATCTGTCTGTCCCAAGGGGGTGCCGCCGGCTTAACCGTATCACTGTCCCCCACATAGCAGATCCGGTTGTCTTTTACCCAGAGTTCTCCTTCTGAGATCTCGCATCCGGCTTTCATAGTCATGATTCTAGCATTATAAAATCTTATGTTCATCTGTCTATGCCCTCCCATGGAATCTTGTTACAGCTTCTGTCAGCAAACGCTTAAACTTAGGCGCTGCCACTCTGGCTGCTTCCTGTACTTCCTCATGGGTGAGAGGCGTGGGACTCATACCTGCCGCCAGATTACATACACAGGAAATGCCGCAGATCTTCATTCCCATATGATTGGCGGCGATAGCCTCTACAACGGTAGACATTCCCACCGCATCGGCTCCCAGCTGGTGCAGCAGACGGATTTCCGCCGGGGATTCAAAGGAAGGTCCCGTCAACTGCGCATAAATTCCTTTTCTCAAGGCGATATCGTGTTCCTTTGCCACAGCTTCTATGATGGTCTGCAATTCCTCATCATAAACATGACTCATATCCGGAAATCTGGTACCCAGTTCTTCTATATTGGATCCGATCAGCGGATTGGGGGCGAACAGAGAAATATGATCTGTTATCATCATAAAATCACCTGCCTGAAAGCCCGGATTGATTCCGCCGGAAGCATTTGTCAAAAACAGAATCTTTGCACCCATCAGCTTCATCAAACGAGTGGGGAGTACCACGTCGGAGATATCGTATCCTTCATAGTAATGTACCCTTCCCTGCATACACACCACCGGTGTCTCATTGACATATCCGAAAATAAATTTCCCGGCATGTCCCGGTACGGTAGATACGGGAAATCCTTCAATATCACTGTAGGGCAATTCTGCCTCAACACGAATCTGATTGCCGTAATCACCCAGTCCGGAGCCCAATACAACAGCCACTTCGGGGACGAAATCCGTCCTCTCTCTCACACTTTTATAGCAATTCATCAATTTATCATAAACCGTACTCATTGGTGCCTCCTTTTCCTTCCGTTTATCCCTTCATTTGTAACAGGCGCTGCTTCAAATCATCCTCGATCTGATGCAGCTCCAGCTCTGCCTGCTGTCGCTTCTGCCGTCCTTCCGACTGAATCTGCATTACCTCATCCAAGGTCTGGATCAATAACTGATTGGTTTCCTTCAATGTTTCAATATCCACGATGCTCCGCTCTCCGGCTCTGGCTGTTTCCACCGTGGCCATATTCAATGCAGCTGCGTTTTTCCGCAGCAATTCATTGGTCACATCGGTAACCGCCTGCTGCGCCTTGGCGGCCTCCATGGAACGATTCATACCGAGTGCCAGCACCATCTGACTCTTCCACAGCGGAATTGTATTTACCAGCGTAGACTGAATTTTTTCTGCCATCAGCGTATCATTGCTTTGAATCAGACGAATCTGAGGCGCCATCTGCAGAGAAATGTTTTTTGTCAGCTCCAGATCATGGATCTTCTTTTCAAATCGTTCCACCATAGCCTGTGCATCATTTACTTCCTGGGCATCCTCCGGCAGTCCACTGTTTTGCGCCTTCTCCATCAGTATAGGGAGTTCTTTTGTACGCACTTCCTCCAGCTTCTGCTTCCCCGCCAGAATATACATATTCAATTCCTTAAAGTAGTTTTTGTTGATTTCATACATCTTATCCAGCATGGCAGTGTCCTTCATCAACTGGATCTGATGCCCCTCCAGCACCTCCACCATCTTATCCACATTGGCTTCTGCCTTGCCGTATTTCGTCTTCATCAATTCCAGTTTATTACCGGCCTTTTTGAAGAAGCCCAAAAATCCCTTTTCTTCCGTATCAAAGTCCTTCAGCTCTCCCACCACATCGGCCAGAAGATCTCCCACCCCGCCCAAATCTTTGGTACGGACATTTTCCAGTGCCGTTTCCGAAAAATCCGCAATTTTCTTCTGTGCACCGGCACCGTACTGTAAAATTACGTTGGAATTTTTTAAATCGATTTTCTGACTGAAATCAGCCACCATCTTTTTTTCCTCTTCCGTCAGCACGGCCTCCGGCGGGGCTTCCTTCAGCTCCTGCAAATCCTTTACAGGTTCCTTTACCGCTACGGAAGTCTTCTCTTCCATCAAAGGCTCCAGCGTCAAAACGGGAGCCGATTCCAGAATTTCAGCATCTGTAATTCTTTCCATTTGTCATCCTCACTTTCTGATCGTTCCTGATATGGTACCCTCTCCTGACAAGGGCAGTATCTTCTACATGGTGGTAATATCGTCCGAAATCAGCCCTTCCTGGCTCATCATCGCCTCCAATACATCCAGATCCGTGGAAATATCCAGAAATTCTTCTTCTTTCAGACGTTTGTACAGCTTTCCGAAGGCTTCGATCACTTTCTCCAGCGTCTCCTCAATCTCTCTCTTACCCGCTTCTGCCGTACCTTCTTCCTCATCCCGGTCATCATGGTTTTCATAATCGCGGTAAGCCGTCACCACTTTGATGGTCATGGGCAGATAGTAACGCATAAATTTACGGATATCCGGCATCTTCTCCGGCCGTTTGGACACACGAACAAGAATCTTGTCACTGATATCCTCTATCTGATCCAGCTGACTGCTGACCTTCTCCCCCCGGATAGCCACATTCAAAAGATGAATCTGACGTACATAATCATTGCCTTCTTTCAGCAGATTATGCAGATCTCTCTGTACGGGATCATTCATGATGCTTTGCTGCACCTGCTCCTTTTCCTCTCTGATCCGTCTGGCCTCCTCCGCCTTACGATACTGCTCATAGGCTTCGTGGGTCAAGATAAAGCATGTATTGCCGTCATCCAGATGGCCTTCCAGAAACCACCTGTTATTAATCATTTCCTTCAGCTCATCAACGACCTGCGACTCCTTCTTTTTCACCCTTTCGGCCAGCTTTGCCACATCTACGTAGCCCTTTGGCGCAGCGGCCTCAACATATTCCAGATACCGCTCCCGCATCCCACTCTCCTTTCGGCTGATCAGGAAGCCCTTGACACCGTATACCGTCAGCAAAATATACACGATTAGGGTCGCAATATCCAAAACGGAGCCCATCCAGCCATAGGACGTGAGTATGCCGGCACCACCGTTGATACCGATGGCCATACACAGAATACTGCCGATCATTCCGATCTTATTCTTGCTTTTTAACTTGGGATCCTTTAATGCGGGCAATTTTTTCTTTACTACCTGCATATTCGGAGTTGTATACTGATACTCGTACAATTTGGGTTTGGCCATAGTATTTCCTCTGCTTATTTTTCGGATATAAAAAGTAACGCTGTAAATTCTTACAACGCTACCATTTTATCATAAAACTATTCTTTTTGTATATATTAAATGAAGATAAAAATCATACCGCCGTTGCTCTCATTCAGAATCTTCTGCATGGTTTCCTGAAGATTCTGCTGACTTTCATCACCTATCACATCAATTTTACTCCGGATCCCGTCAAATATCAGCTGTTCCACCGTCTTCCCGAAAATATTTGTATCCCAGATTCCTTCCTGCTTCTTTTCTTCTTCCTGAATAAACCGAATCAGATCCATGGCCTGCTGTTCATTGCCCACAATGGGAGCGATCTCCGTAATGACATTGGCCCGAATCATGTGTATGGAGGGACTTTCCGCCTTAATCTTCACCCCATATTTGCTTCCATGCTTTACAATTGTCGGTTCCGTTAAAAGAACCTCTTCTCTGTCCGGTGCCACAACACCGTAGCCGGAGGTACGAACTTTTGCAATGGCAGCCTGCACTTTCTCATACTCTGCCCTTTGTTTCCGATAATCCTTCAGCAGCTTTAACAATCCGTACTGTCCTGAGATATCCATATCCGTAATTTCGCTCAACATATCAAAATAAAATTCATCTTTAATTTCTATATCAAAAGAAACACTGCCTTCCGCCATAGAAATCCCTTCCGTACGGCATTTGTTGACATAGGGGCTGTCAATGGTAAATCTGCTGTCCGTAATATCCTTGACTTTACTCACCATCTCCATATAGCTTCGTACTTTTTCTATTAAATCTTCCTTTAACGGATGTGTATTTGGCATCATTTCCACCCATTCCGGAATATAAAATTCCATGCAGGTCACAGGAAACTCCTGCAATACCGTCTTCAGACAGAGGTGGACATCCTCTTCCTTCATCTGCATACAGTTCATCGGCAATACAGACACCTGATATTTTTCCCGAAGCTCCTCTGCAACAGCGCGCGCCTGATCGCTGTATGGCTTCTGTGAATTAACAATCACCAGAAACGGCTTCTGCAGACGCTTCAGCTCCTGAATGGACAGCTCCTCCGCCTTTACGTAATTCTCCCTTTCCAACTCTCCGATACTTCCGTCGGTAGTCACTACGATACCGATGGTGGAATGATCGGTGATAACTTTTTTTGTCCCTACCTCAGCTGCCTTTGTAAAGGGGATTTCTTCGGAAAACCATGGGGTTTTTACCATTCTTTCCTCGTTTTCCTCCATATGTCCGGCAGCTCCTTCTACCATGAAGCCAACACAGTCAATGAGTCTTGTTTTTACCTCAATGTCACCCGACAATCTGATACTTGCAGCTGTTTTGGGTATGAATTTCGGTTCTGTGGTTGTGATCGTTCTGCCTCCCGAGCTCTGTGGCAGCTCATCCCGAAGGCGTACCTTTTCACTGTCGTCGGGAAGATTGGGCAACACCAGAAGATCCATAAACCTTTTGATAAATGTTGATTTCCCCGTTCTGACAGGTCCCACCACGCCTATGTAGATTTCTCCTCCCGTACGCATCTGAATGTCTTTGTACAGACTGTATTCTTTGTCCTCTGCATGAAGCACACGGTCTGTATATGCCAAATGATTATTTTCCATAAAAATCGCCCCTTCCATACTTATTTCAGTGTATGCAAGGGGCAATCCGATTATGTCATTTCAAATTATATGAAACATCCGTTATTTAATTACTAAATCCTGCCAGTCATCATCCGGAACCAGCGCCACATACGTTTTTCCCGTATTGATGGTAATCTCGTTTCCAGCCGTATCATAATAACGCGTCACATCCGTATCGCTGGTCTTATGCCAGGTAATGGGGATTGCTTTTCCATTGGTAATATAATATCCAAGGCGTCCCGCATCAATACAGTTAAAAATCATATAACCGTTATCGTCATATACATGGTACGTACAACTCTGCAGCAGCACATTTTTAAAGCTCAGCTGCTCGTTGTTATTACCTGCATCCAGATGGGGCTTACCGTATTCTGAATAATAGTACAGCTGTGTTTCTTCATCGTAATGCAGTTCGGAATCATTATGAGGAAAGGGCAAAATCACTTCGTTTGCATCCAAGGCTGTTTCCAGATCGGAAAAATCCACAGGCTCATTGAAGGGTGCAAACTGATAATGCTGTCCCGGATAATACTCATCATATTCCCTGGAGTAAGAAGAATTATCAAATTTCTTATCTAAATCTCCGGGAAGGATATACTCTGTAAATTCTCTCGGCTTGCCGTTATCCACACGACCGAAACCGCCGCTGAAATTGGCTGCATAGTCATTTGCCAGATAGGGATCAATGTAAAAGGGACCGCCATCGTGGCAAATTACAGCATTCCATTCCGCTGCCAATAAAATATTGGTGGGACGTAGGCTTCTGATGCTTCCGAACTGCTCAATGGCTCCCCAGTCCTTGACAATGGCCATCAGACGCGTAATTCTGTTATTGGCAGTACTGTTCATCAGCTCGTAGACAACATCTGCCTGTGTCAATCCAAAATGCGGCAGCGCTGTTTTCTCATTGTCCACCATAACGGCAATCGGTCTCTGATCCTTGATATCCTCAGAAATCAGCTCGTTGGTAATCTCACTGCGGTACATTCCTTCCGGAATCACGTCCTCCGCAGGCTCCTCCTCTACGGGTTCCTCCTCCGCGGGTTCTTCTGCAGGTTCTTCCACAACTTCCTCCACGGGTTCTTCCATGACTGTCTCCTCCACTTCCTCTTCGCCGCAGCCGATCAGGCATACGGACAGAAGCATGGCAATCATGAGAATACTCAGTTTTTTCTTCATCGGTAATCCTCTCCTTAAAACTTAATACAAAACGTATTGTATTCATGCGCTTTGCCTTAGCCATTATACATGATTTTTCTTCGTTTTTCAATTTATATTTACAAATTGTAACTATACATCAGATTTTTCCTTATAATCATCAATATCTTCATCAAAATATCTGTTTTCCTTCCATCTGCGATAAACGAAGACACCCACAACCAGAAGTATTCCTGCCGCCGCCGCAACCATGAGTACCGGCAGAAGGAAGGTACGCTCTTCTTCCTTTTCTGATGCCGTTTCCGTTTCTTCCTCCGTCACCCCACCGGACTCTGCCACATTCTCAGCCTCCGCATTCCTATCGCTCATAGAAGTCTTGGCAAAGATCAAAACGTATTCGGAAGCATGAGTAAAGGGAAGGGTAACATAACCCTCCTGGGTTACAGTCGTCTCCGTCTGATATTCCAGAGACTCTGTTCCGGGATTATAATAAAACAGATTGGCAATCATTCCGCTGAGCGCTTCGCCTGCCGACAGGGTCAGCAAGGCTTGAAATCCAAAGTCTCCCTCATGGGCTAACTGAAATTCCAAAAACTGTTTTCCCTGTGCGAATTGTCCAAGCAACTTTTCCGGAATCATCCCCGATGCGAACGCCACCTGCATATCAACTTCCTTTGGCATATTATCAACGGTAGCCGTGTGAATGGTCCAGAAGCTTCCGTCCGACAAAGTCACCACCAGATCCGCTTCACTCTTTTGCACCAGTCTTACAACACTTTCGGAAATTATCGTATTCTTATTCAGTTCAAGATGTACTGCCTTCTTGTCTCCCTCTTCCTGTTCCGACTCTTTCTGATCCTCCGATTGCGCCGCATTCACCAATGCTCCGATCAATTCCTCTTCCTGACCGGAGATGCTTCCCGCCGTTTCGGCAGAAGGAAGCACCGGCGTGGGAGTGAAGGTGCTCTCGCTGGCAGGAGGAGACTGCAGTGAGGGTGTCGTGGCAGGAGTCGAAGTACCTGCGGACGGCTCGACCGGCGGTGTAGTTGTCTGCGCACCGTTACCGGTATTTGGTATTGCATTTCCTGTGGATCCGGTTCCGGTATCCGAACCGAGATTAGGATTGGGCGTTGTATTAGTATTAGTA
>JAFQLB010000095.1 GCA_017396675.1 Lachnospiraceae bacterium
CGTCAATCATGTACAGAATCTGAATGAGGCTATGATCCGCATCTCCGAATCCTCGGAGGAGATCGGCAAGATCATTGCTACCATTGAGAATATCGCATATCAGACCAACATTCTGGCACTCAATGTGGCAGTGGAAGCCGCCAGAGCGGGAGAAGCCGGCAAGAGCTTTGCCGTTGTGGCCGACGAGGTTCGTACCCTGTCCGGCAAGTCGGATGAAGCGGCTAAGGCCACCAAGGAGCTGATCGAGAAGTCCATGGTTGCCGTTTCCGACGGAGCAAGAGCAATGGATCGCGTAACGGAGGCGTTGGGCGAGCTCAGTCAGCAGGCAGTCAACGTTGTGGAGAATGTAGACTTTGTTACCGACACCATTAAGGTACAGGCAGGTGCGATCGCTCAGGTAACGGGGGGCATTGATCAGATCTCTGCCGTTGTTCAGACCAACTCCGCTGCCAGTGAGGAGTTTGCCGCTACCAGTCAGGAAATGGCAGACAATGCGGAGTTGATCCGTGAGCTGATGTCTCACTTTGAACTGAGGAAATCAGAGGATACCGCTTATAACAAAGGAATCCATAATTTGATCGCAGAGAAGGCCATTGCAAAGAAGGAGAGAGTCAATAAGTAATTTGACACCGCTGGGAGTGTCCAAGAGCGAGGGTAGGGTAGGATTAAGAAAAGAAAGGGGAGGAGTGAACCGATTGGATCACTCCTCCTTGTTGTTGTGTCACAGAGATTAAAGTTAAAGTCCGATGCTTCCAAATGAAGGAAGACGGAGTCTTCTATTGTTCTACGGTAATGACGGAGGCCAGATAATCCACTACCTTCTCCTTGATCAGTAACTGCATCAGATAGCCTTTGCCGTATATTTCTGCAGATTCTGCACCAACCTCCTCAGCTTTTGCGGTATATTCCTCTTCGCTGATGGTGAGTCCTTCCGTTTCAAAAATGTACTGGCAGGTCATATCGGCGGCAGATTGAGAGGCGGCCAGTTCACTGAGATGAGCCTCAAACTCTTCATTGGTCATGCCTGTATATTCCGTGAAGCTGTTGAACATATTCATGCCGTAATACATTTGATACATCATGTTGTTATACTCGTAGGACTGTTCCTGCTGAAATTTGATGGTGGATTTCAGGTTGTCAATATATTTCTCGTCGTGAGAAAGAGCCGAGGAATTCTCCATAATGTAATTCTCTGCCGTAGTGTGCAGATTGGCATCATAATTGGTTTCCTTCAGATAGGTTCTGTATTCTTCCACTGTGGATGCCTGTTCGGAAAGGTGCTCCTTAACAAAAGCGTCGTCAAACGCGGGGAGTACATAGATGCTGTTTACGGTGACTTCAAAGACAGCGTCCTTACCGCTTAAGGAGGTTTCCGTATAATCCTCCGGGAAGGTGACCTCCACGGTTACCTGATCACCGGGATGAGAGCCGATCAGCTGGTCTTCAAAATCATCGATAAAGGAGCCGGAGCCCAGTGTCAAATCATATCCGGTTCCACCGGAATCTCCCCCCTCAAAAGGAACGCCATCCACGGTTCCCACATAATCTATATTGAGGGTGTCTCCGTCGGCAGCGGTAAGAGAAGGATCCGTATCGGCTTCCCGATGCTGGGTAAGGAGACTTTCGATGGAAGCATCCACCTCCTCGTCGGTAAATTCCACATCGGACAGCGGCACGGTGATATTCTTGTAATCCGGAATCTCGATCCTGTCTGCGGGAATCACATCCTTGATGGTACCGTCATCGTTCAGCCTTGCGCTGTAGTCATCACCGGATACGGTGGTGGTCATACGGTAGTAAATAAAGGAACCCACCGCTCCCAGGATCAGAGCACAGAAAACGGCCACGATGGCAATACCGGCAACTCTTACCCGGGCATTCTGCTGCTTTAATTGAGCGGCATCCTTACGGCGTTGTTCACGTTTTTCCTGACTTTTACTCATACTTACTTATTCCGAACGGACGCCATACAAGTTCTCTGCACGGGATCCGTTCTGCTTCCTCCATTTCTGATAAACTTCCTGACTGTATAGTATCAGGCACATTGCGTACGCGTACTATTCTAACACGTTATTCTGTAATAATAAATGATAAAAGTGAAAAAAATGTGAAAAAGTTTTAATTTAAACAGGTATGGTTTTTCATTCGGACAGGAAACCCGACTTGCAAAAAACTTCAGAGTGTGTAACAATCAAATTAAGATATATTACAAAATAAGTCTTATTACATTTGATTAAGTTGATATAGGAAAGGAAGGAACACTATGACACTGGTTTTGGTAACGGCATTGGGAGTCGGAGGCGCTACCGTGATAGGAGCGCTGTTGGGCTTTTGCTTTGGAAAAATAAACGAGAAATGGAACGATGGGATTCTCGGCTTTGCTGCAGGGATTATGCTGGCAGCGGCGGTGCTGGGGCTGATTGTACCATCTATGGAAAGCGCCGGAAGAAGCGGACTGTGGATGACGGTGACGGGAGTATTGGCGGGCGCATTTTTTTTAAATCTTGCGGATAAAATGACCCCCCATCTGCATCATCTGACGGGAGTTCATGAAGAGGAACACAGGAATAATTCTCAAATCGATAAGATCATGCTGTTTGTGATGGCCATTGCCATACATAACCTGCCGGAGGGACTGGCAGCGGGTGTGGCCTCGGGGGGACAGGACATGGGCAATGCGGTTACGGTGGCACTGGGGATTGCACTGCAGAATGTACCGGAAGGTATGGTGATTATTTCTCCCATGCTGCTTTCCGGGATCAGCAGGAGAAGAACCTTTTTCATTGCCTCCATGACGGGAGTGGTGGAGGTTCTCGGTACCTTTGTGGGCTTTTTTGCTGCGGGACTGTCAGGTGCCATCCTGCCCTTTGCGCTTGCCTTTGCGGGGGGAACAATGCTCTATGTGATCAGCGACGAAATGATACCGGAGACCCACAGCCACGGACATGAAAGACTGGCCACCTATGCTCTGATTATAGGGTTTCTGGTGATGATCGTTATGGATATGATGATCGGATAAGGGAAAGAGGAGAGTGTAGGAATATGAAGCAGGCAACGGGACAATACGGTACGAAAGAATTATTCAGACGGTTTTTGCCTTACTTTAGCAAATACAGAAAAACGCTGGCAGCAGATCTTGGCTGTGCCGCCCTGACCACGGTATGTGAATTGGTACTGCCCCTGATCATGCGCTATATTACCAATGAGGGTATCAGAGATCTGGCCTCTCTGTCCCTGCGGACCATAGCGGGACTGGGTCTTTTGTATCTGGGACTGCGGGTTGTGGATTGCTTTGCCAGCTATTATATGGCCAATGCGGGTCACGTCATGGGAGCCAGGATAGAGACGGATATGAGGCGGGATGCCTACAGTCATCTGCAGAGTCTGTCGGACACGTATTACAACAATACGAAGGTGGGACAGATCATGGGGCGGATCACCAACGATTTGTTTGATGTGACGGAATTTGCGCATCACTGTCCCGAGGAATTTTTTATTGCAGGTATCAAGACGGCAGTTTCCTTCCTCATACTGGCCAATATTCACTTGGGGCTGACGGTAATGATTTTTCTGATCATTCCTGTGATGTTGCTTAGCTGCATGAGACTGAATTTTAAAATGAAGCAGGTCTTTCGGGAGCAAAGAAGTCACATCGGGGAGTTGAATGCCAGGATTGAGGACAGCCTTCTGGGACAGAAGGTGGTAAAAGCCTTTGCCAACGAAGAGGTGGAAAAGGAAAAATTTGATGTGGATAACCGCAGATTTCTGGAGATCAAAAAGGTGTCCTATCGTCATATGGCAGCCTTTCATACCACAGTGAAGATGTTTGACGGTGTGATGTACCTGGCAGTGCTGGTGCTGGGCGGCATTTTCATGCTGAGGGGACGGATCCTGCCGGGAGATCTGGTGGCCTATCTGCTGTATGTCACTACCCTTATCGCTACCATACGCAGAATCATTGAGTTTGCGGAGCAGTTTCAGAGGGGAATGACGGGGATCGAGAGATTTTTGGAGATCATGGACGCGGATATCGAGATTTTTGACGAGCCGGGAGCACTGCCTATGGAGAAGCCGGAGGGCAGTATTATCTTTGAGAATGTGGAATTTGAGTATCCGGATGACCATAACCGGGTATTCCAGAATCTGAATCTATCCATTCGTCCGGGAGAAAAGGTAGCCATCGTAGGCCCCTCCGGAGGCGGCAAAACCACACTTTGTAATCTGATCCCGAGATTCTATGATGTAACAAAGGGAAATATTTATATCGACGGAAAAAATGTGAAGGAATTTACCCTGCGAAGTCTGCGGGAGAATATCGGAATGGTACAGCAGGACGTGTATTTGTTTTCGGGTACTATTTTTGACAATATCGCCTACGGTAAAAAGAATGCCACCCGGGAAGAGGTGAGAGAAGCGGCCATGCGGGCGGGAGCCCATGAATTTATAGAGAAGCTGAAGAACGGGTACGATACCTACGTGGGGGAGCGAGGTGTGAAGCTCTCCGGCGGACAGAAGCAGCGTATCAGCATTGCCCGTGTGTTTCTGAAAAATCCGCCCATTATCATACTGGACGAGGCTACCTCCGCGCTGGACAATGAGAGTGAATTTGCGGTGGCAAGATCGCTGGCAGAGCTTTCCAGAGGAAGAACCACGCTGACCATTGCCCATCGCCTGAGCAGCATCAGGAATGCGGATCGGATCCTGGTGCTGACAGAGCAGGGAATCGTGGAGGAGGGCAATCACGAAAGCCTGCTGAGCAGGAAGGGAATGTACTATCATTTCTACACCACTGCAAATGCGGTGAAATGAAAGGAGGATGCGGTATGGAACTGATGTTCATTCGTGCGGATCATGAGGTGACGGGGAGCTGTCACTATTTAAGGGTGGGAGATACTCACATCCTGGTGGACTGCGGCATGGAGCAGGGAAAGGATTATTACGAAAATGTGGATATCCCGGTGCCGGAGTCGGATATTGATTATGTGCTTTTGACCCATGCTCATGTGGATCATTCCGGTATGCTGCCGCTGCTGTATGCAAAGGGATTCCGGGGACAGATCTGGATGACCAAGGCCAGTGCGGATCTCTGTAACATTATGCTGCGTGACTGTGCCCATATCCAGATGCAGGAGGCTGAGTGGAAGAACAGAAAGGCCATACGAAGCGGCAAGGGGCCCGTAACACCTTTATATACCATGGAGGATGCACAGGGAACCTTACGCAGAATTGTCCCCTGTTCCTACGATCAGCGTCTGAAAATCTGTGACGGCGTGGAGGTGCGCTTTACGGATATCGGACATCTTCTTGGTTCTTCCAGTATTGAGATCTGGGCAAAGGAAGGAGAAGAAGAAAGAAAGCTGGTATTTTCCGGCGATATCGGTAATTTTGACCAGCCCATTCTGAAGGATCCGGCTCTGACGGCGGAGGCGGACTATGTAATCATGGAGTCTACCTACGGTGACAGATATCATTCCAAGGAACGACCGGATTATGTGGAGGAATTGACGAAGATTATACGGGAAACCTTTGCAAGGGGCGGAAACGTGGTAGTGCCCTCCTTTGCTGTGGGACGCACCCAGGAGATGCTGTATTTTCTGCGTAAAATAAAGAGTGAAAAACGGATTCCGGAATTTCCCGATTTTGAAGTATATGTGGACAGCCCTATGGCAGTAGAAGCCACGGGTATTTTTCAGAAAAATGTATATGCCTGCTTTGATGAAGAGGCGATGGAGCTGGTGGAGCGGGGAATCAATCCCATTGCATTTAAGGGGCTGCAGCTTTCCATAACAAGCGATGAATCCAAGGCCATCAATTTTGACGGCAATCCCAAGGTGATCCTGTCTGCCTCCGGCATGTGTGAAGCGGGAAGAATCCGGCACCATTTAAAGCACAATCTCTGGCGGGAGGACAGCACGGTGCTCTTTGTTGGTTATCAGGCAGTGGGAACATTGGGACGAACCCTCCTGGAAGGGGCTTCCGAGGTGCGGCTGTTCGGAGAGACCATAGAGGTAAAAGCAAGAATCGCCAGACTGGCGGGAATCAGCGGTCATGCCGACAAGGGGGGACTGCTGACCTGGATACAGGGGTTTGAGAAGAAGCCCAAGCGGGTTTTTGTAGTACATGGTGAAGGAGAGGTGTGTGATTCCTTTGCGGAGTGCCTGAGAGAGGAGTACGGGTATGAAACCTATGCGCCCTACAGCGGCACCCGCTTTGATCTTATCGGTAATCGTTTCCTGTATGAAGCCGTATCCGTACCGATCCGGAAGAAGCCGGAAGCAAAACGGGCTTCCGATGTATTTGCACGTCTGCTGGCAGCAGGACAGCGCCTGCTGTCTGTGATTCGCAGCAACGAAGGCGGAAGCAACAAGGATCTGGCCAAATTTACGGATCAGATCAACTCGCTGTGTGATAAGTGGCAAAGATAACAGCAGATACGGGAATGGAAAGATCATTCCTCTTTCATGCGTGCAAATACCATTTCATAGCCGTCATTGCCGTAGTTTAAGGAACGGTTGACACGGCTGATGGTAGCTGTGGAGGCGCCGGTTCTCTCCGCGATTTCAAGATAGGTTTTGTGGTTGGTGAGCATGGTGGCTACCTCAAAGCGCTGGGACAGTGAGAGCAATTCATTGACGGTACACAGATCTTCAAAAAATGTGTAGCATTCTTCTTTTGTTTCAAGCGTTAAAATGGCTTTAAATAAATGATCGACAGCTTCCGTTTTTAATTTCTTATGCATGGATCTGCTACCTCCGATAGAATGGTAATTGTTTTATTTGTAGATGCATTTTAACATATTAAAGTTTTAAAGTAAAGAACCAATTTAGAATCAAGGCACTTACCGTCTCTTGGTAAAGGCGTGTGTACCATAATCAAGAGACGGTATGGTGAGGCAAAAGGAGAGAGAACCAGGATGCGGATCAACAAAGAGGACTTGCTGGGCAGCATGATGGAAAGCATGGACAGGATCACCTATATCAGACCGGAGGAAATCCCGGGTATTGACCTGTATATGGATCAGGTGCTGGGTTTTATCAATGACAGGATGCTTCCTTCCACGAGAAATCCCGGCGAAGATAAGATTCTGACCAAGACAATGATCAATAATTACACCAAGAATGATCTGCTGCCTCCTCCCAACCGGAAAAAATATTCCAGAGAACACATGCTTCTGCTGATTTTTATTTACTATTACAAGGGACTGCTGTCCATCAATGATATCCGAACATTGCTGGCGCCCATAACGGAACAGTATTTTCAGGCGGGGGATGCGAAGATGCGTCTGGAAGATATTTACAATGAGGTGTTTGGCTTGGAAAAGGATCAGATTGAAACCCTGAAAAAGGATGTGGCGGAAAAATACCGTCTGGCGGGGGATACTTTTTCGGAAGCAAAGGGAGAAGAGAAAGAACGGCTGCAATTGTTTTCCTTTATCTGCCTACTCAGCTTTGATGTGTATACGAAGCGGCTTTTAGTGGAAAAGATTATCGATGAGCTTCGGGAGGATACAGGAGAGAGAAAAAAGTAACACAATTGAAGATCGGGAGTATATTATACCATCAGTGATTTAGGAGGATTGTTATGAAAAAGAAACTGATGGTATTTTCCTGTCCGGGAAAGGTAAAAACAAGTCTTTGTCTGGGACTGGTAACCGTGATGACAGCTGTCTTTGCATTGGGATGCGGCAAGGCTTCCGATACGGACAGTAAAAAGGTGGTGCTGAATGAAGTGGCTCACTCCGTGTTCTATGCGCCTATGTATGTGGCCCTGGAGAATGGGTATTTCACGGAAGAGGGACTGGATGTGGAGCTGGTGACGGGCTTCGGCGCCGATAAGACCATGACGGCGCTTCTGTCGGGAGAGGCAGACATTGGATTTATGGGACCGGAATCCACGATCTACACGTATCAGGGCGGCATGGAGGATTATGCCGTAAACTTTGCCCAATTGACCCAGCGAGCAGGAAACTTTTTGGTGGGACGCACACCCGATGAGGCGTTCACGTTTGAAAAACTGAAAGGAGCTGTTGTACTGGGAGGCAGAGCAGGAGGGATGCCTCAGATGGTGTTTGAGTACATTCTAAAGAAGAACGGGATCGATCCGACAGCGGATCTGACCATTGACCAGAGTATTGATTTCGGAGCTACGGCAGCGGCTTTTTCCGGTGGCCAGGGGGAATATACCGTAGAATTTGAACCCCATGCCACTGCCCTGGAAGAAAAGGGAGACGGATATGTACTGACCTCTCTGGGAGAGGCCTCCGGCTATGTACCTTATACTGCCTTCAGTGCCAGAAAAAGCTATATAGCGGAGAATCCGGAAGTGATCGCAGCCTTTACCAGAGCTTTGCAGAAGGGGATGGAATACGTCAACAGCCATACACCGGCAGAGGTGGCCTCTGTGATCAAGCCGCAGTTTGAGGAAACCGCAGATGCAACATTGGAGACGATCATCTCCCGTTATGCGGGGCAGGATACATGGAAAGCGGATCTGATCTTTAGCGAGGATGCTTTTGCATTGCTGCAGGATATTCTGATGGATGCGGGAGAGCTGGATGCCCTGCTTCCCTATGAAGAACTGGTAAACACGGAGTTTGCTTCTCAGGCAGCTTCCGGCAGCGGTCAGAAGTAAGGTGATTATAGCGGAGCTGATACGGATCTGCTGAAAAAAGCAAACAAACAGGGATCAACAGGAAGGAGGATGAAAATCCTTCTTCCCTCGGGTCCCTGTGAGAAACACCGAGGGGGGGTAACGGTTACTCTTCTGTTCGATGGACTTTCCGAATTTTGCAGTATTGATTAACATATCTGATCTTCCTCAAATAAAAAAATTTCTTCGATTGTTTTTCCGAAATATAGGGCAATATCATGGGCCAAAATAAGGGATGCATTGTATCTGCCGCTTTCCAGGGAGATAATCGTTTGCCTTGTTACATTTACGGCAGCAGCCAATTCCTCTTGGGAAATACGATGTTCTTTTCGTAATTCCCGTATGCGATTCTTCATTATCCACCTCCTAAAAGTAAAGCTTATTTTACAATAAAGTATAGCTTGCTTTACAAATAATGTCAAGCTAATTTTACATTTATTTGAAAAATATTATGGAAAATCTGGTTATGGAAATTTCATAAAAAACAACTAAACATTTCGGAAAAAGTATGCTATAATTTTCACGATTAATTGTTAGTGTGAAAGGAGATTGGTATGCAGAATGCCAGAAGAATTACAGAGAATACAACATGGGTAGGATGTGATGATAAGCGCACCTATCTTTTTGAAAATCTATTTCCCATTCCGGAAGGTATTTCCTATAATTCGTATATTATTACGGATGAAAAAACGGCTTTGCTGGATACGGTGGATGCCACAGTGGCGGAGCAGTTTATGGAAAATCTGAACTATGTGCTGAAAGACAGGACTCTGGATTATCTGATCATTCAGCATATGGAGCCGGACCACAGTGCCATAATCGCACGCCTGGTGAGAAAGTATCCGACTATGCAGTTGGTTGTCAATGCCAAGACGGCAGTTATGGTGGAGCAGTTTTTTGAAGAAGTGGATCCGAAGCGTTTCGCTTATGTCAAGGAGGGCGACAGCTTGAATCTGGGTGTACATACACTGCGTTTTTACATGGCACCCATGGTACATTGGCCGGAGGTAATGGTGACCTACGACGAGCATGATAAGATCCTGTTTTCGGCAGATGCCTTTGGTGTGTTTGGGGCTCTTAACGGGAATCTTTTTGATGATGGTTTTGAAGTGAATGAAACTGTCTGGAAGGAGGCAAGACGCTATTACAGCAATATTGTGGGTAAATACGGCGTTCAGGTACAGGCACTCCTGAAAAAGGCGGCGGGACTTGATATACACAGGCTTTGTCCGCTGCACGGACCTGTCTGGAGCAATCATATCGGTGAATTTATAGAAAGGTATGATAAGTGGAGCCGATATGAGCCGGAGGATAAGGAGGTCATTATTTTGTGCGGTTCCATTTACGGACATACCCAGGATGCCGCCAATAAGCTGGCTATGAAGCTGTCCAAGCTGGGAGTGGCCAATATCAAAACATACGATGTTTCCAGGACCCATGCCTCTGAGCTGATCGGAGAGATTTTCAGAGCCAGTCACCTTGTTCTGGCCTGTGCCACGTACAACGGCGGTATTTATACGCCGATGGAAAATCTGTTGAGCGATATGAAGGGGTTGGCCGTTCAGAACAGAACGGTGGCACTGATCGAAAACGGAACCTGGGCACCCATGGCTGCAAGAGAAATCAGAAAACGGCTGGAAGAGATGAAAAATATGTGTATTATGGACAATGTCCTGACGATCAAATCAGTGCTGAAGCAATCTCAGGAGGGAGAACTGGAGGCATTTGCAAGACAGATTGTAGACAGCTTAAACAAATAAAGATACGTGGGAAGTATAAAGGATAAGATAAGGGAGAGGACGAGGCATGGGATTTTTCTCAAAGCAGTTTTTAAGTGTAATAGAGTGGAAAGAATCCGGAGAGGGGATTTTGTTCTGGAAATGGGATCATGATGAGATCAAAAAGGATTCCCGTCTGATCATCCGTCCGGGACAGGATGCAATTTTTCTTCACAACGGAAAAATCGAAGGAGAGTTTGACCTGGAAGGGGATTATGAGATCGAATCGGATATCATTCCCTTGCTGACCACTTTAAAAAGCTTTAAGTTTGGCTTTAACACGCCTATGAAGGCAGAAGTGTTGTTTATCAATACGAAGGAGCTGCTGGTTAAATGGGGAACGAAAAATGCCATCAATCTTCCCGCACCGGGACTGCCGGGCGGAATGCCTGTTCGTGCCTTTGGAACCTTCAGCTGCAAGATCGGTGACCATCAGGTGTTGATTGACAAGCTGGCGGGGATTCGTCAGGTTTATACGGTAGAGGATGTAAAGGAACGTATCGTAACCAATCTGGATCAGCTCCTGATGAGCTGGATCGGAAAAGCAGGCAGGGATATGTTTAACCTGCAGATGGATGCGGGAAGCATAGCTGACGGAATTCGGGAAGAGCTGGATAGGGAGATGAGCGGGATCGGAATTTCCATCACGAATTTCCGTATCGAGAGCTTTTCCTACCCGGAAGAGATCAAGAAAATGCAGGAAAAAGCAGCTGCTCAGGCGATGATCGGAGACGTTAACAAATATCAGCAGCTTGCCATGGCGGATTCCTTCGGAAAAGGCAGTGGCGGCGGCGTGGCCTCCGATATGGCGGGCATGCAGATGGGTATGATGATGGGGCAGCAGATGATGCAGCAGATGCAGCAGAATATGCAGGGAGGAATGCAGCAGAATATGCAGAGCGGGGCACAGCAGGGGGCTCAGGGCAGTACGTCTGCACCGAATTTTTGTCCCAATTGCGGAAATCCTTCTCAGGGAATGAAGTTTTGCGCCAACTGCGGCCATCGGCTGACATAGAAGTAAGAACGGCGAACCAAAGGAACAGATGCAGCAATATGAGTAAATATGACACACTGAACGAACAGCAAAAGCGGGCGGTGATGCATGTGGAAGGCCCCCTGCTTTGTCTGTCCGGGGCAGGTACCGGCAAGACGAAGACATTGACCCATCGCATTGCCTACATGCTGGAAAATCATGGGATCCGCCCCTGGAATATTCTGGCAATTACCTTCACCAACAAGGCGGCCGGAGAAATGCGGGAGAGAATTGACGATCTGGTGGGATTTGGTGCGGATCAGATTTGGGTGGCTACATTTCATTCCACCTGTGTACGTATCCTTCGGCGTCACATTGAATGGCTGGGATACGACAGTAATTTTACCATCTATGATACGGACGATCAGAAGACATTGATGAAAGAGGTCTGTAAGCGTCAGGAAATTGATACAAAGCTACATAAAGAGCGCAGCTTTCTGAAGGTGATCTCCGCTGCCAAGGACAATCTGATTTCGCCCCAGCAGTTTCGGATGTCGGCAGGAGGTGATTACCAAAAGGAACGGCAGGCTGCCGTGTATGAGGAATACCAGAAGGCACTGCGGAAAAATAATGCACTGGATTTTGACGACCTTATTATGCTGACAGTGGAGCTGTTCCGTATCCGCCCGGAGGTGCTGGAGAATTATCAGGAACGTTTTCGCTACATTCTGGTGGATGAGTATCAGGATACCAACACGGCGCAGTTCGAGCTGGTGCAGCTTCTCGCTTCCAAATACCGCAATCTGTGTGTAGTTGGGGATGATGATCAGTCCATTTATAAATTCCGCGGAGCCAACATCGAGAATATTCTGAACTTTGAGACGGTATTTCCGGATGCGAGAGTGATCCGCCTGGAGCAGAACTACCGTTCCACACAGAATATTCTGGACGCGGCCAATGCCGTTATCCGTAACAATACAGCACGCAAGGACAAGTCCCTGTGGAGTGACAGAGGAGCCGGAAGCAGGCTGCATTACCGACAGTTTGATACCGCCTTTGAAGAGGCGGAATACATCGTATTCGATATAAAGAAGAAGCACAGAGAAGGTACAGCCTTTGGAGACTGTGCCGTTTTGTATCGAACCAATGCTCAATCGCGTATTCTGGAAGAACGTCTGGTGAGGGAAAACATTCCTTATGAACTGGTGGGAGGAACCAACTTTTACTCACGTCGGGAAATCAAGGATATGCTGGCATACTTAAAAACCATTGAAAGCGGAAGGGATGATCTGGCACTGCGCAGGATCATCAATGTGCCGCGCAGAGGAATCGGAGCGGCTACCCTGGATAAAGTGGCTGCTTATGCGGCAGAGCGTGGAATCAGTTTGTATGAGGGACTTTGTGAAGCCGATCATTTGCCGGATCTGAAGCGCAGCAGTGCCAAATTGACGGGATTTGTGGAAATGATCCGGGTATTTCGTTCCAAACTGAAGGTGTACGGACTCAAGCAGCTGCTGGAGGATGTCCTTGAGACAACAGGATATTTGCGGGAGCTGGAAGAGTCCGATGAAGAGGATGCACAGGATCGTATTGAGAATATCGATGAACTGATCAGCAAGCTGTATGCCTATGAAGAAAGCCATGAAGAGGCCGATCTGACGGGATTTTTGGAGGAAGTGGCACTGGTAGCAGATATTGATACTGCGGATACGGCTCAGGATCGGGTGCTTTTGATGACGCTGCATTCTGCCAAGGGACTGGAGTTTCCCCATGTCTATCTGTCAGGGATGGAAGAGGGACTGTTTCCCGGATATATGAGTATGATGGATGAGGACCCAACTGCCATTGAAGAGGAGCGTCGTCTGGCCTATGTAGGGATAACCAGGGCGGGAGAGGATTTGACCCTGTCCTGTGCCAGGATGCGGATGGTACGGGGAGAGACTCAGTATAATGCTGTGAGTCGTTTTGTACTTGAGATTCCTGCCCATCTGATGGACAACTCTCCGCGGAGAGCGGAGAAAAAGGAGGAAGCTCTTTGGAAGGCAGTGGATCAACGACCCAAGGCAGAGGGAACACAGCACAAGACCTCCCTGAACAATCGTCCCTACATCGCCAGAGACAAAGGCATAGGAGCACTGACAAAGGGAGCACCTGCAGCCGGCAGCCTGACCTATTCGGAAGGGGACAGAGTCAGCCACATCAAATTCGGAAAGGGAACGGTAAAGACTATTGTTTCCGGACCCAAGGACTTTCAGGTGACGGTGGACTTTGACACCGCAGGAACAAAAGTCATGTACGCTGCTTT
This sequence comes from Lachnospiraceae bacterium, assembly GCA_017396675.1. Classification (GTDB taxonomy): domain Bacteria; phylum Bacillota; class Clostridia; order Lachnospirales; family Lachnospiraceae; genus SFDP01. The sequence continues at coordinate 13,706 of JAFQLB010000095.1, forward strand.
CGCAAAGTTGAAAAAAATCGAAAACCTATAGTAAAATCATGGGAAAAGTGGTAAGATACAAATAAGAAAAAGAAAGAAGGTGTCCTTATGAGCAGAATGAGCAAAATTGACCAAATATTGGAAGCTGTAAAAGGCAATACCGGCATATCCGGAAAGGAAGAGAAGAAGTCCTGTCCCGTAATGTGGGCGGTTGTCATACTTGCTGTGGTTGCAGCATTGGCCGCCGTGGGTTACGCATTGTATAAATACTTCACTCCTGACGAGTTTGAAGATGATTTTGAAGAGGACTTTGAAGAAGATTTTTTTGACGATGAGGAGCCGGAGCAGATCGTGATTCCCAAGCAGGAGGAGGAGCCTGTGGAACAGGAGGAAGAGCCGGAAGCTCAGGAAGAATAGGAAGTATTCGCATATTGACGTATGAATCCCCTGTTTCGCTCAAGGGCTGCGGACAGGGGATATTTGTTGTGTGAGTCGGAATAAGGAAACAGACAAGGGAAGAGCGGGAGGAGAGAAGTATGAAAAAAGGAGAGATCTACACCGGTACGGTAACAGCACTGGAATTTCCCAACAAGGGGATTGTAAGGGTAGAGCTGCAGCAGGAGGAAGGAGTGGGTACATCCAGGGACTGTGTTGTCAAAAATGCTCTGCCCGGACAAAGGGTGACCTTTGCCGTGAGAAAATCCGGAAAAGGCAGGGCAGAGGGCAGGCTGTTGAAAGTGGAAGAGGCTTCTCCCCGGGAAACGGACAGTCCCTGTCCTCATTTTGGACTCTGCGGCGGCTGCACCTATCTTTCCTTCCCTTATGAGGAGCAGCTTGCCATAAAGGAAGCACAGGTGAGAGCATTGCTGGATCGTGCACTTGCCGGCAAACAGCAGGCATACACGTTTGAAGGGATCAAAGGCAGTCCAGCCGTCTATGAATATCGGAACAAGATGGAGTTTTCTTTCGGAGATGAGAGAAAGGACGGCCCCCTGTCTCTCGGTATGCATAAGCGAGGCAGTTTTTACGATGTGGTGACGACAGAGGACTGCTGTCTGGTGGATGAGGATTATCGTAAAATACTGAGGGCAACGCTGGATTTTTTTTCCAAGCGTGAGATATCTTACTACCATCGGATGAGAAAAGAAGGATATCTGCGTCATTTGTTGGTAAGAAAGGCTTCCAAAACGGGAGAGATTCTGGTGGCTCTTGTGACTACAACAGACCCTTCCGCCGGGGATCTGCCATCAGACTGGGCAGCCCTATTAAGATCCCTGGATCTGACCGGGAGGCTGGCGGGAATTCTCCATATTACCAACAACAGTGTGGCGGATTCCATCAAGAATGAAGGAATGAGGGTTCTCTATGGACAGGAATACTTTTTCGAAGAGCTGCTGGGGCTGAAATTTCAGATCACTCCCTTTTCTTTTTTTCAGACCAATTCCCCGGGAGCGGAGGTACTGTACAAAGTGGCACGGGACTATCTGGGAGAAACAGCTGTGTCCGAGGACAAGGTGGTTTTTGATCTGTATAGCGGAACCGGTACCATTGCCCAGATGATGGCACCTGCTGCGGGAAAGGTGATCGGTGTGGAGATCGTGGAGGAGGCGGTGGCGGCGGCCCGGGAAAATGCTGCTCTGAACGGTCTTACCAATTGCCGCTTTCTTGCGGGAGATGTGCTGAAGGTGCTGGATACCATAGAAGAGAAGCCGGATATTATTATTCTGGATCCGCCCAGAGACGGCGTCCATCCAAAAGCACTGAAAAAAATTCTTCAGTACGGGGTGGAGCAGATCGTGTATATTTCCTGTAAGCCCACCAGTCTGGCAAGGGATCTGGAGGCTTTTCTGGAAAGGGGGTATGAAGTAAAAAGAGCATGCTGCGTGGATATGTTTCCGTGGACGGCAAATGTGGAGACTGTATGTTTATTGTCCAAACTTAATACGAAGCAACATATTGAGATTAACTTGGATATGGACGATCTGGATTTGACCGATGCGGAAAAGAAAGCCACCTACCAAGAAATCAAGGATTATGTGTTGGAGCATAGCGGCTTGAAAGTCAGCAGCTTGTATATCGCACAGGTAAAACAGCAGTGCGGTATTATTGAGCGTGAGAATTACAATAAGCCGAAGTCTGAGGACGCTAAACAGCCCCAATGCCCGCCGGATAAAGAAAAAGCAATCAAGGAGGCACTCCGGCACTTCGGCATGATTTAAGGAGGATTATCATATGTCAGTTTTTATCAGTTATCGCAGAGATGGTGGAAAACCAGCAGCTGAATCAATATATCAATCTCTATGCGACGAGTACAACATTTTTCTGGATACTGAATCCTTAAAAAACGGATGCTTTGATTCTGCTATTATTGAGCGTATCGAAAACTGTTCTGACTTTATTGTAATTATTACAGAAACAGTTTTCGATCGTTGCACCGAGCCCAATGATTGGATTTTTCATGAAACACAAATTGCGCTTCGAGAGAATAAAAACATAATTCCTATATTTGTTGGAATACAAAAGTTTCCATCAAATGTTCCAGAACCATTAAAGGAGATTTGCAGATATAATGGTATATTCTGGGTCGATAAAGATATAACATGTGCAAAAATCAAAACTTTTTTGGTCAGCAATAAACGATATAAACTTTCGGTCGTACGCTCAGGTAATCAAATCGCTTTAGGCTCAGAGACAAAAGAAGAACTAAAAGAATTATATCGAAGATTTTTGAAGAACGGACGCAATCCAACAGATATTGAAATATATATTCCATACACCAACGAGTTATCCAAACTAATAATTAGGCAAGATGTCGCCAAAGAACATGGTATTGATTTTGCAGA
>JAFQLB010000096.1 GCA_017396675.1 Lachnospiraceae bacterium
CAAAAGAAGGGCCTGGATGCGGATGCTCCCAGACATCTTTCTCAGGCCATTGTTCTGAAATAAGCAGAAAGGAGACAAACCTTATGTTATCAAATAATTTGGACTTGTTAAAAAGAGCAAAACGGGAGGGATTTGCGATTCCGGCCATCAATACCCAAGGGGGCAGCTATGATATCATCCGGGCCTGCTGTAAAGCTGCGCAGGAGATGAACAGCCCCATGATCCTTGCACACTATGTTGCCACGGGAGCCTATTCCGGCCACGATTGGTTTGTGGAAACGGCAAAATGGTGTGTATCCAAGGTGAAGGTGCCGGTATCCATCCATTTGGATCACGGAGATGGATTTGCAATCTGTATGGAGGCGCTGCGGTTGGGATTTACCAGTGTGATGATCGATGGTTCAAAACTGCCGGTGGAAGAAAATGCGGCAATGACAAATGAGGTGACCAAGGTGGCGGGAGCCTTTGGTGTTCCGGTGGAAGCGGAAATCGGAGAACTGCTGCGTCTGGACAACGGTGTTCCGGTGGAGAATAAAAACATCGTAAATCCGGAGGAGGTAAGAGACTTTCTGAAGCTGTGTCAGCCGGATACGCTGGCCATCGGCATAGGCAATGCCCATGGCTATTATAAAGGGAAGCCGGATATCCGTCTGGATGTACTGGAGGAAGTGGGAAAGTTTACGGACATTCCCTTTGTGCTTCACGGCTGTACCGGAATGGAGGATGAAGTGGTAAAAGAAGCCATCCGCAGGGGAGTGGCAAAAATAAACTTCGGAACAGAGATTCGCTATAAATATGTGCAGCATTATCGGGAGGCAATGGATAAGCTGGATCATCAGGGGCATTCCTGGAAGCTCAGTCAATACGCCAGCGATGCGCTTTCCGAGGATATCAAAAGGATTATTGAACTGTCCGGCTCTGCCGGGACGGTCTGAAAAGGAGGCAGCGGGTTCATGAAAAAGGAATTGATCATTGGTTTTGTGGTGACGCTTTCGGGAAGATGGCCCAGAGAGCTGCCCGAGAGAAGGTGGAAGGAGTATGGAGATTGGGCAGAGGAGCAGCTGGAAGATGCAAAGATCGTCCGTTTTGACAGAATCCTTTCCGCGAAAACCGATCTGCAGGAATGTATTTCTTTTTTCAGGAAAAACGAGGTGGACCTGATCCTTCAGTTGTACGGTGCCTTTACGGGAGATGATATCTGCTGCGGACTTGCCGATGGGCTGAATGTACCGATGATCCTGTGGGCGCCCAGAGAGGAAGCCTGGGTGCGGGAGGACAGGCTCTATGCAAACGCCCTGTGCAGCGCGGCCATGAACGGCGCCAGTCTGATGAGAATCGGAATTCATCGACACATCATATACGGTAATAAGGAAGAACCAAGGGTGAAGGAAGAGCTTTCTTCCATTATCGGTGCCCACCGTCTGGTAAAGAATATGAGGGGACTTACCTACGGACTCTTCGGTTATCGTCCCACCGCATTCTATAACTGCGCCTTTGATGAAGTTGTCATCCGCAAGGTTTTTGGTATCAACATGGAAGAGACGGATTTGAAGGTGGTATTTGACCGGATGGGCTGTCTGGATGAAGAAGCGGTAAAAAAAGAAATGGCATATGTGGAGACA
>JAFQLB010000097.1 GCA_017396675.1 Lachnospiraceae bacterium
AATAGTTGGCGAGAAAGCCGGACAGAAACAATGCACCGCCGTTTCCCAGAAAATCAACAACAAACAATTTGTAAATGGCTGTCATAAATCCCCCCGAATATGCGAAATATCGTTTATCCAACAAAGGTGTCGATACATGGCAGGAAAAGGATTACGTTACATATTCTACATGGTTTTTCTGTCAAAGAAAAGAGGTTTTTGCAAAATTTGTAATTTTTTTAACAATCCTTTGCCACTCCCTCTCTCTTCACGCCTGCCTTCTCCCCCGCACCTACCGGAAAGTTTGGAATTTCCTTGAAAAAACGCATTGTTTATGTATAATAAGATAAGAAAACCGACTCTTAACAGGAGACGGTTAAAAAGAAAGAATTGAGGTTATCGTAATGATTCAGGCAAGCAACGTAACATATAGAGTGGGTAAAAAAGCCCTCTTTGAGGACGTGAACATCAAATTTACGGAAGGAAACTGCTACGGTCTGATCGGCGCCAACGGCGCCGGCAAGTCTACCTTTCTAAAGATTTTATCGGGAGAGCTGGACACTACCAAGGGAGAGATCATCATAACCCCCGGTCAGCGGCTGTCGGTGCTGGAGCAGGATCATTTCAAATACGACGGATACACCGTGATGGATACCGTGATTATGGGGAATCTGCGGCTGTATGAGATCATGAAGGAAAAGGATGCCATTTATGCCAAAGAGGATTTCTCCGACGAGGACGGTATCCGTGCCAGTGAACTGGAGGGTGAATTTGCAGAGCTGGACGGCTGGGAGGCCGAATCCAACGCCGCCTCTCTGTTAAACGGCCTGGGTATCGACACTTCCCTTCACTACAGCATGATGGCTGATCTGGCGGGCAACGAAAAGGTGAAGGTACTGCTTGCCAAGGCATTGTTTGGAAATCCCGACATTTTGCTTTTGGATGAGCCTACCAACCATCTGGATCTGGACGCCATCGCCTGGCTGGAGGAATTTCTGATCGATTTTGACAATACGGTGATCGTGGTCAGCCATGACCGTTATTTTCTGAATAAGGTGTGTACGCATACGGCAGATATCGATTACGGTAAGATCCAGCTGTATGCCGGCAACTATGATTTCTGGTATGAATCCAGTCAGCTGCTGATCCGCCAGATGAAGGAAGCCAATAAGAAAAAGGAAGAAAAGATCAAGGAGCTTCAGGAATTCATTTCCCGCTTCTCTGCCAACGCCTCCAAATCCAAGCAGGCAACCTCCAGAAAACGGGCATTGGAAAAAATCGAGCTGGAAGAAATCCGTCCCTCCAGTCGTAAATATCCCTACATCGATTTCCGCCCCGACAGAGAGATCGGAAACGAGGTTTTGACTGTGGAAAATATCAGCAAGACCATCGGCGGCGAAAAAATACTGGACAACATTTCCTTTATTGTGGGTCACAATGATAAAATTGCTTTTGTGGGCGGAAACGAGCTGGCTAAAACCACTCTGTTCAAAATCCTCATGGGAGAACTGGAACCCGATGAAGGCACCTACAAGTGGGGTGTTACCACTTCTCAGGCCTATTTCCCCAAGGACAACACGGCAGAATTTGACAATGATTATACCATTGCCGACTGGCTCACCGGTTACTCCCCCGTAAAGGATGTTACTTATGTCCGTGGATTTCTCGGAAGAATGCTGTTTGCGGGAGAGGACGGCGTGAAAAAGGTAAAGGTACTTTCCGGCGGTGAGAAGGTCCGCTGTCTTCTTTCCAAAATGATGATCAGCGGTGCCAACTGCCTGATTCTTGACGAGCCTACCAACCATCTGGACATGGAAGCCATCACCGCACTCAACAACGGACTGATCAAGTTCCCCGGTGTGGCGTTGTTTGCCTGCCATGATCATCAGTTTGTACAGACCACCGCCAACCGTATTATGGAAATCCTTCCCGGCGGAACCATGATCGACAAGATCACCACCTATGACGAGTATCTTGCCAGTGATGAAATGGCCAGAAAACGTACTGTTTACACAAAAACACAGGAAGACAACTGATGATGGGCCCCATAGATCTGCACGTGCATTCCTGCTGTTCCGACGGCAGCCTTACCCCCGGGGAGCTGGTAGAGCTGGCCGCAGCCAAAGGACTGTCCGCTTTTGCCCTGACGGATCATGATACGGTGGAAGGTCTGACGGAAGCCTTTGAAGCCGCCCGCCGACATGGGGAAGCTCTGACCCCGGATGCTTGTGTTTCTCCGGTTCGGGTCATTCCCGGAATTGAGCTTTCCACCGCATGGAAGGGTCGTGACATTCACATACTGGGACTTTTGATCGACCCTCACAGTCCCATATTTCACCGGTATTTGCAGGATTTTGTGAATTCCAGAAGAGAAAGAAACCGAAAAATGTGCCTTTCCCTGGCATCCGCAGGCATCGATATTACTTACGAAAAGCTGACTGCGGAATTCCCCGTAAGGATCCTGACACGCAGCCACTTTGCCAGATATCTCTATCATCACGGTTATACAGGATCCTACAGGGAAGCCTTTGACCGATATATCGGAGATCATTCTCCTCACTACATTCCCAGAGAACGGATCACACCACAAAAGGCCATTGAACTGATCCATCAGGCGGACGGTCTGGCCATACTGGCTCATCCCCTTCACTATCGCTTTTCCTCCCGGGATCTTGAAGCACTGGTGGAAGTCCTAAAGGAACAGGGACTGGATGGTCTGGAAGCCGTTTACTGCACCCACAGTCCTTCCGAAGAGCAGTATCTGCGTTCTCTTGCGGCACGAAACGAGCTTGCTGTCAGCGGCGGCTCCGACTTTCACGGAAGCGTCAAGCCGGGGCTGGAATTGGGCAGCGGCTACGGCAGGCTGTACATCCCCGCCTCCATTCTGGAAGAGCTGGAAGAACGAATGCATCGGAAAGGACATTCCTATGAAGCCCCCATATAAGAGAGATGAAAAAATTTTATTTACGGACATGGACGGTACTTTGCTCAGAGAGGATAAATCCGTCTCTCCCCACACTTACCGCATCCTGCAGCAATGGACCGCAGCCGGCAATCTGCTGGTCTTATGCACCGGACGGGCCATGGAGAGCATACTTGCCACCAAAAAACAACTGAAGCTGGATTTTCCCGGCGTCTACCTGATAGGCTGCAATGGGGGAGAGATCTACGACTGCGGTTTGGAGCGGATGATTTTAAAAAAAGGGCTGTCTATGGATATTGTAAGCGCAGTTATGGCAAGATCGGAGGAGCTGGGGCTGTACTGTCAGACCTACACGGATACCCATATCCTCAGTCCCGGGGATTGCCCTCAGCTTGCTTACTATCGTCAATATATTCTCACTCCCGTTATTATCACCAGGGAGTATCATAAATATCTGACTGAGGCTCCCGGCAAATGTCTGGCCATCGAGCTTGAATATCCGCAGAAGCTGGAACAGCTTGCCCGCACTTTAAAGGAAGAGTGGGGGAAAAAGATCCTGACCCTCTATTCCAATCCCTGGTATCTGGAGATCATACCGGGAGATTCCGGCAAAGGAAATGCCCTTATCTGGCTTTGTCGTCATCTCGGTATTCCTCTTTCCCGCTCTCTGGCAGCCGGTGATGAGGTCAATGACATTTCCATGCTTCAGGCAGCCGGCCTCGGGATCGCCATGGCAAACGCCAGAGAAAGCGTCAAGGCAGCTGCGGACATGGTCACAAAAAAAGACCATCAAAACGATGGTCTCGCAGAGATCCTGCAATCAGCTCTCCACAATTAAATATCTTCCGTCGCCGATATCAAAGACCTCATCCGCTTCCAGGATCTCCCCGATATCGGCTCCCTCCATATCAATCCCCTGTTCATCGAAATACTCCCAGACTTCCTCCGGTGAAGCCGCCACTACCGCCATACATTCTTCCAGAAATGCTTCCGCCTCCTCCGGTGTCTCCGCCACCCGTTGGGGAAACAGCTGTTCCTGCTTTTTCAAAAATACCTTCAGAACGATTTCATCGTATTCCTGCATATCCTTTACCTCATATTTTCCTCATTTTTTTTATTTCCTGCCAGACTCTGCCCACAGGAAGACCTACCACATTAAAATAATCCCCTCTGATTTCCCGGATATGTGCCGCGAAAGCCCCCTGAATCCCGTAAGCTCCCGCCTTGTCTTTGTATTCACCAAGAGCCAGATAATCATCGATCTCCCTCGGATCCATGGGATATACCGAAACGTCTGTTACCTGGCAAAACACACTGGTTATCTTCTCTCCCTTCCGATACATTCCCAGTGCCACGCCCGTATATACCTGATGGGTATTTCCCTGTATCCTTTGCAGCATATCCCGGGCCTGCCTCTCATCCGCGGGCTTACCCATCACGGCACCCTCCAGTGCCACCACCGTATCGGCTCCCAGTACCAGCACCTCTTCCCGGTCGCACCGCTTCAGCACCTCTTCCATCTTCCCCCTTGAAAGCCTCATAACTGCCTCCCGGGGCACATGGGTATCCATCACCTCTTCTCCCATGGCCGGCCAAACATCAAAGGTCAAACCGATCTGCCGCAGCAGTTCTTTTCTTCTTGGCGAAGCGGATGCCAAAATAATGTTTTGCATGTTACTGTTTCCTCTCCTATCTTTCTTCCCTGGCTTCTCTCGTAAATGCCTCCTGTGAATGGTAGGCTTCCTTGCCCCGGCGATCCACCTTCTCGTAGGAGCCGTCGGGCTGCATCAGGGAGGCCTTGATGGTGTCCCGTAATTCTCCTTCCAGAATGTGATATGCCTTCCTCTTAAGCCTCTGATCTTCTATCGGAAACAACAATTCCACACGTCTCTCCAAATTCCGGGGCATCCAGTCGGCACTGGAGGCGTAGACCTCCCAGCTGCCGTTGTTTTCAAAATAAAAAATACGGCTGTGCTCCAGAAAATCACCTACGATGGAGCGAACCCTTATGTTCTCGCTGATACCGGGAATTCCCGTCTTCAGAGAACAGATCCCTCTTACAATGAGATCAATTTCCACACCCTTGCAGGAAACCTCATACAGCGCCGCAATCACATCCCTGTCACAGAGCGAATTGACTTTGGCAATGATTCTGGCCTTTCTGCCTTTCCCGGCATGCTCCCCTTCTCTGTAGATCAGCTGCAGGAATCTTCTCTTCAGCCACTGGGGTGCCACCGACAGCTTGTTCCAGCTGACCGGCTCGGAATAGCCCGAGAGCATATTGAAGACTGCCGTAGCATCCTCCCCGTAGGCTTCCTTACAGGTAAACAGCCCTACATCGGTATAGAGCTTTGCAGTGGCATCGTTGTAATTGCCGGTTCCAAGGTGAACGTAACGTCGGATCCCGTCTTCTTCCTTACGCACCACCAGCGTGATCTTGCTGTGGGTCTTCAGTCCCACCAGTCCGTAGATCACATGACATCCTGCCTGTTCCAGTCTCTTTGCCCAGACAATGTTATTTTCCTCATCAAACCTTGCCTTCAGCTCCACCAGCACAGTTACCTGCTTGCCGTTTTCCGCAGCCTGCTCCAGTGCCGATATGATGGGCGAATTGCCGCTGACACGGTACAGCGTCTGCTTGATGGCCAGAACATCTTCATCACTGCTTGCCTGACGGATAAAATTCACCACCGGTGTAAATGTCTGATAGGGATGGTGCATCAGAATGTCTCCTCTGCGGATACATTCAAAAATATCCTCTCCCTCCTTGATCTCAGGCACCGGCGCAGGCACATGCGGGGGCTTTTTCAAATGATCAAAGCCTTCCAGACCGTACATCTTCATCAAAACCGTCAGATCCAGAGGCCCATCGATAAAATATATGTTTTCTCCCGATACCTCCAGAGACTCTTTCAGAACCTTCAACAGTTTTTTATCGATCCCCTCCTCCACTTCCAGGCGGATCACCTGTCCCCACTGGCGCTTTCTGATCTGCTTTTCGATCTCCTTTAACAAATCCTCCGCTTCATCCTCTTCAATGGTAAGATCCGCATTTCTCATGATGCGAAAGGGATAGGTACATACGATGTTGTAATTTAAAAACAATTTCCCGATGTTGCGTTCTATGATCTCCTCCAGCAGAATCACAGATCGCTGTCCGTTCCCGGCCGGCAGCAGAACCACTCTGGGTAAGACTCCCGGTACCTGTACCATGGCAAATTCCACTTCTTTTTTATTTTTTTTCTTATCGTTGATCAGTGCTCCGATATTCAGACTTTTGTTTCGAACCAGCGGAAACGGTCGGGAAGAATCCACTGCCATGGGCGTCAATACGGGATACACTGTTTCCTCAAAATAACGATCCGCGTAATCTGCCTGTTCCTTGGTCAGATCCTCGTGGCGTCCCACCACCTGCAGACCACTCTGTATCAAAAGAGGGATCAGAGATCGGTTATAGGTTCTGTACTGAAGCTGCACAAGCTCATGGGTTACCTTGCTGATCTTTTCCAACTGCTCTTTGGGACTCATACCCGCAATATCCCTTTTTTGATAACCGGCATTTACCATGTCCTGCAGGGAAGCCACCCGCACCATAAAGAATTCATCCAGATTGGACGCTGTGATACTCAAAAACTTCAGCCGCTCAAACAACGGATTGTGCTTGTCTCTGGCTTCCAGCAGCACCCGTCTGTTGAATTGCAGCCAGCTCAATTCCCTGTTTCTGTAATATTCCGGATTTAGAAATGTTTCTCTCTCGGTCGCTTCCTGTTTCACCGTAGAATTCCCGCCTTTCCAAAGGACTTAATACACTGTTTTCTTTTGCCGGAGCAGGGGCCGGATGCTGTATACCTCTTCGAAAAAATCCGCCTGCCGTTCAAACAGCCCACGCTCCCGCGTCATATCTTCATTGGTGTGTACGGTGATCATCAAAAGATTTTCCTTCCGCACCACACGGACATCTTCAAACTTCCGACCCTGTCCTCCGTCCAAAGCACTGCCAAGCTTCAGAATGGCGGTCAGCTTCGCAATTTTCATATACGCTTCCCTGTCCAGACTGGCAGCAGCGCCCACCTCTTCATAATAGCCAAAGGGCTTCTGATGATATCTGATGATGTTGGCCACCATCTCCCGCTCTCTGTGGGAAAGTCCGATCATTTCCGTAGACAGAACGATCTGGTAAGAACATTCTGCCATGTTGGCGATACTGATGTATTTCCCGCAGTCATGAAGAATGGCCGAAAGGCGAAGCAGCAGCCTTTCCCTCTTGTTCAGACCGTGGATCTTCTTCATGCTGTCAAAAATCAAGAGGCAGACTGTTTCCAGAGTTTCTTCCTGGCTTGGGCTGCCCTGATACCGCTTGCTGATCTGCAGGGCACAGGCCAGAATATCCTGCTCAAAATCATGGCCCACCTCCAGCAGCCCCTTTTTCTGTCCGTATTCGTATCCGATTCCGTCACAAAGTGTAACGCCGGGCGTCCACAGAACCTTGGCCCCCATCAGCTTCATGCACCTACGAATCAGCAGGGAGGCTATGAAAACCTGATCCGCTCCCTCCTCATAAATCTCCGGCAGCCACTCCCTCCCCACTCTTCCATTGTTTCTGAAATATTCCCCATTCTCACAGAACTGTTGGTAGGTCATGCTCATACCCTGCATTTTTTGCTTCTGAAGCCTGACCATCCGTGGAGAAATGTAGTCGTCGATCAATACCATATGTTCCACATTTTTGTTCTTCAGATACAATCGTTGAAAAGAGATCAGCTCTCCGTCAATGGCTTCCGTAAGCAGCCGCTCATGCTTTTCTCTGTTCCCTGCAAATCGCTCCAGCAATTCTCTCAGACGGAGTACACCCAGTCCGATGTTTTGGGTGGAGGTTAAGGTATCCTCATGGAACAGAGAAATCTGGATGCTGCCTCCGCCAATGTCCAGAATTGCTGTTTTTTTCTCCAGTATCTTCCTGAACTCTTGTCCCTTGGAGGCAGCTGCCTTATAATTCAAAAATCTCTGCTCGGAGTTACTCAATACCTCTATTTTGATTCCTGTTCTCTGGGTAATCTGATCCAGAAGGATCATGGTATTTTCCGTTTCACGGATCGCACTGGTGCCGCAGGCCCGGTACGTATCCACTCTGTAGGAACGCATTGCATCACGAAAAGAAAGCAGTACGCTGCACAGCTCATCCAGCTTATCCTTGCCTATTTTTCCCATGGTGAAGGTATCATTTCCCAAGTCCAGCTGATACCGCAGTGTATCAATGGCTTTCATTCCGTTTTTGGCTGTATATTCAAATATCCTGCAGGTGAGCTCAAAAGAGCCTACGTCAATGGCTGCAAATATTCTGATTCCCATAGCTACTCCCTCTGCATCCGTCCCAGAAGATCATCCACAAACTGTCTTGCAGTGCGTCCCGATGGTCCTCCGTGAGCCAACTCCCAGCGGTTTGCAGCCGCCAGCAGCTCCTCCTCCGACAGATCGATCCCGCTACGCTTTGCCAGTACCTTCACAATTTCATGGAACTCTCTTTTTTCCGGAGGGGGAAAATAAACGGTCATCCCGAAACGCCCGGCCAAAGACAGCTTTTCCTGTACCGTTTCGTTGGAATGCAGATCATCCGACCCTTCCTGTTTATCCGAATAGTTTTCCCGTATCAGGTGCCTCCGGTTGGAGGTAGCATAGATTCGTACATTGTCCGGCTTTTTTTCCAGTCCCCCTTCAATCACAGCCTTTAAGTACTTGTATTCCGTTTCAAACTCTTCAAAGCTCAGATCATCCATATAAAGGATGAATTTATAATTTCTGTTTTTGATCTGTGCCGTCACATCATGCAGCTTTCGGAACTGATGCTTGTATACTTCAATCATCCTCAGTCCCTCCCCATAATATGCATTCACAATGGCTTTGATGGCGGAAGATTTTCCGGTGCCTGCCGCCCCGTACAGCAGACAGTTATTACCCCCTCTTCCCCTGACGAACGCCTCCGTATTGTCTGTCAGCTTTTTCTTGGCCATCTCATATCCCACCAGATCTTCCAAACACACCGGTGCAATGTCGCATATAGGAAGGATACATGCGCCGCTCTCTTCCTCCCCGATGCGAAATGCCCTATGAAGTCCCGGCTTTCCTACCCCGAAGCTTCTGTAAAATTCCGTCAGCATCGCCTTGAATTCTTCACAACCGTGGGCCTTTGCCAAACCCTTGGCAAGTCGGCAGATCTCATCCCGTATCTGCAGGCTGTAGGCATACCCCCTGCCCCTGCCGCTGCCCGGCTCATAGTCAAGCACAAGCTCTTCTCCCGACACCTGCAAACGGCTCATCAGTTCCACAAGATCCAGCGCAAAGAGCTCCCGAAGAATCGTCATGTCATGCAGGGCGGCAAGCTTCAGACTTCCTCCCGTCTCTCCTCTTCTCTCGCAGCTTAGGCTGTAGCTGTTCTCATCGTTGACCAACAGGTGGGCAAGACAGCAATGCCATAAATTACCACGGAATCCGCAGCGGTCAGCCCTTTTCAGAAGCTCTCCCACACAGTCCCACCACCGAAACTGCATTTCCCGCAAGGAATCCGGCGAATCTGCGGAATTCTCCGTCAGCCATACCATATCCTTCAGCCATCCTTCTTTTGCAAGGCTTCGATACAAAATCAATTCCCGTACTCTCATAGACAAATCCCCGCATCCCCGTATTAATAATTGCCCAATACCTTCAAATACACCGTCTCTTCTCTCAGACCCCGAAGTGCGTTTTTCACCCCGCTGTCCTTCAAATTCCCGTCAAAGTCAATAAAAAACCGGTATTCAAAATCTCGTTCCGGTATAGGGCGGGATTCGATCTTTGTCATATTCAGATCATTGTATATAAAATGAGACAAAATATGATACAGAGATCCGCTTTCGTGGGGGATCTCAAAGCAGATACTGACCTTTCCCGCATCTTCTCTGAATATCTTCCGTCCGCTTACAATAATAAATCGGGTCCTGTTGTTTTCCGCCTGATTCACACCCCTTTGCAGAATATCCAACCCATAAATACGGGCAGCTACGGCACCTGCGATAGCCGCCTGCTCTGTCTTCCCGTCCTCCTTCACCTTTTGAGCCGCAAAGGCATTGTTCAGCAGACTGACCTGCTGCCAGTCCGAATGTTGGTTCAAAAAGGCGGCACTCTGCATAAGAGACTGAGGATGCGAATACACTCTGCGGATATCCTCCATGGAAGCACCCGGCAGACCCAGCAGGCAGTGCTCAATACCGATCACCTGCTCTCCCACAATATAGTGCTCAAATTCCACCAGAAGATCATAGATCTCGCTGACGATACCTGCCGTGGAATTCTCAATGGGAAGCACCGCATAGTCCGCGCTTCCGTCCTCCAGGGCACACATGGCCTGACGGAATGTATCTACGTGAAAGCTGTCCGCTTCTTTTCCGAAGAAGGTTTCCATGGCTTCCTGAGAATAGGCGCCCTCCGCCCCCTGAAAAACCACTCTGATATCTGCGCTCCCCAGATCACTGACAGGCATAAAGGAAAGACGGGAATTGTGTCCTCCCTCTCCCAGCAGGCGATACTGCAGCTTGCGGCTGACAGACATGATCTGCTCAAACAGCTCACGAACTCCCTTCTTATTGAATGCATCGCCCGCCAGAGCCGTAACGTTACGAATCTTCTCTGTCTCCCGCTCCTTATCCAGTACGGGTTTTCCTGTGGCGATTTTATAATCCGCCACCTCTTTTGAAATCTCCATTCGTTCTTCATACAAAGCCACAATCCTGCTGTCAATCTCATCCAGTCGTTGCCTCAATTCCAAGAGCTCGGTCATACCCTGTTCTCCTTTAACACTCATACGATCTTCCGGGCTTTTACCCGTTGTTTTTCATCTTACTTCAAAAACCACTTGATAGCAAGCAAATATCATTTTATACTGTAATCAGACAATATCCGCGTAAGGAGGTCTTATGCTATGTATTATTTGAAACGCATTCTCTTGGCCGCTGCCGCCATACTTTTTGTTGCATTCCTGCTGTTTTCCTTCTTTTTTTCCGGCAGAATTCCCGAAAATCCCACCGGAACACTGGGAAATACGCCCGGAAACCTGATTAACAAAGGATTGTTCTGTGAAAACGACGGCAAGGTTTATTTTGCCAATGCGTACGACGACTACTCTCTGTACAGCATGAATCCCGACGGAACTCAGGCCAAAAAGCTGACCAAAACCGGCGCCAACTATATCAATGCCGCGGGGGACTATCTCTATTATTACCAGACCCATTCCACGGAAAACTTCGCTCTTGGATTTATCCGGCAACCCTACGGCGTCTTCCGCTGCAAAAAAAACGGAAACGACATCACCTGCCTGACGCGGGATGCCTCGGGCATCATCCAGCTTGTGGACAACGCTCTGTATTATCAGCATTATACCACCCAGCAGGGCGTCTATCTGGATCGTCTTGCTCTCGACAAATCCTCCGAGACCACCATCATGGAAGCTATGATCTCTCCTGCTTCCGTACAAAACGGTGTTCTCTATTACAACGAAACAAGGGAGAATCATCATCTTTACGCCTACGATATGGCTTCCGGCTCCTCTACCCTTCTCTGGGAGCATGACCTTTGGAATCCCATTATTCATGGGGAATACATCTACTTTATGGATCTGGATTCGGAATATGAGCTTCACCGCTATCACCCCGTGACGGGAGATCATCAGGTGCTGACCACGGATCGCGTGGACACCTTCAATGTATACGGCAACAAAATCTACTACCAGAAAAATGATCCCGATAATCCGGCACTGATCCGTATGAATCTGGACGGAAGCGGGCAGGAGACGGTAGCCCCGGGCAATTACGAGAACCTTAACATGACTTCCCAATACGTGTATTTTAATGCCTTTAACGCACCCACACCCGTATTTTGCCAGAGTCTGAACGGCCCCATCAGTGTATCCACCTTTACACCTTAACCGGATCCCATATTTGTCTGCAGCCGGGTCAAAAGCTCTTCCACCGTTTGCTTCAGTACGGGATGACGCTTGCCGGGCGCCAGCTGACACAAGGGTTTCAGGACAAAGATCCGATTGGCCATATCCTTATGGGGTATGGTCAATTCTATGTCCTCCAGTATCAGGTCATCATAAAACAAAATATCCATATCCAGAGTTCTGGGACCCCAGCGTATGCTTCGCTCTCTTCCCGCCCTCCGTTCCGTTTCCTGTAAAAGCTTAAGCAACTGAAAGGGAGACAGCCAGGTTTCCATTTCCAAAACTCCGTTGAGAAAATCCTCCTGCTCCACACCACCATAGGGAGCCGTTTCGATCAAGTCCGAAACCCGGATTCCTCTACAGCAGTTTTCCTGCTTCAAATGCACCACGGCCTCACTGATCAGTGCTTGCCGATCCCCCATATTGGAACCCAGCGCAACGTAAACGCTGTGCCATCCTCTCTCTATCCGTACCGATACACAGGAAAAGGGTAAGTCAATGGGTGCCTCCGGCTTTTTTATTTCCAGGGTCACAGCTCGCACATCGGGATAGGTAAGTAAAATTGCCTCTGCCGTCTTCTGTGCCGCCCGTTCAATCAGCCGACATGGTTCCTCTCTCATAGTCTCGTATATGGTATGACAGACCGCACCATAGTCGGTGGCATCTTCCAGTCTGTCACTGCTGCCTGCTTGGCGCAAATCCGTGGATAGCACGGCATCCACATAGAATCTTTGTCCTTCTCTTTGCTCCTCTTCAAAAACGCCGTGGTAAGCATATACCTCCAGATCCTGGATTCGGATCTCATCTGTTGTTCTCATGCTCATAACACAGCCTCCCCTCCGTAAAGTATGGCTTCCGTCATCCTGACTGCTTCCACATGCGCCCGGACATCATGTACCCGCAGGAAGGCACACCCTCCCAGAATCCCCATGACACCGGTAACCAGCGTGCCGGTCAACCGCTCCTCCACCGGTACCTTAAGCGTTATGCCGATTACCGATTTGCGTGAGGTTCCAAGCAAAACAGGATATCCCAGCTCCTGCAGCTGTCCAATCCTGCGGATCACCTCAAGATTCTGCGGATAGTCTTTCCCAAAGCCTATGCCGGGATCCAAAACAATGCGTTCCTTTTCTATGCCCGCCTGCTCTGCCCTTTTTAATATCTTCTCAAAATCTCTCCGGATTCTGTCCATCACATCTCCCCTGATCTTCTCCCCGACGGAATGCATCAGGCAGCAGGCACTCCCCGATTCTGCAATGATACCCGCCATAGCAGGATCCTGGGACAATCCCGAAACATCGTTGATCATATCCGCACCTGCCCGGATTCCTGCCGCCGCCACCTCGCCTTTGTAGGTATCCAGCGACAGAGGAATATCATACGTATCCTTCAGCCGTTCCAGCAGCGGCAATACCCGCTCCATCTCCTCCTGTGCCGATATTTTCACTGCTCCGGGGCGGGTGGACTCCCCTCCCACATCAAGGATCGCCGCTCCTTCCGAAATCATCTCTCCGGCGCGAAAGAGGGCCTTGTCCATATCCCTGTACTTGCCGCCATCAGAAAAGGAATCCGGAGTCATATTCAGGATCCCCATGATATAGGTATGTTTTCCGATACTAAATTCCCGATTGCCGATCTTCATGCCAAGCTTCCTATCTGAGCAGCTTCAGATTCTTCTTCTGACTGCTCCAATCACATTCCCTCTCTGCTTTGCAGGCGAAGCAGGGACGGCTCTTTTTATCTCCGCGGTACAGAAAGCCGGACAGGGACATCCGGTCACTGACCTCCTTATTTCTGTGATTCTCAATGGCCTCCGTAATACAGTTGATTTCCTTCTCCGAAAATCCGCAGTCTCTGAGAATGCCCGGAGCCAGCCCGGCACTTGCCTTTTCGTGAGGGATTCCGCTTTCATATTCCATAAACCGTCCGATGTCATGAAGCAGCCCCGCCCCATAGATCCAATCGATTCTAAGATCAGGCACTTCCCCCTTCTGTCCCGCCTCATAATATTCCAAAAGAGCCAGCCTGCACACATCCAGAAAATGCCCCATATTATGAAGACAGAAGCGGCGCTCTCTCTCCGCTTCCTCTATCCTTCTTACATAGCTGCGATATTCTTCATTTTCAAGTATTCTGTTGATACGTTCCATCCTTATCTACCCAGCATTCTGAAAAAATCATCTCTGAGAGCAGCCTCCTCTTCAAAGCATCCCCGATAGGCATAGGTAACGGTTTTGCTTCCGCTCTTTTTGATCCCTCGCATCGTCATACACATATGCTCCGCCTCTACCATCACCATAACGCCCCGAGGAGAGAGTGCCTGCATAACGGCCTGTGCGATCTGCATCGTCATCCGCTCCTGCAGCTGAGGTCTTCTGGCATAGACATCCACTGCTCTGGCAAGCTTGCTCAGCCCTGTGATCCTGCCATCCGGCACGTAGGCTACATGCACTTTCCCAAAAAAAGGCAGCAGATGGTGTTCACACATGGAATAGAATACAATATCCTTTTCCAGAACCATCTGTGTATCCTCCACAGAAAAGCATTTGGACAGATGGGCTTCCGCCTCCTCCCTCATGCCGCCGAAGATCTCCTCGTACATACGTGCGATTCTCTCCGGAGTCTCCCGCAGACCTTCCCGATCCACAGATTCGCCTATACCCTCCAGTATCAATTTCACGCCTTCCATGATCTGCTCTTTATTTACCATTTCTTCCTCTTCTTCCGGCACCGCCCCATGCTGCGGTACCCTTCCTGTCTTTTCGTCTTTCCACTTCCCGGATACAATCTCCCATGTAGGCAAGAGAACCGAATGCCACAATCACCGTATCCCGCTCCGCCAGAAGATGCGCCATCTCCACAGCCTCCTCGATACTGTCCGCAGCGGTGACTCTATCATGGTTTAATGCAATCCGCTGTGCCAGTTCCAGAGCCGGCAGCGCCCTCGGATTGCCCTTTGCCTGTACGGTAATGATATACTCTGCCAGATCACAGGTGGCATCTATGATCTTGTCACATTCTTTATCCCGGAACATTCCCATTATATAAATAAACCGTTTGTTTGTAAAATAAAACTGTAAGGACCTGCGCAGCTGACGGGCGCCCTCTTCATTGTGGGCGCTGTCTGCCAGAAACAAAGGAGACTTCTGCAATATTTGAAACCGGGCCGGCCAGCTTCCCACTCCCATTCCCCGGCGCATGCATTCTTCGGACAAGGAAAATCCCTGTCTGCCAAAGGCTTCCGTCACCTCCAGTGCCAACGCCGCATTCATTACCTGATGGATGCCTGCCAGGGTGATCTCCATATCCTGATAGCGTCCGTAGGAAAAACGCTGCTTCCCAAGTCCGAAATGACAATCCCTGACGTCCTGCTGCCGGACAAAGACCACCTCTTTCGCCCCTGCCTCTGCCGCTCTTTTTCGGATGCAGGCTTCTGTTTCAGGTGTGTTTTCCATAGCCACCACCCTGCAGTCTTTCTTGATAATCCCGGCCTTCTGTGCCACAATCTCCTCCAGGGTATCCCCCAGATATGCCATATGGTCACGACTGATATGGGTGAGTACGGCAACCAGGGGCGTTTCTATCACATTGGTAGCGTCCATCAATCCCCCCATCCCCGTTTCCAGTACCACGATCTCACATTTCTTTTCTCTGAAAAACAAAAATGCAAGGGCTGTTTCCATTTCAAAGACCGTGGGATGCTTAAGTCCCTCTTCCGCCATGTCCTCTGCCGCCCGGGCCACCGCACCTGTCAGGCGCCCCAGCATGGCTTTGCTGATTGGTTTCCCATTCACCTGAAACTGTTCCTCATAGGAAAAAATAACGGGGGACAAAAAACGTCCCACCTTCCATCCATGCGCCGTCAGACAATTGGAAACGAAAAAAAGGGTCGAGCCCTTTCCATTGGTACCGGCAATATGAATAAACCGCAATTCCTTCTGAGGATCTCCCAAACGGCGCAGCAGCTCACGAATGCAGTCCAGTCCGGGAGAAATTCCGTACACCTTACAGGAATCCATATATTCCATGGCTTGTTTATAATTCATACATATTCTTTCCCCTTCCGGGCACACTGTCCCTATGAAGACTTTTTTTCAAAACTTTTTTTACTGCGGGATCCTGGGGTGGTGTGTGGAAATCCTGTTTACCGCATTTCAAAATTTTCGATACAGAAACTGGAAATTACAGGGCACCACCTCTCTGTGGATGTTTCCCATCTACGGCTGCGGCTGTGCGCTTGCACTGCCTTACCGAATTCTTAAAAAGGCGCCTGCCTTCTACCGCGGACTGTCCTATATGCTGCTGATCTTTACGGGAGAATATATCAGCGGCAGATTATTGACCGGCAAACAGGCCTGTCCCTGGGATTATTCCGCCTCCCGCTATCAGATTCATAATGTCATCCGGCTGGATTATGCTCCGGGCTGGTTCTGTCTCGGACTTCTCATCGAACGCATTTTCCTGCGCCGATGATCCCCGGCCGGAGCCGGAATCTAAAATTCATCTATATCATCCATCTCACCGCTGCCGATATCCAGTGTGGTCAGCGTCCTGCGTTTCCTTCTGGCTTCCTCGGAAGCCTGAAGAATAAAATTCTTGATCTCCTTGGCATTGCGGATATGTTCCAGGCATAAGGTGGAATCGGTGGAATCCCCCGTAAAACAGACTACGGTTCCAAGACCGAACAGGCGCTCCGGCAGGGAAATTCTCAGCTGTACATCCTGTACCTTATACATATAGCAGTCATTCTCCACCGTACGAAGAAATCCGCTGTTACAGGTGATCATATCTTCTGTCACCTCATATTTTGTAAATGTCCAGGGCAAGCCGAAAAACAACAATCTCTTCCGTTCCGTATAACCGCTCATCTCTTTCCTCCTCCTTATATCCCACAGATTCTTTTCTGTTATCTCCTGTTATCTTCTGATCCCCTACGTGGTGTTGTTATTCATTATAATCCATGTACCCATGTATTGCAAAATAAATATCATTTTTATTTTCTTTTTTGTATTTTTTTCATTGAAAGCAGAGTGACCATATGATAGAATACATTGAAATTTTTGACGCAGCATCAAGATCAGAAAGGAAGGAGAATATGAAACATCTGATGACCCCCTTGGATTTTTCCGTAGAAGAACTGGAGAAGCTGTTTCTTCTGGCCAATGACATTGAACGGCATCCGGACAAGTATGCTCACGACTGTGACGGCAAAATATTGGCCACCTGTTTCTATGAACCCAGTACCCGGACAAGACTCAGCTTTGAATCCGCCATGCTCCGACTGGGAGGACAGGTTCTTGGCTTCTCTGACGCCGCCTCCTCTTCCGCTTCCAAAGGAGAGAGTGTATCCGATACCATCCGTGTGATCTCCTGCTTTGCACATATTTGTGCCATGCGTCATCACAAAGAAGGCGCTCCCATGGTAGCCGCCACAAAATCCACCATTCCCGTTATCAACGCCGGTGACGGAGGACATCAACATCCCACCCAGACATTGACCGACCTTTTGACAATCCGCTCCATGAAAGGAAGGCTGAACAATTTTACCGTGGGTCTGTGCGGCGATCTGAAATTCGGACGAACGGTGCATTCTCTGATCCATGCTCTCATCCGCTACAGCGGCATCCGTTTTATCTTTATTTCACCGGAAGAGCTTCGGGTACCTGATTACATTATCGAGGAGCTTCGGGAAAAGCAGATTCCCTTTGAAGAAGTAATCCGCCTGGAGGACGTGATGGGAAGCCTGGATCTTTTGTATATGACACGGGTACAGCGGGAACGTTTCTTCAATGAAGAAGACTACGTACGATTGAAGGATTTCTATATATTGGATAAGAAAAAAATGAATCTTGCCAAGTCGGATATGCTGGTACTGCATCCTCTTCCCAGGGTCAATGAGATCTCCGTGGAGATCGACAACGATCCCCGGGCCGTATATTTCAAGCAGGTACAGTACGGAGTTTATGTACGTATGGCTCTGATTCTGACACTGCTGGGTATCCGATAACAGATTTTTTCTATCATAAAATAAGGAGGTCGCCATGTTAAACGTAGGACAAATTGAAGAAGGCTATGTGCTGGATCATATTCCCGCAGGAAAGAGCCTGTCCATCTATTATCACTTGCAGCTGGATCAACCGGACTGCAGCGTAGCAATCATCAAAAATGCCAGAAGCAACAAGATGGGGAAAAAAGATATTCTGAAGGTGGAATGCGATATCGATGCTCTGGATCTGGATGTGTTGGCTGTCATCGATCACAACATCACCGTGAACGTCATAAAGGACGGAGAGATCATAGAAAAGAAGGCTCTGGTACTTCCCGGAGAAATCACAAATATCTTAAAATGCAAAAATCCCCGCTGCATTACATCCATTGAACAGGAGCTTCCTCACATCTTCGTTTTGGCAGACGAAGAAAAGGAAATCTACCGCTGTAAATACTGCGAAGAAAAGTACGATATGACAAGATTTGAGTAAAAAACAGGAAGGGAAAAGACTCTGAAAAACCTCTGCGTCTTTTCCCTTCTCTTATCCTTTCCCGGTCTATCCTATCAGATTCAGCAATATCCCGGCAAATACACCGATACCGTATAAGAGTCCGATGATACCAAGACTTTCTTTCTTATTTTCATTCACCTTCAGCAATACAAGAATGCCCACACCGGCTCCCACCAGCAGACCCGCCATCATGGTTCCAAGGCTCATCAGCCCGTCCAGATACAGCCTTGTAATGATGACGGAGGCAGCGCAATTGGGAAGCAAACCGATAATACCTGCAAGAAAAGGTCCAAGCACCGGCTTATTCAGAATAAAAGAGGCAAGGGCTTCCTCCCCGACCCATTCCACTGCCAGATTCAACAGAATCGTCAGCAGTAATATATACAGAAAGATACGTATTGTATGATTCAGCGCAGATCGTACAATGCCCCGCTCGCAGTGGCAATGTTCATGCTCGCACAGCTCATGGATCCTGATGCTTTCCCGCTCCTTTTTCATCAGATGAAAGTATACAAAATCCACCGCAAAGCCGCCCAAGGCTCCTATCATCACCTTTAGTGCCAAAATCCTCCCGATCTCCGATGGCGAAACAGCTGAAGAAAGCATGATGGGCAGCATCTCATCAGAGGTGGAAAGATAAATGGCCAGCAATGTACCCGGTGTAATCATCCTTCCCGCATAAAAATTGGAGGCTGCGGCGGACATCCCACACTGGGGAATCACCCCCAGAAAACCACCCCACAGGGGTCCCGTTTTGCCTGAAAGGGTAAGAATTTTTCCCAGCCTGCTGCCTGCCTTATGCTCTATATACTCCATCAAAAGATAGGTCAGCAGCAAAAACGGCAGCACCCCGATACTGTCTTCCACAGCATGCTCCACACTGTACAGCAGGAGGTCCCATATTCCTCCTTCACCGTGGCCATGGCTATGAACATGAACATGTTCGTGCATATGTTCATGAATATGCGCAAGGCTGTATGTAAGATGATATACGATATGCTCCAACGTTACTTCCTCCAAATACACATAAACTATCCGTATATTTCCAGTATCACAGATAACTTTCCCTTTTTCGTCAAGCCCTCTGCACCCCGATAGCGAAATTTCCCGTAGCCTCTGACGGAAATCTCTTCCATGTTCTTAGGCCGATATCCGGTGTTCTCACACAGCCGTCCGTTTACATAGATATTTCCTGCCGAAAACAGCATTTGACTCTGACTTCTTGACAGATTGTACGCCTTGGCCAAAATGCTGTCCAGACGTTCTCCCGCCACCCCTACCTTGCGAATGCTCACCTCTTTTTTCAGACAGTCAGCCCATTCCTGCAGGATGCGGCAGGAGACAGCGGTATGTCGGATCCTGGTCAGTTCCTCCACCAGAAAAGGGGCGATTCTTTCCGTACAGAAAAAGTATCCTACTTTCTCTTTTACGAAAATGTCCCCCAGCAGTTCTCTGGAAATGCCAAGATTCATCAATGCTCCAAGATAATCTCTGTGGGTCAGCTCCTGGCTGTATTTTTCCTGCCTGGGCTCGGCCGCAATACAGCGTATGGGAAATTCCTCTTCAAATCCCATTCGGCTGCTGCTGCCGAAACGCAGCATCCTTCTGTCACAGCCCTGCGCGCCTCCATACAGAGTAACTCCGGCATACTGCAGCTCAGACTCCATCCGATGAAATAAATCCTGCTCCGGAAGGGAGAGAAAGGAGGTGTAGGTATAAATATTCTGCGAAAAAGAACGCTCTGCCAGCTCACAAAAACGCTTCTGCAGCATTCTGTCCTCTTTTAGGATGTCAGACTCCCTGCTCATCTCCTTACACCACTTCCCCTTTTATACGAAATTGATGATCTCCTCCTTGGGCGCCTTTGCGGCCTTTACCGAAGAGGCATACAGCACCGGTCCTTCCTTACCGTAATCCGCCCAGTATTCACAGGCAACCCTGGCAGTCACTTTTACCCAGGATTTTTCTTTCAGACGATCTGCCCGGTCGTATTTACACACATATCCCAAAAAAGCCATATCATCGGCGCAGCAGGTCATTGCCAGACGTCCCGGGACAAAGCAGTCTGCGGGAAACTTCTTTGGTCTCAGTACCTGCGCCAGAAAGGAAATTGTTTTTCCCTGATATCGCTCCACGTGATCCAAAGCATCCAGATACCAGATACCGAATCCGAGATTGTCCAGTTCGATGACAGGGCTGTTTAAATCGTAAGGAAGCTCCTCCTCCATCATTTCATTGATCTCTCCCTGTTCATCCTCAAAAACAATCTCCGCCTGCGGATTGACTGCCTTTACATTTCTTTTGTAGCTGCTCAATTCCCTGATGCCGTCACAGCGGTTGAAAATAATCAACTCGGATTGACGGACCATCTCCGCCACCATGGACCGCATATTGGTATAAAACACGGGAAATGTAGAAGCATCGATGAGGGTAATCTGCTGCTCGATCTGCCAATGGGTGGGCAGTGTCAGGTCTTTCATTTTCCACATGCCGTTATACTCAATGATGATACGGCCGGGTCTGTGCTTCTTTTCCAATTCCAACAGATGGGCAGGGGTAAACAAGGCCTCTCCTCCGATGACCTCCAACACCGTTTTGCTGCTTTTCAGCAATGCCTCTTCGTATTCCTCTTCTCCCTCTTCACAGAGAATGAGAAGCGTCGTCTCCCGTGACTGAAAATACGGTTGAGAGATGGTAAACTTGATAAACTCCGTTTTTCCGCTCTCCAAAAAACCATTAATAAAATAAACAGGTATCATTCTTCCTATAACTCCGTTCCGATATCAATGGGGCAGTATCAAACGCCCCACAATGCCTGCAGCGCATCCGGCTTCAACTGAGCACCGATCACACAGAGCTTGCCTGTCACATCCGGCCGCCCGGTGCGGATTAGGATCTCGCCGGGTACGTAATCGAAATACAGCCAGTCTCCGCTTCCCGACTGAGCCACCATCCCCTTGGCACGCAATACCATACCATAGGTATGCTCCTCCTCCAACTGCTCCAATATTTTCTGAAGCTCCTCTTCGGTAAACCCATGGTGCGTCTCTTTCCCCCAGCTTGCAAACACTTCGTCCGCATGGTGATGATGATGTTCGTGGTCGTGACAGCCGCAGCCGCAATGCTCGCCATGGTCATGGTCATGCCCGTGGTGATGATGTTCATGATCGTGACAGCCGCAGCCGCAATGCTCACCATGGTCATGCTGATGGTCATGATCATGTTCATGATCCTTACATACCTGGCCCAGCAATTCCTTCTCAAGTGAATTCCCCTGCTCCAGAGTCTGTAAAATATCTCTGCCGTCCAACAGATCCCAGGGCGTTGTTATAATCACTGCCTTTTCATTTTCCTTTCGAATCAGTCCTACCGCCTGATTCAGCTTCTCTTCTGCCATACCGGCTGTCCGGCTCAGAACGATGGTTCCCGCATGAGCAATCTGATTCAAAAAGAATTCACCGAAATTCTTGATATACATTTTACATTTGGAAGCATCCACTACGGCAACGGCACTGTTTAATCGGATCTCCTCTTTCATGGGGAGATCTTCCACCGCTTTCATCACATCCGAAAGCTTTCCTACGCCGGAGGGCTCAATCAGGATTCTTTGGGGATGATAGGTTGTGATCACCTCCTGTAAAGATGTACCGAAATCACCTACAAGAGAACAGCAGATACAGCCGGAATTCATTTCTCTGATCTCAATCCCCGCTTCCTTTAAGAAGCCGCTGTCCACACCGATTTCCCCAAATTCATTTTCAATCAGCACTACCTGCTCTCCCTGCAGTGCTTCCTTTAAAAGCTTTTTAATCAAGGTCGTTTTTCCGGCTCCCACAAATCCGGAAATAATATCAATTTTTGTCATTCTATCCTCCTGTGCAGCTTTGCACTTGTCTGTTTATTTCAGTCGGGTTACAAATCCCTGCGGACTTGTAACCCGACCCGCATAAGCAGGACGATAAGCCGGGTTCTGTCGCGAGTGATCATCTGTCTAAAGCTGCCGTCGCCGGCAGCCTTCAGCAACCTACCTGAAAGCAGGTCGGGCAAACCTGTCGCTTTCTGCTTGGTCTTGCTTCGGATGGGGTTTACATGTGCCCTTTCCGTTACCGGAAAGGCGGTAGTCTCTTACACTGCCTTTCCACCCTTACCACAGCCGAAGCTGTGGCGGTTTATTTCTGTTGCACTGGCCTTGGAGTCGCCTCCACCGGACGTTATCCGGCATCCTGCCCTGTGAAGCCCGGACTTTCCTCACCTGCCCTGAGGCAGCTGCGATCACTTGTCCCACTTATTCTTTTTACACCTTAAAACAGCTTCCTCCCACGAATTCTCTTACAATGGAATTGGTAGGCAGTCCTTCTGCGCTGACACCCAG
>JAFQLB010000098.1 GCA_017396675.1 Lachnospiraceae bacterium
AACAATTCGCTGCGGCTCACCCGACAATACGGTTTGGATCGCTATAGTCTGAAGGTGGAGCTGGACCATTATCAGCAGGGCAGCTACTATGGATTGGATAAGTTCTCACTGGACGCTTCCTTCCAGGATAACAGCTATATAAAGACATGGATCACCTATGATATGATGGAGCATATGGAAGTTCCCACACCGCTGTGCAGCTGGGTCTGGGTACGGGTCAATGGGAACGACTGGGGGCTGTTTCTGGCCATTGAGGAGCCGGAGGAAGCGTTTGCCAGACGAAATTTCGGCAATCACCACGGTCAGCTTTACAAGCCGGACTACAAATCCCTGAATGAAGAAAACGCGGATGTGCATCTGCGTTATACGGATGATGATTTTGAAAGCTATGACAATATTTTTCGCAATGCCAAATTTGCCGTCACCGACAGTGAAAAACAGAGGGTAGTGAATGCATTGAAGGTGCTGGCTTCGGGAGAAAATATGGAAGCTGCCATCCATGTGGACGAGGTGCTTCGCTATTTTACGGTACAGGTTTTTGTGGTGAACTTAGACAGCTATCTGGGGAGAACGGGGCACAATTATTATCTGTATGAGGAAGAGGGAATCCTGAGTATTTTGCCTTGGGATTACAATCTTGCTTTTGCCACCTACTCACTCGGGATGCCGGAGCCTGTCAATGACGCTACGCTGTATGTCAATTATCCCATCAATACACCGGCAAGCGGTGATGTAATGCTGAAGCGACCGCTGTATCATAATCTGATGAAGAATGACGCATATTTTACCCGCTATCATGCATACTTTGACCTTCTGATAGAGGAGTATTTTGAAAGCGGTTATTTTGAACAATTTGCGGAACAGACGCGTAGGATGATCGCGCCTTACGTAAAGTGTGATCCGACGGCATTTTGCACCTATGAGGAGTTCCTTTTGGGGGTGGATACCATTACAAACTTCTGCCTTCTTCGTGCAAGGAGCGTCAGGGGGCAATTGGAAGGCAGGATCCCCGCAACCATTGCCGCACAGGCTGAGGACAGGAGCAGCTTTATCGATGCATCTTCGGTATGGCTGCCCGATCTTGGTGAGATCGATGATCTGAGGACACATAAAAGAAGACGCTGAGTGTTGAAAAATCTCAGCGTCTTCTTCTCATCTGCTCAGATTGGCATTGTGATAGGCTGTATCAGAGGTCACATCCTCCAGGAACCATTCCGGTGGTTCAAAGGCATTGGCCTCCTCCTGAGACTCAAATTCTACCTCTGCGATCATAAGTCCCTCCTGGGGAGAGGAAAAAATGTCAAGCTCAATGGTGTGTCTGCCGTAGGGAATAAGATAACGGGTTTTGCGGATGATCTTGCCGTCTGCCTTGGAAAGAAGATGGTAGTAGGACTCCCGGTTCAAGGGGAGATTGTACTCTTCACGGACAAGAAGTCCCTTTCCCTTGTAGGTCATGTAGTAGGAATCATCCTCCTTGCGGATCCGGATCACAGGGTCGCGGTTCAAATAGGCCTGCTCCAATGCATGGAAGGAACAGTCGGTGAGATCGGGTAAACGAGAGATTCTGAATTTACGTTCAATTTCCATAGATGCCTCCTTGTTGTGATAGCGATCAGTCAGAGCAATCGGTTATAGCAATAGGTCGTAGTCTATCTTTTTGGTGTTCAGAAAATCCAGGAACGCTTCATCCCAGATATCGTCACACCGCTTATCCGGGAGGAAGGTAAGCATGGAGGTCCCCGTTGTCAGTCGCAGACCGGTTTGGTCAAAACGGATGGAAACAACGAAGCTCTTCAGGTTCGGGGCGTACCCGGAAGCATGATTGGCCTCCAGCAGTGTGTAGGCATCCTCCGGCTTCAGCAGAAGAATGATCTTCAGAAACAAGGGAGTTTTCTTTCCTTTGATCAGTTGGTAAACCAACTCCCTCATCTGATGCCAGGAGGAATATTCGTAAGGAAACAGGATGGGATCCTGAAGCTCCTCACGGGTATAGTAGCTGCGGTTCTGATGACCGTCAATGGTAAATGTGTTGTAGGTGTGAATGGATGCCTCCTGAAGCAGAAAGGAATCGAAGCAATCCGAATTCAGAAGTCCGGCCATAAACCCGCGCACATCTGTGATCTGCAGAGCAATCATAATTTCTCCCTTTCGAGGATAACATAATTCATATCCTTTTGTCTGTTTGACATGATAGTCTGGGTTGCTTTCAGTATACGGTACAATGGAGAAAAATTCAATATTCCCTTTACGGACAGGGTGAAAAGTGCTATCATATGTGGTAATGAAAACTACATGGTATCGGAGGAAGATGGATGAGCTATAAAATTGTGGTGGACAGCTGCTGTGAATTACCGGAAGAATACAAAAGAGATTCGAGATTTGAGATCGTTTCGTTGGGTCTGCAGGTGGGCGACTGGCACACAATGGATGATGAGAATTTTGATCAGGCGGAGTTTTTGCGGAAGGTGGCTGCCTGTACGGAATGTCCAAGATCCTCCTGTCCATCCCCTGAGAAATATATGGAAAGCTATCGGACGGAAGCAGAACACGTATATGTAGTGACGCTATCCTCCCACTTGAGCGGCAGCCATAACAGTGCTGTAGTGGGGAGAGACCTGTATTATGAGACCTATGGCAAAAAGAAGATCCATATCGTAGACTCGGAGTCGGCCTCCTGCGGGGAGACCCAGATTGCTTTAAAGGCTATGGAGCTGGAGGAAAGCGGGAAATATTCCTTTGAAGAGATTGTTGGGAAGCTGGAGGAGTTCCGTGACCGGATGGCCACGTTTTTTGTATTGGACAATCTGGATACACTGCGCAAGAACGGTCGTTTGACGGGAGTTAAGTCCCTGGTGGCCTCCACCCTGAATATTAAGCCGGTGATGCAGGGGGTCAAGGGAGAGATCGTGCAGGCGGGGCAGGCCATCGGAGTGAAGAAGGCATTGGCAAAGATGGCCGATCTTCTGGTGCAGACGGTGGGAGACTGCACCGGCAGAACCCTCATGATCACCCACTGCAACAACCCGGACCGAGCAGAGCTGATGCGGGAACTGGTTCTTAAGAGGGCGGAGTTTCTGAATGTACGTATTATGGATACGGCAGGTATCAGCAGCATGTATGCCAATGACGGCGGTGTTATCATTACAGCGTAAGAAGGTGCCGGTGGTTAAGGGGATATGAGATAAGAAACCTTTTCTCTAAAAGTAAGATTTATAACGTGGATCTGCCTTGTTTTCCAAATGTCCGAATACATTGCCTGTTTGCCGGGAAAATGCTCGGGTCTGCAGAGGTATTGGCGGATACAGGAATAGAAACATATTAGTTGCGACGTGACCGGAGCCGACATACATCCATGTATGGCGGCTCCTGCCTCGTGCGTCCATGCACGAGGCTCCCTGCTTTTCTTCCTGCTTCCGCAAATACCTCTGCAGACCGAGTCGCATTTTCATGCAAAAGG
>JAFQLB010000099.1 GCA_017396675.1 Lachnospiraceae bacterium
CCGATTCAGCTTCTGTTGGAATGGACTCCAATCAGAAGCGGCGCGTCACAAATCATAATCTGCGCGCGCCTGTGCCTCCCAAGCCAATACGACCGGCTTTTTTCTTGAAGTTTGGTGATAGCTGTTTGTATCCTACTGTGGTTTATAATCCTCTATGGGCTCCTAAGGGCTCAAACAACGTTTCGGGTCGCAGCATGATTGAAAAGCAGGAGTCTGATAAATCCAACGAAAGTCTGCAGAACGGATTCCTCCGGGACGGAAGGTGGTCATCTCTACAGCACTTCCAGTATCCGTGCGATATCCTCCGCCTTCTTAGCGATATGAGCCGCACCGGCTCCGGTAAGCTCTTCTTCGGTGCCATAGCCGTAGAGTACACCAATGCAGTCGATCCCGGCCTTGGCGGCGCCTTCCACATCATGCTTCCGGTCTCCTACCATGACCACCCGGGATCTGTCACGCACCTCCAAAAGCTCCAGACAATGCAGAATCACATCGTATTTCTTCGACCTTGAGTCATCCATCAGTGCTCCTGCCACCGCCTCAAAATAAGACTCCAGTCGAAAATAACGCAGTACCTCCTTTGCAAATATCTCAGGCTTGGAGGTAGCCACAGCCAGTCGAAAGCCGCCTCTCCTGAGTCGGGACAGCAGCTCTTCTATGCCTTCATATACATAATTTTCGTAGATGCCTCGTTTGGGATAGCGTTCACGGAAATAGACCATGGCCTCCGTCGCTTTCTCCTTGGAAAATCCATAATACTGCATCAGCGTTTCCTTCAGAGGCGGTCCGATGAATCTGTCCATCTCGACCTTGCCTTCCATGGAGATCCCGTAGTGCCTAAGCGTCTCTTTCATGGTATTGACGATGCCTTCTCCGGAATCCGTCAGCGTTCCGTCCAGATCAAACAATACAATCTCGTAGGTCTTCATTCTCCGCTCCTTTTTCTCTGTCCTTCCTACTGTACAACCTCCCGCAGGGAATCACGTTCCTCCAGGCCCGCTCTGTTGCTTCGGATATCAATGACAGGTCCTCCCGTTCCCCGGATATACTCTCCGGTAATGGTAACTCTGCCAATATTATCATCCTTGGGGATCTCATACATGATATCCAGCATAAATTCTTCTATGATGGCCCGCAGTGCCCTGGCTCCGGTATCTTTTTCCAGAGCCTTTTCCGCAATGGCCTCCAAAGCCCCCTGATCAAATTCCAGCTTCACCTCGTCCAGCTCCAGAAGCTTCTGATACTGCTTTAAAATGGCATTTTTCGGCTCTTTCAGAATCTGTACCAGCATGTCTCTGGTCAGTCCCTGAAGCGTGTAAATGACCGGTAAGCGCCCCAAAAACTCAGGAATCATACCGAATTTCCTGAGATCCTCTACTGTCACCTTATCCAGAATATTTTTTTCCTTATCGTATTTGTCCTTCAATTCGGCACCAAAGCCGATGGACGTCTGTTTGTTCAGCCGCTGCTTGATAATCTCCGATAGATCGGGGAATGCACCGCCGCAGATAAATAGAATATTTCTCGTATTGATGGTGGTAAGAGGTACCATGGCATTTTTGCTGCTGGCTCCCACCGGCACCTCAATATCCGCACCCTCCAAAAGCTTTAACATCCCCTGCTGCACCGATTCACCGCTGACGTCTCTGGAATGATGGTTTTTTTTCTTGGCAATCTTGTCAATTTCATCAATGAAGATAATGCCTCTTTCCGCTCTGTCCGCATCGTTGTCGGCCGCTGTCAAAAGCTTGCTGACTACGCTTTCGATATCGTCTCCGATGTATCCCGCCTCCGTCAGCGAGGTGGCATCTGCAATGGCCAGGGGGACATCCAGAAGTCGTGCCAGAGTCTTAACCAGGTAGGTCTTGCCGCTGCCGGTAGGACCGATCATCAGCATATTGGACTTCTCAATCTCAATCTCATCCATGGTGCCCGTAGCCACACGCTTATAATGATTGTATACAGCTACGGAAATCACCTTCTTGGCATGCTCCTGACCGATCACGTACTCGTCCAGCTGCGCCTTGATTTTGTGGGGCGGCGGAATATTTCGGATATCCAGCACCGGTTCCTCGCTTTTCTTTCTTCTCTTGATCTTCTGCTTGTTTGGAATGATCCCGTCTCCCTGAAGATCCGCAAGATTTACAAAGCTGATGGTAGGAAAGGGTCTCTTCGAGGATTGCTTCTTCTCTTCCTCTTTTTTCTCCCCCTTATGGGATGGATCGTCCTTGTTGTCTTTATTGTCTCTATCGCCACTCTGCAGGGGCTGCTCCTCCTGCCCGGATGGCTCATTCTCCTCAGTCTCCGGCGCTCCCGGCGTTTTGCCGGGAGGCACGAACTGATAAAATCTGTTCAGAATGGCAGGATCGCGCAGCATCCCCTGATAGTCGAACTGACTTACCGTCTCCATGGTTTTATGCATACAATCGTTGCATATGGTAATGTTGTTGGGAAGATGAAACATCTTGCCTGTTTTGCTCTCCTGACGTCTGCAAATAAAGCAGACGTCTTCGTATTTATCCTGATTCTCATCCTGTGAATTGGAATTATATTCTTCTGCCATACGCCTATCTGTCCTCCGCAAACATACTCTGTTTGCCCAATATTACCTCTACAATCTGCTCCACATAACCTCCCGCATTGGGTCGCTGGAGCTGTACCGTCACTGTTTCTCCCGCTTCATAGTACTGCAGATATCCCTGCAGATCGCTCATGCTTCCCACCGTGCTTCCGTCAAAGGCGGTGATAATATCCCCCTTGAGCATGCCGGCTCCGGCTGCTCCGCTGCCCTCGTATACCTGTGCCACATAAACACCCTCCGGCATACCGTACATCCGGGAAACATCACTTGTTACGTCAAGACCGGAAATTCCCAGGTAGCCCTTGTTTTCCTCCTTCACCTTATCCTTGGTCTCACGGCTCATCAGCTGTTCGATGATGGGCTTGGCACTGGATATGGGAATCGCGTACCCCATACCTTCAATGGCACTTCCGCCGATCTTATTGGAATTGATGCCAATTACCTCACCCCGCACGTTTAACAGGGCTCCTCCGGAGTTACCGGGGTTGATAGCAGCATCTGTCTGGATCAGGGTAGAGGATGTGGCTCCCTCCTCCATCATTTCCAGCTGACGGTTCAGTGCACTGATCACGCCTGTAGTCACAGACTGTCCATAGCCCAGGGCATTACCGATGGCAATGGCCGGCTCTCCCACCTTCAGCGTGTCGGAATTGCCCAGCTTGGCAATACTGATGCTGCTTAAGGTTTCCTCTGACAGATCCTCCACACTGACAGCGATTACTGCCAGATCCATGTTGGAATCCACACCCTTGACTCTGGCCTCCACTACGCTTCCGTCAATAAACTGTACCTTCAGGGTATCGGAATCTGCGATCACATGGTTGTTGCTGACGATCAGGAGCTCACTCTCGTTTTCTCCCACGATAAAGCCGGAGCCGCTGGATTCATTCTCACTCTGCAGTGTCTGCCCCCAGAAGTTCTGTGTGATTACCGCCGTATTCGTAATAGACACAACACTGGGCATCACTTCCTCTACCACATTGGTCACATCGGTAACTACGGCGGTTACCGTTCCCGTACTCTCAATACCGGATTCCGTGACGAATGCGGGCGCCTCCTCCGGTGCCTCTGCTTTCTCCGGCTGCACCTTCTCCTCCTGTGATGCCTGCAGCTCTTCCTCCAGAGCCGCTGCAGGACCGCTGCGCTGTGTGATCTGCTCCACGATGTAGAAGCATACCCCTGCAGAAAGCCCGACAAAGCAGCCGATCAGGATGCCGCCGATGGCTTTTTTGAAAAAACCGCCTTTTTTCTTATTGTTTTTGTCCTTATTCGAATCCGAATATCCGGCATTCCTGGTATGGAAGTCATTGGGATAGGTATTGCTGTATCTGTAGTCCTGGTAAGAAGAACTGTAATTACCGCCGGATGAAAAGGTATTATCGGAAGAATAACTGCTCAGACTGTTGTTTCTTTCATTGTTATGATTGTAATCTTCGTACATAATATGTGCTCCTTTCTTCTCTCTTTCGTTTCTTCTCACAGTGTAGCTTCCATTTGTGTTTATTTTGTGATAAAACTATTTAAAATCTATGAAAAATCCAATACCTTTTATTCATCGTACAGGCCAGAATACACCTCTTCGGCAAATGTCGAAATGCC
>JAFQLB010000100.1 GCA_017396675.1 Lachnospiraceae bacterium
GGTATGCTAAGGGTGTGCCAAAGCAGTCCGATGCTTTGCGGGAAGGGAGAGAAAGGATGACAGCCGCCCTGATCATTGCTGCCGGAAAAACAAATAGTAAGGATAAATTTTCACCCGAAAAACAGTTGGGTCGAATCACAGCCCTTGAGCGCATTGTCATGCTTTTCAAACTGGCTCACATTCAGCGTATTGTTGTCATTGGTGACGAGGATGCGCTGCCCCAAAAGCTGGTTCCTTCCATGAATCTTATTTTTCTGACCGCATCGGCCAATGGAGAAATGCTGGACAGCATAAAAAAAGGGCTTCTTTATTTGCAGGGCAAATGCGAAGAAGTGCTGATCACCTCCGTTGACACGCCCATGTTTTCAAAGCAGACCGTTCACCTTCTGCTAAACGGAACGGAGGATGTCTGCATTCCCGCCTGTCAGGGAAAATGCGGCCATCCCATCTTGCTTAGGGAGAGATGCTTTCCCGGCATCCTCTCCTATCACGGTCCCGACGGACTGAGGGGCGCCGTCAGAGCCGCCCGGCTTAACAGACAAACGATAGAAACGAAGGATCCCGGGATTTTGGCGGAGGGTACCCTTGGAACCGCCTATGAAACCCTGCTTAAGGGTCATGATGTTATGAAGATGAGAGCCTCTTTCCGGATCAAAATCAGCAGGGAACGGGACTTTTACGGTCCCGGCATTCATCAGCTGCTGCAGCTGACGGAAGAATCGGGCTCTCTCTCCAATGCCTGCCAGCATATGGGAATATCTTATTCCAAAGGCCGCAAAATCATTGCCACCATGGAGGAGCAGCTGCAGCTTCCCGTGTTGGAAACGCAGCAGGGCGGCAAAACCGGAGGGTTTTCCCGCCTGACCGAGGAATCCAAAAAAATGATGCACACTTACGATGCCTTCCTGGAAGAGGCGGAGGCAGCCCTCCGGGTGATTTTTGAAAAGCACTTTTCCGAATTTGACAAATAAACTATCCTTTAAGAGCACTTTGCCTCTATCCAGACAAAAATATCTTCAAATACGGTATACTTATCCTTCTCATGCAGTATTTCATGTCTGTCATGTTCATAAAGCTTTATGCTCACATCGCTGTATCCGCTGTCCAGATAGCGCTTACTGACAGCCTCTACTCCCTTACCGCAGTCTCCTACGGGATCCTCCTTCCCGGCCACAAAATACAGCGGCAGCTCTTTCGGCGCCCTGCACTCCTTTTCCAGCCGATTCATTCTCTGCATTCCCGTAAACATATGGAAATACGCATTTACGGTAAACTTGAAGCCCGACATGGGATCTTCGTTATATTTTTTGATATTGCCCGGATTGGCGGACAGCCATCCCGGCCCCATCTGCTTCTCATATGCACCGATGGAAAGATTGTAGAGGAATTGGCTGCGATGCTTCCAGCCCTTGACCATGGCAATCAGGCGACAGGCCAGTCTTCCCGCACCAAGCATCGCCTCCGGCTGATCTCCCGTTCCCATGATTACGGCTCCCCGCAGGCCCGCCCCGTAAAGTCCCAGATACTGACGCAGAAGGAAAGAACCCATGCTGTGACCCAGCATAAAATAAGGCTTGTCAGGATATTTTTCCGATGTAATGCTTCGCAGCTTATGAATGTCCTCTATCAAAACCTCATTGCCGTCAGTGTAACAGAAGTATCCCCGCCGGTTGTCCTCAAGAACAGATTTCCCGTGACCCAGATGATCGTTTCCCACCACGTATATTCCCTTTTCCACAAGAAAAGCAGCAAACCTGTCATAGCGCATGATGTGTTCCACCATACCGTGACACATCTGCAGCACAGCTGTCACTTCTTTTTCCGGCACCCACTCTACCGCATGAATCTGAGTAATACCGTCTTTCGACGGAAAAAAGAATTCCTTTCTCATCCGCTCTTCCTCCTTTGTCTTCTGACCTTTTTAAAACCGTTTTATCCGCAGCAGTCAGGCATAGAGCCTGTCCTTCATACTTCCCAAACCTCCGACTTTTCCATGATATCCTTCAGATGCTCTATCATCCCGTCTGCACGGGAAAGATCCTGCCAACCGGAGGTAATATTCCGATAGCCAAAGCAGAATACCCCTGCCCTGTGCGCCGCTTCGATTCCTGTGGCAGAGTCCTCCACCGCCACCGCCTCATGGGGATGGCAGCCGGCCAGTTGAAGTGCCTTTTTGTAAATATCTGCCTCCGGCTTTTTATGTACCACTTCATCTCCCGCCACCGTAATATCAAAGACTTCTGTTAAATCCAGACATCGCAGCACTTCATCTACCATAACCCGCAGGGAGGAGGAGGCCAGGGCAATTCTCATCCCCCGATCCTTTGCCCACCGAAGAAATTCCCTCAACCCCCGGGATTCCAGTCCCGGCCGTTCCCCCACCAGGCGGGCCACCAACAGATAATGCTCTCTTTCCATGGCATCCGGATCTATTCCGGGCAGCATCCTTTCCTTTACCGCCGCCCAAAAATCACGCATGGACTTACCTACCACAGTCGCCAGGAGGTCTTCCATTCCCATCACTCCATAGCGTTCCATCATTATCTCTCTGGCCTCTTTATGGAGGGGTTCACTGTCCAGCACCACACCATCCATATCAAGAATCATAAGCCTCTTGCCGCAACCCATAGATCCGTCTCCATTTCCCTGTTTCTCTGCCTGCAACACGAAGAATTACCTCCGGAAGCCTCTCTCTTTATTATACAAAAAGAAGCCCCGGAACGAAAGCTTTTTTGAATAAAAGAGCAAAATCCCTGTTATTCCTTCCACTGATATTGTCTCAGGTTGACTTTTCCCTTCTGCAATACAATGCCCTCCTCCTCCAGCAGCCTTCCCTGTACTCCGGCGCCGCCGAAAGCAAACGCTCCGGACAGCTCTCCCTTTGCATTTACGACCCGAT
The DNA here is from genome assembly GCA_017396675.1 of Lachnospiraceae bacterium. Lineage (GTDB taxonomy): Bacteria > Bacillota > Clostridia > Lachnospirales > Lachnospiraceae > SFDP01. The sequence continues at coordinate 2,900 of JAFQLB010000100.1, forward strand.
GGCAGGGAATGTGTTCCGGATCCGGATTTTTATGTAAGGCATTCCCCACTGCTCTTGCCATTTTTCCGTCACCCGCCATGGCTGCTATCTGAGCGTAGGTGGCCACACGACCGTAGGGAATTCGTTTCACCGCCTCATAGATCCGCCGGGCAGGACTGTCCGATATCAGATCATAGCTTTCCGCAATCATCAGCCTCACATCACTGTCCGGAATGCTCCCATCCAGGATCAGGGTATTCCAATGCTCCTTATTCTGGTGATAGCCGGGTATCACAGCCCTGTATATGTCTCTCCAGAATACCGCCTTCACCGGATCTGCCTTGACATTGAGATTTACGTACCCATCTTTTTCGTAGATCCATAAAAAAGCCTTTTTATTTTTCCTGAACCGAACCAGCTGCCAATTGTCATCACGAAACGGAGCATCCTGATATGTTTCGGGAAATGACAATCCATACGCCAGCGCCTGCTCTCTTGTTTTTATCATATATATTTTCTATCCCCCTACTAATGCTTGCACAATGTTTTTTTCAATATATTTTACTCTGTCAAAAACCATAGGCTTAAAATGTGCGGTTATGGCTACTACAATTTGGTTTTTTCTATCCACATATATAATATTGCCGCCATCACCGACAGCGGCAATTACCTCCCTTGTTCTGTGAGGAAGCCACCACAAAAAACCATAATCCTGATTCCCAAATTTCTCATCGGTAGATATGTGGGGTTTTGTCATCATTTCAATCCAATTCTCACTTACAATACGGGTATTATTATAAACACCGTTATTAAGCACCATCAAACCTATCTGTGCCATTTCATAAGCAGAAAGAGATAAGCCCCAACCTGCAGTGGGCATACCTGTGGGATCCAAAAACCAAACCTTGCCGTGGTCATTTTTGTTCATTAAATACTCAAACTGGTCTTCTTTACTCTCACATCCTGCACTTTCTCTTGGTGTAATTCCTAAAGGCTTAAAAAGATATTCGTTGGCAAAATCCAGCACATTCATACCACTTGCGATCCTGATCATTCCCAAGAGGATTTGAACACCGAGCGTATGATATCTGAATTCATTCGTAATACCTTTGCGACCACCCAAAACATCCAATATTGTCAATGTCCAATCTTCCGATGTGCAAACCTTTGTCCAGGGTTCGCTCTTTCCCTTATAGGGTGCTGTCATGGTAAGCAAATGTTTCACTGTAACCTGAAATATCGTTTGCTCTCCTCGTTTGGGAGTGTAAGTTTCCTTGTAATAGTCCATCACAAAGTCGTCTACACTGTTTATCAAACCTTGGTCAATGGCAATACCTATCAGCAATGCTGTCACAGATTTTGTGACACTCATTA
>JAFQLB010000006.1 GCA_017396675.1 Lachnospiraceae bacterium
GGTATCATTACCAATCTGACTACCGGAAAAACCTATCAGGGACAGGCCTTTCCGCCCTTTATGCAGAAGATCATTGCTGCTCAGGGGCTGGTTAACTACATCAACCAGAAGTAGATACGGAACAGAATATGAAAAACATTTGGTTATATTTACGAAGAAATGCAGGGAAGGCAGGGACGATTTTGGTCGTCCTCTGTCTCTTTCTGATGTCCGGCTGCGGTTCCTCCGGAAGAGGAGAGCTTTTGTCGGTGGAGGATGGTCAGGTAATTGAGGAGACAGAAGGGAATACGTCGCAGACAGACACCGAAGAAGCACTTTCTTTGGAGGTGACGGATACGGGAGAGCACATTCTTTCCTACGGAAAAATCTCAGAGGAATATTTTGAGATCCATCAGCTGCCCTTTCCTACCTTCTGGGGAGGTGCGGCCTATGCACTGCATACACCGGATGAGAAATTATATATCATTGACGGCGGATTTCTGGGGGAAGACGGCCAGCGGATTACCCAATATATCAATGACCATGGGGGAGAAGTGGAAGGCTGGATTCTGACCCATCCCCATGTGGACCACATCGGAGCTTTTCTGAACTTTATGGAGCACAACGGCAGCCATGTGAAAGCGGTGTATTACGCACCCTTTACACCGGAGTTTTTTCAGAATGAGGATCCCGATGTCTATGCTCTGCTGAACAATGCCATCTTGTTTTATGAATTCGAGAATGTAAAGGCAGCCACGGAAGCGGAGACGGAATATATTCCTATGGAACAGGGGGACGTGCTGGAGCTTTCCGGAATGGAGCTTCGCTGTTTTTCTTCTTTTCGATTTGACAGAAAGGATATCAACGGCAACTCTCTGGTATTCACCGTGACGGTGAATGGTTTTTCCATGCTGTTTACCGCCGATATGACGGAGGTAACACTGCAGGATATGCTGACGGACTACCCCAATGAGGAGACGCTTGTGAATCCCCATGTGCTGCAGATTCCCCATCACGGCTATATGGCGGGTATTTCCAATGATGAACTGTATCGTCTGACAAAGCCGCAGTATGCGTTGCTGGATTGTACCGTGGAAGAATATGAAAACAACAGTGTCAACATTGCCGATCATGTAACCATGATTGAAGCCCTGGGTATTCCGGTGGTACGACGTTTTGCCGGAGCAGACGGAAATCGTATCCGAGTGTATAGATAAGCGGAAGTAAAACCGGAGTAAAATCGTAGAAAAACTGGAGAAATGTATGATTGCATATATCAAAGGCGTCCTGGAGGAAGCGGGAACGGATTACGTGGTAGTGGAGACGGGAAATATCGGATATCAGGTGAAAGTGCCGGCCAGAGTCCTTGAGGAGCTTCCGGGACTGCACAGTGCGGTAAAGCTGTATACGTATACCTATGTCCGGGAGGATGTTCTTGCATTGTACGGCTTCCTGTATCAAGAAGACCTGGCTATGTTTCAGACGCTGCTGGGAGTCAGCGGCGTGGGACCGAAAGGGGCGCTTGGACTTCTTTCCGTTTATTCGGCAAGGCAGCTGGGACTTGCGGTTCTCTCTCAGGATTCCAAAGCCATTGCCAAGGCTCCGGGGATTGGCGCAAGGACAGCGCAGCGTATCTTGATCGATCTGAAAGATAAAGTGGATGCGGAGGAACTGATCACAGAAACGGGTAAAGCCTCTGTCCGGGTAGACCGGGGGATATCTGACAGTGCTGCGGAGGCTGCCAGAAAGGATGCTTTGGAAGCATTGACGGCACTGGGATACAGTCCTTCGGAGGCTTATAAAGGGATCAGCAGCGTTACGGTTACGGAGCATATGAGCAGTGAGGATATCCTGAAAGCAGCCTTGAAAGGAATGATTTAACGGCGGGAGAGAACGGGAAGCATGGCAAAACGGATGATTGAAACAAATCTGACGGAAGAAGATGTGAAAATAGAGGGTAACCTGCGGCCTCAGAGCTTGAAGGATTACATCGGTCAGGAAAAAGCCAAGGAAAGTCTGCAGATCTATATAGAGGCGGCAAAGCAGAGAAGGGACGCTCTGGATCACGTATTGTTTTACGGGCCTCCGGGACTTGGAAAAACCACATTGGCAGGGATCATTGCCAATGAAATGGGCGTGCATATGAAGGTCACAAGCGGGCCTGCCATTGAAAAACCGGGAGAAATGGCCGCGATCCTGAACAATCTGCAGGAGGGGGATCTGTTGTTTGTAGACGAAATCCATCGTCTCAACCGTCAGGTGGAAGAAGTGCTGTATCCTGCCATGGAGGACTTTGCCATAGATATTATGATCGGGAAGGGAGCTTCCGCCCGAAGTCTCCGACTGGAGCTGCCCAAATTTACACTGGTGGGAGCTACTACGAGGGCAGGTATGCTGACGGCACCTTTGCGTGATCGTTTTGGGGTGATTCACAGGCTGGAATTTTATTCTGTGGAGGAACTGAAACTCATCGTTTTGCATTCCGCACGGATTCTGCAGGTGGAGATCAACGAAGCAGGTGCTTTGGAACTGGCAAGACGCAGCCGTGGAACGCCCCGGCTTGCCAATCGGATCTTAAAACGGGTAAGGGACTTTGCACAGGTAAAATACGATGGTATCATTACGGAGGAGGTGGCCAATACGGCACTGGATCTTCTGGATGTGGACAAAATGGGGTTGGATCACATTGACAGAAATATTCTGATGACCATGATTACCAAATTCTCAGGAGGGCCGGTAGGATTGGATACGTTGGCGGCTGCCGTCGGTGAAGATCCGGGAACCATTGAGGATGTGTATGAACCGTATCTGATCAAAAACGGTTTTCTGAACAGAACACCGAGAGGACGGACGGTAACGGAATTTGCTTACGGACATTTGGGGCTTGAAATATAAAGATGGTTTATATATAATGGGAAAAAGAGGGGAAAAGGGGTGGAAGCATGGCAGCCAAAACGGATGCGGAAGTGATTATCGGCGGTAAGGTATTGACGCTCTGCGGATATGAAAGTGAAGAGTATTTGCAGAAGGTAGCATCTTACATCAACAATAAAATGATAGAGTACGGTAAAGTGGACAGTTTCCGCAGACAGTCGCTTGACATGCAGAACATTCTTCTTCAGTTGAATGTGGCGGATGATTATTTTAAGGCAAAAAAGCAGATTACGGCATTGGAAGAAGATCTGGAAGAGAAGGAGAAAGAGATTTACGACCTAAAGCACGAACTGATAGCAGCCCAGATGAAGCTGGAAAGCACGGAAAAGAATCTTCGCAATGCACAGAGAGAGCTTGTGGATTCGGAAAAAAAAGTCATCCGATTGGAGACGGAGCTGAAAGATAATCGTTAATACTATTACAAAAGAGCTGTCTTTGACAGCTTTTTTCATATCAATGATTTCAAAAGGATACCCACCTCCGGCAAGGTATTGGACTGTCGGAAGATGGGTATACATAAGTGAGAAAAAGATGAAAAAAGTAGAATTACTTGCTCCCGCAGGCAATTATGAAAGCTTCCTTGCAGCCATCAGTGCGGGGGCGGATGCCGTTTATTTGGGCGGCGGACGGTTTGGGGCCAGAGCCTATGCGGAAAATTTTACGCAGGAAGAATTGTGTCAAGCCATACGATATGCACATCTGTTTGACAGAAAGGTATATCTCACAGTCAATACGGTATTGAAAACAGATGAGATCGAAGAGGTGCCCCGGTTTCTTTTGCCACTGTATCTGGAAGGACTGGACGCGGTAATCATTCAGGATATAGGAATGCTTGATCTGATCAGGAAAGAGTTTCCGCTGCTGGAGATTCACATCAGTACACAGATGGCCGTGACGGGGAGGTATGGGATTCGATTCCTAAAGTCTCTGGGAGCTTCCAGAGTGGTTCCTGCAAGAGAGCTTTCTCTGCCGGAACTGAAGGCTATGAAAGAAGAAGGCGCGGAGGTGGAAAGCTTTATCCATGGTGCAATGTGCTATTCTTATTCCGGCCAATGTCTCTTCAGTTCTTTCCTGGGAGGCCGCAGCGGTAATCGAGGAAAATGTGCGGGCACATGTCGCCTGCCCTATAAGATTTGCCTGGCTGATAAAGGGGAAGAGCGGAAGAGCGGGAAAAAGAGGCAAAGCAGGGAAGAATATCCTTTAAGCCTGAAGGATATGTGCACCATAGAGCTGCTGCCGGAGCTGATGGAAGCGGGGATTGATTCTTTTAAGATCGAAGGGCGGATGAAGCGGCCGGAATATGTGGCGGGAGTGGTTTCCGTCTACCGCAGATACAGGGATATGTATATGGAACATCCCGTGGAGCCCTATCATGTAGAGGAAGAAGACCTGAAGCTTCTAAAGTCTTTGTATATCCGGACACAAATACAGGAAGGATATTATTATAAGCGAAACGGCAGGGATATGGTAACCCTGGAGCATCCCGGGTATCGAAGTATGGATGATAAGCTCCAAAAGCAAATCCATGAAGCATACCAGGTATCCATACCAAGGCTGGAGGCAACGGGAGAAATATGTCTGAAAGAAGGAAGCCCGGCTCTCTTTACACTGACAGCCAAAGGGAAGTCTGTAACAGTTAGCGGAGAGATTCCGCAGCAGGCAAAAAAACGTCCGCTTTCCGCAGCGGATGTGGAAAAACAGCTTTCTAAAACAGGGAATACGGCATTTGAACTGAAGGCTCTCACCGTTACAATGGAAGGGGATCTGTTTCTACCCCTTCAAAAGCTGAATGAACTGCGAAGGGAGGCCTTTTTCAGGCTGGAAGAGACCGTGACAGAAGAAATCAGAGCCAAGAGACTGGCTTCCTTGCCGGAGAAAGGCTCCAAGAAGGAGACTGCGCCGAGCTCTGCTTTGGGAAAAAGCAGTGGGGGAAAAGCCATTCATGTGGCGGTGACTACCAAGGAACAGTGTCTGGCAGTCTGCGGATTGGAGATGGATCGCCTGTACGTACATGGAGATTTGTTTCTTACCCCGGATGCAGAACTTATCAAACGGCTTACGGAATACGCCAAAAACCATGCTGTGTGGGTCACACTGCCGGAAATTGTAAGGCAGGAGGACTTGCCTTTGCTGGATCTGGTATTGAAAAACAGCAGTGGATTTGCAAGTGGTGTCCTTATCTCCAATCTGGAGACCTACGGATATCTGAATGCAGTTTCCTACAGTAAGGGAATCGCGCTCCATAATCATATGTATGTGATTAATAGAGAGAGTATGCTCTTCTGGGAGTCCCGGGCAGACAGTATCAGTGCATCCCCGGAAGGCAGTTTCCGGGATTGGAGTCTTCTGACCAGCCCTAAAATGGAATATATGTGTTACGGAAGAATTCCTGTGATGGTGACCGCCAATTGTATCCGTAAGACCCATGTTGGCTGCAGGAAGCATGGAATCACCCTGGATGATTGTCTGATTGACAGATATCAAAAGCGTCTTCCGGTACAGATTAACTGCCATCATTGCCTAAACATAATTTATAACGCCGTCCCGCTGTCCTTGCATGGGTATCTGGAGCAGATCGATACCCTGCCCGGCGGATCTCTGCGGTTGGAATTTACCTGTGAAACAGGAGAGGATGCGAAACGTATACTCCGAGAATATCTTTTGAGACAGCACGGGAAGGAGTTTGATTTTTCTTTTTTGCGGGAATTCACGACTGGACATTATAAAAAAGGAGCACTGTAACAAAATGTATCGGTATCTGATTGAACTTTCCAAATACATTCTGCCTGCCTTTATGGCACTGTACAGTCTGGAATGTTTTCTGGTGTTTCGTCACAGAAGAGAAGAGGACAGAAAAGGAAACTACGTTCGCCAGTACATTTACCTGTTTTTCATACAGTTTTTATCTTTTCTTGTCATAGCACTGCAGACGGGACAGATCGAATATCTGTTTTTCTATGCCTTTCTGCAGGTAGCCCTGTTTTCAACCATTGTTCTGTATCAGATGATTTATCCGGATATCAATCGTCTTGTGATCAACAATATGTGTATGCTTCTGGGGATCGGTTTTTCGATGCTGTCTCGGCTTGATTTCGACAAGGCCATCAAGCAGTTTTTTATTGTGGTATTGTCTCTTGTGGCAGCATTGATCATTCCCTTTTTCGTACACCGACTGAAGTTTTTACCACATCTCAAATGGATATACGGAATCCTCGGACTGACTGCCATCTCTCTGGTTCTGATTCTGGGACAGGTGACACATGGATCCAGGATTTCCTATACGATTGCGGGAATCACACTGCAGCCTTCCGAATTTGTGAAAATCATTTTTGTCTTTTTTGTGGCCTCCATGCTCTATGAGGCTACGAATCTGAAGCAGATCTTTATATCCGCACTTTGGGCCGGGGCTCACGTACTGGTGCTTGTTCTTTCAAGAGATCTTGGAAGTGCTCTGATTTTCTTTGTGGGATACCTGTTTATGGTTTTGATTGCCACCGGAAACTATCTTTATTTGCTGGCAGGTCTGTGTGCCGGAAGTCTGGCTTCGGTGGCAGGATACTATTTGTTTTCCCATGTGCAGGTTCGGGTAAAGGCGTTTCTTAATCCATTTGCTTACATCGATGCGGAAGGGTATCAGATCACACAGTCTTTATTTGCGGTGGGAAGCGGAAGCTGGTTCGGAATGGGACTGTATCAGGGAACACCGGCAGATATTCCCTATGTGGAGTCGGATTTTATGTTTTCTGCCATAGCCGAGGAGTTTGGCGTCATTTTTGCCTTATGCATGATCCTGGTATGCTTGAGCTGCTTTCTGATGTTTATGAACATTTCCATGCGTCTGCACAACAGGTTTTATCAGCTGATTGCGGCAGGCTTTGGCGTTATGTATATTTTCCAGGTGTTTCTGACCATTGGGGGAGGAATCAAATTTATTCCTCTGACGGGGGTGACCCTTCCTCTTGTCAGTTACGGAGGGAGCAGTGTGTTGACCACTCTGGTCATATTCTCTGTGATTCAGGGACTGTATATGATCCGGGTAGATGAGCAGAAAGAATGGGAAGAGCAAAGAGAGAGATTCTATGAAGCGAGAAGAAATAAAAAAAGAAAAGAAGAAGCGTGGGCGAGGCAAGGATGGGAAAACCGGAGGGTGGAAGAATAGGGAGATCCTGTTCACGGCCTATCTTTTTACGCTGCTGTTTCTGGTAATGATGTGGTATCTTGGGTATTTTGTAGCCACCAATGAACAGGAGATGGTAAACAACAGCTATAATTCCCGTCAGCAGATCATTACCGGAAAAAACTATCGCGGCAGTATCTATTCTGCTGATGGAGAACGACTGGCTTATACGGAGATTGACGAAAATGGTGAAGAACACAGAATCTATCCCTATGAAAATCTTTTTAGCCATGCAGTGGGTTTTTCCACCAAAGGAAGGACGGGGATCGAGGCGATTGCAAATTATTATCTGATCAATACCAATATTCCCCTGTCGGATCAGATTGACAATGAGCTTTCGGGAGATAAAAACCCGGGAGACAGCGTATATACGACACTCAGAAAAGATTTGCAGGAGATTGCATCCAAGGCACTGGGGGTCTCCAAAGGCGCCGTCATTGTCAGCAATGTAAAAACGGGAGAACTGCTGGCCATGGTTTCCAAACCGGATTTTAATCCCATGACCGTAGTGCAGGATTGGGAAACCTATCTTGCCCAGGATTCCGACTCTGTACTCCTTAACCGTGCCACACAGGGGATTTATCCGCCGGGTTCCACCTTTAAAATCATTACTTCTCTGGCATATATCAGAGAAAATCCCGACACCTACGGCGGATATCGTTACCAATGCAGCGGTGCTTACCACCGGGAAGAGGATCGTGTGAACTGCTATCACGGTTCCGTTCACAACGTAGTGGATCTGACGAAGTCCTTTGCAAAATCCTGCAATGCCTCCTTCGTCAATATCGGAATGAGTCTGGATCGAAAGAAATTTGCAGATTTGCTGAAGGAATTGGATTTTGGAGAAAAGCTGCCCCTCTCATATCCTTATTCGGTGGGAGAATTTCCCGTATCGGAAGAAACCACGGACAGTGAAATGATTCAGATATCCATCGGTCAGGGGATCGCACAGATCACACCCATACACCTTCATATGATTACAAACGGGATTGCTAATGGGGGAACCGTGATGGCACCCTATGTATTGGATCGGGTAGTGACGAGAAACGGAAATACCATCAAACAGTTTCAGCCCAAAAGCTATCAGTCAATCATGACAGAGGAGGAGTCTGAAACCGTAAGAAGGCTTATGACTGCCGTTGTGGAGGAAGGAACAGCCCGCAAGCTGTCGGGACTCTCCTATACGGCTGCGGGAAAAACAGGATCTGCGGAATATAACGGAGTAAAGGAAGATTCTCATGCCTGGTTCACGGGCTTCGCTCCGGCGGAGGATCCGGAGGTTTCCGTTACGATCATCGTAGAGGGAATCGGTTCCGGGGGAGATTATGCGGTACCCATCGCCAAACGGTTGTTTGATGCGTATTTTGGGGCTGAGTAGTTTGTAGCCCGATGCTTGACAGATAAGAACATTAAGTATAGAATTACGAGGGACGTGCCGTTTTATGGCAGGCAAAAAGCGCCTGCCAATAAAGCGGAATATGCTGCTTATGTTACATATATGACACATATTACACGGATATCATCACAGAAAGAAGGATCAAGATGGCTGAATTGTATCATCACAGAGAGCTGGAACAGAAATGGCAGAGGATATGGGAAGAAGAAAGAGCCTTTGCTACCAGTAATGACTATTCCAGACCCAAATATTATGCACTTGTGGAATTTCCCTATCCTTCAGGTCAAGGCCTCCACGTAGGACATCCCAGGCCCTATACCGCCTTGGATATTGTAGCCAGAAAGAGAAGAATGCAGGGATATAATGTATTGTATCCCATGGGATGGGATGCGTTTGGGCTGCCTACGGAGAATTACGCAATTCAGAACCACATTCATCCCAGGATCGTAACAAAAAACAATGTGGAGCGGTTTAAAAAACAGCTTCAGGGCTTGGGATATTCGTTTGATTGGGAACGAGAGGTGAATACCACCGATCCTGAATATTATAAATGGACACAGTGGATCTTTTTGAAGCTCTTTCATGCCGGACTGGCCTACAAATCGGAAATGCCCATCAACTGGTGCACCTCCTGCAAGGTGGGGCTTGCCAATGAGGAAGTGGTAAGCGGTGTCTGTGAGCGCTGCGGTTCGGAAGTGGTCCGCAAGGTGAAGAGTCAGTGGATGCTGAAGATTACGGAGTATGCAGACAAACTGATACAGGATCTGGATACAGTGGATTATATTGAGAGAGTGAAGGTGTCTCAGAAGAACTGGATCGGTAAATCTCAGGGTGCCGAGGTGGACTTTGCACTGAAGGGCAAGGAAGAGAAGCTCAGAATTTATACAACAAGGGCAGATACGCTGTTCGGGGCGACTTATATGGTGTTATCTCCGGAGCATCCCGTCATTGACAAATATGAAGAAGAGATCGCCAATTTCGATGCGGTTCGCAAATACCGTGAGATGGCCAGCCGGAAATCGGATTTCGAACGTACGGAACTGGCAAAGGATAAAACCGGTGTGATGCTTGAGGGCCTGACGGCGATCAATCCCGTCAACGGTAAGGAGATTCCCATATGGATTTCCGACTACGTATTGATGTCCTACGGTACCGGTGCAATTATGGCAGTGCCGGCGCATGACGAGAGGGACTGGGAATTTGCCAAAAAGTTTGATATGCCCATCATAGAGGTGGTGGCAGGCAGTCCCGTCAGCGTACAGGAGGCGGTGTATACCGACGTGGCCGCCGGAACACTGGTAAACTCCGATTTCTTAAACGGTCTTTCCGTACCGGAGGCACAGGCAAAGGTTTTGGAATTCTTGGAAAAGGAAGGCTTGGGAACAGCCAAAACCAATTTTAAACTGAGAGATTGGGTATTCTCCAGACAGAGATACTGGGGAGAACCGATTCCCATCGTACATTGCGATAAATGCGGGTTTGTCGCCATTCCGGAGGAGGAGCTGCCCTTGCAGCTGCCGGAGGTAGACAGCTATATGCCTACGGATACGGGGGAATCTCCGCTGGCAGCCATGTCGGAGTGGGTACAGACGGTCTGTCCTGCCTGCGGCGGACCTGCAGAAAGAGAGACGGACACCATGCCTCAGTGGGCAGGTTCCTCCTGGTATTTCCTGCGTTATACGGATCCGGGGAACGAGAAAGCTCTGGCAAGCAAGGAAGCCTTGGAATATTGGATGCCGGTAGACTGGTACAACGGCGGTATGGAGCATACCACACTGCATCTTTTGTATTCCCGTTTCTGGCACAAATTCCTCTATGACCGGAATGTGGTTCCCTGTGCAGAACCCTATCAGAAGAGAACGTCTCATGGCATGATTCTTGGCTCCAACGGTGAAAAGATGTCAAAATCCAGAGGGAATGTGGTCAATCCCGATGATATCGTAAGAGAATACGGGGCAGACACGCTGCGTACCTACGAGATGTTTATCGGTGCCTTCGACTTAAGTGCCGCATGGTCGGAGGACGGTGTGAAGGGATGCCGCAGATTCTTAGATCGCATATGGAAGCTGCAGGATATCCTGACGGAAGGAGCGTCCTACAGTCAGGATATGGAAACCAAGATGCATCAGACCATTAAGAAGGTCGGCAGTGATTATGAAAACCTGAAATACAACACTGCCATTGCGGCCATGATGGCGCTGTTGAATGAGTTTTACAGGAAAAATGAGATCAATCGGGCAGAATTTAAGACACTGCTTGTATTATTGAATCCCGTGGCGCCCCATATTACGGAGGAACTCTGGGAAAGGTCGGGCTATGAGGGCAGAATCTACCAGACACAATGGCCCGAATATGAAGAAAGCAAAACAGTGGAAGCCACCATTGAAATTGCCGTTCAGATAAACGGAAAAACCAGGGCTGTGGTGGCGCTGCCTGCAGATGTAGAGAAGGATGCTGCCATTGCAGCAGGAAAAGAAGCACTTGGAAACAAGCTGACCGGCCACATTGTAAAAGAGATTTATGTACCGGGAAGGATTATCAATATTGTAGCAAAATAACGCAAAACTGCCATGTTGTAAACTGGCTTGGAAATGTAAAAGGCCGTGTGGAATTCCATACGGCTTATACCGTGGAAGGAGGCATTTTTTATGGAAATGAGAAAACTGAAGCAGGAGCTCGCCGACAACACATATCCCGGCAGAGGCATTGTTATCGGTCTGACGCCGGATGGCGCAAAGGCTGTTACGGCGTATTTTATCATGGGAAGAAGCGTCAACAGCCGCAACCGCATCTTTGTGGAAGACGGAGAGGGAATTCGTACGCAAGCCCATGATCCCTCCAAGCTGGGCGATCCTTCTCTGATCATATACGCTCCCGTCAGAGTATATCGGAAGGACGGCACAACGTATATGATCGTAACCAACGGAGATCAGACGGATACGGTGTATGAAGGATTGAAGAAAGGGCTGACCTTTGAACAGTGCCTGCAGAGCCGTGAATTTGAGCCGGATGCCCCCAATTATACACCCAGAATCTCAGGTCTCCTTACGCTTGGAGGCGGAGATTACAGGTATGCACTTTCTATTTTGAAGTGTATGAATCCGGCCTCCGGCGGCTGTGCCCGATATACATTTGATTATGACAGACCGATCGCCGGGGAAGGACACTTTATCCATACCTATCGGCAGGACGGAGAGCCCCTGCCAAGCTTTGAAGGGGAACCGAAACGGGTAAGGATTCCGGGAGATATTGATGTTTTTGCGGAAAATCTCTGGAGCAGTCTGCATCAGGGCAATAAGGTTTCTCTGTTTGTCAGATATACAGATTTGAAGACGGGTACATACGAAACAAGAATTATTAATAAAAATGAGTAAGAAAGGAGACTGCAGGATGCAGGAACTGGAACTGAAATACGGCTGCAATCCCAATCAGAAGCCGGCAAGAATCTTTATGAAAGAGGGAAAGGAGTTACCGATTCGGGTACTTTGCGGGAACCCGGGGTATATTAATTTTATGGACGCCTTCAACGGCTGGCAGCTGGTAAAGGAATTGAAGGAATCCATCGGACTTCCCGCCGCAGCTTCCTTTAAACACGTTTCTCCCGCCGGAGCTGCAGTAGGTCTGCCTCTGGATGACACCTTGAAAAAGATTTATTGGGTGGAAGACATGGGGGAACTATCCCCCCTGGCCTGTGCCTATGCAAGAGCCAGAGGCGCTGACAGAATGTCTTCCTTCGGAGATTTTATCGCATTGTCGGATATTTGTGATGCGGACACCGCCAAAATCATCAAACGAGAGGTTTCCGACGGTGTGATCGCGCCCGGTTATGAGGACGAGGCACTGGAGATTTTACGCTCCAAGAAAAACGGAAATTATACGGTGATTCAGATGGATCCCTCCTACGTACCCGCACCTGTGGAGCATAAGGATATTTTCGGCATCACCTTTGAGCAGGGAAGAAATACATTGGCTGTCAACAGAGAAGTGTTGACCAATGTAGTCACAAAGAATAAAGTACTTCCTGATGAGGCAGTCATGGACCTCATCATTTCCCTGATTACCTTAAAGTATACTCAGTCCAACTCTGTCTGTTATGCCAAGGGAGGACAGGCCATCGGAATCGGTGCGGGACAGCAGTCCAGAGTCCATTGTACCAGACTGGCAGGAAACAAAGCCGATAATTGGTGGCTGCGTCAGAATCCCAAAGTACTTGCCCTTCCCTTTAAAGAAGGCATTGGCAGAGCGGAAAGAGACAATGCCATCGACGTTTATATCGGTGAGGAATATGCAGATGTATTAAGAGAAGGTGCGTGGCAGCGGATTTTTACGGAAAGACCGGCGGTATTTGAAAGAGAAGAAAAAAGAGCCTGGCTGGATCAAATGTCCGGAGTGGCACTGGGAAGCGATGCCTTTTTTCCCTTTGGCGACAATATCGAGAGAGCTGTAAAGAGCGGTGTGGCATACATTGCCCAACCGGGAGGCTCTGTCCGGGATGAAGATGTGATTGCCTGCTGTGATACTTACGGCTGTGTGATGGCATTTACCGGAATTCGTCTGTTTCATCATTAGGATGCGAAAACAAAATCAAATTGAAGGTAGAGGCAGGAAGCCATCGGACTTCCTGCCTGCTTTTATTTTTCTTTCCGGAAGCTTAACCTTTCTGTCGGTTTTTCATCATGGTAATCAGTTGGTTCATTTTCAGAATCTCCTCCGGCCCCGCATGTTTTTTCAGAACAGGAATGATGCGATCGATTTCCTCCTGTGAAAAGGTAATGTTCAGTGAACGGCTTTTCACTGCCAAAGACATGAAAAAGGGAAGCAGCTCCTTTCCCGTGTATTTTTTACTTTCAAACAGCATTTCCTGTAAAAATTGCAGCTTGTGCTCCGGAATGCCTGAAAGCTCCGGATCATTTTTCCAGTTTTCTTCATAATTCATGTTAATCCTCCAATCCTCCTTCCATAAAGGCACCAAACATTTCCATTTGTTCCGGTGACATAAAAGCTTTCATCATTTCCATTGGATCCGAGCGGTCGGACTGCATCTGCTGAAGAAGCGGCAAATACTGCAGAATATCCTTGTATGTGTTCATCATGTTTTGCATCTGGGTAAAGCGGGAGAGCACCTGCTTTTCATTTTCACTGCAATACGGCATCAGGGAGGGTACCAGAGAGGGGAGATCCGGCTCTTTGCTGTTGTTTATCTCCTGTCGGCAAAGGGTATCGTGATGATGAGAAAAGCGAATGGTATATAAGAGCTCTTGCCATTTGATATAAATCGCAGCCTTTATTTGATGCTCCTGCTTCAGATAAGGCAGCAACAGCTTCATCATTTTCATATGGTTATTGGTATAAATTGTATCAAAGGCCAGAATTGCTTCCTCCCTGTCTTTTTCCATAACAGCACCTTGGGGTTTATTAGTTATTGTATGAATACCTGATTTGTCCTAGAACACACGAGGATTTTGCATGTATTGAAAGGACATGCTTTCGATGATACATTGTACAAATCGGATACATTGGATATACTGGATACATTGGATACATCAGAAAGACACCGTTTTACCGGTGCCTTCCCGATCCGTTTTTTGGTGTTTTACAATTAGCAGAAGGAAAATCCGTTGCCGTTTCCGCAGCAGCTGAACAGAATCAGCAGGATAATCATCCATTCGCAGCTGCTGCCGTTATTGTCTGCGCATCCACAGCTGTTTGCATTGCTTCCACCGTTGCCGCCGCACAGGAACAAGAGGATGATGATCCAGAGAAAACCGCATCCTCCGTTGCCGTTGGTCGTAGAAGTCTGGCCGCAGCCGCAGCCTGTAGCTGTTAAATCACTCATTTTTTAAGCCTCCATATTTGAGTTATGGTTTATAATATGTTGGGAGGCATGTTTTTGTTTCTGCATTTTATAATTATTAAATATATCTAAAATTCAAAATAATTATTGTCAATAAAACAAAAGTGTGATACGGTATCACAACAAGGCAGTTTACAGGTTATATGGAGGTATCGATTTGTCCGAAGGAAAGGAGGGAGAATTGGATCGGGAGATACCGCATTCACCGTGTTTTACACGGGCTTGAGACAGTACATTGCATTTTCACACCATTCTCTTCCCGCAAAGGAAGATGGATCTATCACATTCTATTTCGTTCTATTACATATTCGATCTGTATTCTTAAGTTACAGTTCATAAGAATCCCTGATATTATTTATTTTTTATACTGTATCTGCCTTGCCCCAAACAGGCAGTGATTTGTAAAAAATCGCTGTTCATCGTGTGTATACATAACAGACAGGAGGATACTATGGAATTTTTCAAAAAAGTAGGAAGTTGGGTATTGCTTGCTGCAATCCTTATTTTTGTGATTCTTGCCTTGATTTTCTTACGCCGTTATCAGGAAAACGGAAACAGGCTTGCCCTGATTACAGCCAAAACGGAAGGAACCGATGAGGTAGTGGGATCGCGGTTTGGAGAAGGGGTGGAGAAGGATATCTCGGCAGGAGAGAGTAAGTGGTATACCGGAAATGGAGTGCTTACAGAAACGGAACGTGTGACCGTAGGGAGTAACAATACAGACAGAGAAGCGGAAAGGATCAAAGAGATTTCCGGGGAGGATGCCAACGGAAAGGATGGAAAGGACGGTACATCCGGGGTAAATACCGTGGGAGACGGGGACAGTCTTGCGGCAGAAAAAAAGAAAGTCTCCGATCTGTTGATCAAGTACGAGAATACGCTGGAGAAGATCACGCAAGATTTTTCCAACGGTCTGTACAACGGTAAGGATGGAGTAGCAGGGAGTACGGGTGCGACAGGAGCCACGGGAGCAACAGGGGCAACAGGAGCAACAGGGGCAACAGGAGCTGCCGGAAAAGACGGTGAGTCGGTATTTCTTGTTTTCTCAGCCTATGAAAACGGACGCAATAATAACATCGATGACTATCAGCCTACGCCCTCCAAGGAAACGAAATATATGGGAGTCTCCACGGCTTCCGCAAAACCGGAAAGTGCCTTGGAATACCAGTGGTATCAGTATAAGGAACTCAGTATTTCTTATGAAAATGAAGAAGGCGTTCCCACATTATATATTCACTGAGAAGGAGGCGTACTTATGAAAATACGATATCATTTTTTGGTCATTGGCTGCCTTTTTCTTCTGTCGGGAAGCTTTGCAGAGGCACAGGAAAGCATTCCCGTCATTCAAAGCCGTGGGCGTATCCTCTATGAGGCTGATGATGGAAGGGTGCTGCTTGACAGTGAGGATCTGAAGAAATTGGCGGAACGGACGTCACATCTGCAGAAGAAAACGGAAGCCCTTCGGCTTCTGATTCTTGGCACGTAAAGGGACATGGGAGGAAAGAAAATGAGAATAAAGAAAATGTGGATATATACAATGGCAGGCACACTGCTGTTGGCAGGTTCGACAAAGCTGGTGGCGAAGGCGGATAATGAACCAAAGAGTCAGGGCCGCCTGTATTATAACAACAATACCGCGGATACCTCCGATGATGTGCTGTTTGAAGCCGGAGATCTGCATGCATTGCATCGGGTCCTCACGCAGACGGAACAGGCGGTGGATGAATTAAGTACAAAGGTAGAGAACGGAAAACAAGAGCTCATTTATGTGATCAATACCTACCCCGGTGAGGACGTCCCCGAGGATTCTACATTGCCGGAGCTGGCAGAAGCGGTGGAAGCACTCACGGTATTTCCCGAGAATACCTTCTTCTTTGTGGAGGACAGTCAGGGACGGGTAACAGAAAGATACAAAATTATAGGCGGCGGGTATTATCCCTGCGATGAGAACGGAGTGGTGACGGAGGGCGCAGGCGCCGTGGATGTAACCGGTAAAGCACTGCAGCCCTATACCGCCATGAATGCGGCCAATCTGTCGGCGGGAGCCGGTGGTTTTGTCAACAAATTGCTGATCTTGGGCTCCGGCGGCGACAATGCATCCGCCTACAATCAGGGCTTTGTGGACGGTCAGAAAAACGTGACAGCCAATCTGGACATCAGTTATGTTTATCATAGCCACCGGGAGACCTGCAAAAATACCTGTACAGGTACCTATCGTGCAGGCAATTCCTGGATGGAAAACAACGGTGTGACCTTCTTTTCCTATAGCTGTAATATCTGCGGAGAAGGAGCTGCAACGGACAATTACGGAGCCTATACAGGGTGGCTGGGTAAAACCTGCGGCAGAGTGACCTATATCTGCGGCAAAAATGAAGGCGAAATCGAAAGTGCCACCATCAACTATTAACCCATCATCCTTCTTCCCGAAATGACGCCATTGATTCCCATTGTTCCATCAAGGATAAAAGGGATTCTTCCGCCTCCTCTTTCTCCTGCTGCAGAACCTGCAGTTCGGACACGTCGGTGCAGACATCCGGATGCTGCATCCGGACGTCAATATCTGATATTGTATCTTCCAGAAGCTGTATTTGAGCTTCCAGTTTTTTCAGATCATTTTCCTTTTTACGGCGGATCGCCTGTTCTGCCTTTCGCTGCTTCCACTCAGATTTGGCAGCGGATGTAACAGGGATATGACCAAAAGAGGACAAAGATGAGGTGGGAGAAGTTGTTTCGGGAGAGAGCTGTTGCTTCTTTTCCAGATAGTAGTCGTAGTTCCCAAGATAACCGGTCAACGTACCATTTGACAAATCCAGGATCCGATGCGCCGTTTTGTTGATAAAGTAGCGGTCATGGGACACGTAAAGCACAGTGCCCTCATAGTGATTCAGTGCCGTCTCCAGGATTTCCCGGGAAATCATATCCAGATGGTTGGTGGGTTCATCAAGAATCAAAAAATTGGAGCGGGACAGCATCAGCTTGGCCAGTGAAACCCTGCCCCGTTCTCCGCCGCTGAGTGTGGCGATCTTTTGAAATACATCCTCGCCGGTAAATAAAAAGGCCGCCAGCGTATTGCGGATCCTGGTATTGTCAAGATAAGGATATGCATCCGAAATTTCCTCAAACAGTGTTTTTTCATCATGCAGCACCTGATGGGCCTGATCGTAATAGCCGATGGTTACGTTGGTGCCGAGGCGAAGCTCCCCCTCATCCGCCTCCGTCAGTTGATTTATGATCTTGAGCAGGGTGGTTTTACCGGTTCCGTTATCTCCGATCAAAGCCACATGCTCCCCGCGCTTGATTTCAAAATGCAGATCAAAGAAGAGCGGTTTGTGATCAAAGCTTTTTCGGAGACCGGAGACCGATAATACATCTTTTCCGCTTATGATTTCGGGATGGAGCGAAAGCTTCATTTCGGCATCCGTATCCTGAGGCTTGTGGAGTCTTTCCGTTTTATCCAGTTTATCCAGTGCCTTTTGTCGGCTCTCGGCACGGCGAATGGATTTTTCCCGATTGAAGGAACGCAGCTTTTCTATCACGGCCTCCTGATGACGGATGTCCTGCTGCTGTTTCAGATACGCTTTCCAGGCATTCCTTCGAAGCTCTTCCTTTTTGTCTGCGTATTGACTATAATTACCCGTGAAGGAAGCAGAAGCCCCCTGATCCAGTTCAATGACTTTACGAGCGATTTTATCAAGAAAGTATCTGTCATGAGAGACAACCAACACAGCACCCTTGTAATTGAGAAGATAGGTTTCCAGCCAGGCAATGGAGGTCATGTCCAGATGGTTGGTAGGCTCATCCAGAATAATCAGATCCGGCTTTTCCAGAAGCAGACGTCCCAGAGCAACCCTTGTTTTTTGCCCGCCGGAAAGGGTGTGAACAGGCGTATGGAATTCATTCTCAGAGAATCCCAGTCCCTTTAACACCCCGATCAGTTCGCTGCGAAAAAGATATCCGCCGCCGGTTTCATAAGCATGGGTAAGTCCGGTATACAGCTCCATCAGGGTGTTTAATTCTTCTTCCGAAGCCCCGTGCATGTTTCTTTCCGTCTGTCGGATCTGTTCTTCAAGAAGCAGCAGAGGCTCCTTTACCTTGAGAAGGGTCTGATAAATGGTGGTTTTTTCGTCAGTCTCTGCATTCTGTTTAAGATAACCAAAGGTTTTCCCTTTTGCAATGGCTACATTCCCGCTGTCAGCTTCCAGTTCTCCTACGAGGATCCGCAGAAGTGTTGTTTTTCCCACGCCGTTGATTCCCACCAGAGCAGCCTTATCATTTTCTTCCAGATGAAAGGATATGCGATCTAAAATACATTTTTCATGGAACGATTTACAAATGTTGGAACAGGATAGTATCATGGCGCCCTCCTTTCCTGAGTAGTTTAAAATGTTTAAAACATAAAGTCAATGATTTGACATACAATTCACAATTTTATATAATGAGAAAAAGTGCAGGCTGTTCTGTACAGGAGGGATCACAATGGACAAAGCAGACAGAAGAGGAACTGTAAAGGAAGAAATAAGAGAAACATCCAGAGAAATTTCGCAGGCCGTGATCGGTCGACTGCCAAGATATCACAGATATCTGGCAGAATTAAAGGAACAGGGAATTGAACGTATTTCATCTCAGGAACTCAGCACTTTGATGAAGGTAACGGCGTCCCAGATCCGACAGGATCTGAATAATTTCGGAGGCTTCGGTCAGCAGGGCTACGGATACAATATTGAGCATCTGTATGTTGAGATCGGTAAAATACTGGGGCTGGACAAAGAGTATCATATGATCATGATAGGAGCCGGCAATCTGGGGCGGGCTCTTGTGAACTATATGAATTATGAAAAAAGAGGTTTTTTGTTTAAAGGGATTTTTGATCAGGATCCCTCCTTGTACGGAAAAATGATAAGAGATATTCCGATCATGCCGATGGAAGAAATCAAATCATTCATTCTTGAACATGACATTGATATTGCTGTGCTGGCAATTCCCAAGACAGCGGCTGTCAGAGTGGCAGGACAGCTGGCAGAAAGCGGTATTCGTGCGATTTGGAATTTTGCGCATGTGGATCTGCCGCTTTCGGAGGAGATTCAGGTGGAAAATGTACACCTTTCAGACAGCCTGATGAAGCTCTCCTATAATATCAGCTGCAATTTGGGCCGAATGAAATAAAGAATACAAAAGGAATTGATGCACAGATGAAAAAGAAAGCTTCGGAAAATGAGGAATATCAAAGACTGCTGGCAGGGTGGAAGATTCCGATTCTGACATTGGATCATAAGTGGCATAAGCTGTTTGTGCAGATGGAGCCGGACAGACGCCTGAAGGAGCTGGAGAGTAAGCTGAACAGCCTGCTGAAACGCCAGGGGAAACTGAATACAGAGTACAAAGACATCCGTAAGTTGAAAAAAAAGCTGATGCACGGCATTGTGGAAATGATGAATCTTGAGGACAATCTTTCCAAGAAAAAAACGGAAGAGAGTCGACGGCTGATTGAAGATTGCAACGGGAAAATGGCCGCATACAAGCAGGAGCTGGATACTCTGCCGGAGGAGATCGATGCCTGTAACCGGGCGTTGATGCTGCGCACCATGGAAGTGTGTTATGACGTTCTGCAGCAAAATGCCAAAGAGATCGAAGAAAGCGGAAAGTGGATCAACAAAACGAGAATAGAGCTGAAAAAGGCCATAGTCAGGAAGCAGGAAAAAGAATTGAAGAACCATGAGCTGTATTCTTATTTGCATGACATTTTCGGTGCGGAAATCACGGAAACCTTTGATGCCAGGTATCATCTTCCGGGGGATGTGTATCAGGCAGAGCAGAAGCAAAAAGCGGGTAAAGAAAAAGCCTGAAAACAGATAGGAGAGCAGCCCTGAGAAAGATCAGGGCTGTTTTTACGCAAAACAGAAAGCCTTGAGAGCAGGAAGGGAAATCCGTATGAATGTGGGAGAATATCTTGTTACAGGAGAAGAAATGCGACGCTATGACTCCAATACCGTTTCCGAATTCAGAGTACCGGAGCTGATACTGATGGAGCAGGCGGCTCTTGCGGCTGCCGAAGAGATTCACAGACAGTTTTCGGAAAACTCACAGAGAATTCTCATACTTTCCGGCAACGGCAACAACGGCGGAGACGCCATAGCCATCGGACGTCTGCTGCATCAGAGGGGGCATCAAATCACGGTTTGTATGGCACTGGCGGAAAATAGTGGGGAAACGATACGGTTCAGCGAATCCGCCGCTCTGCAATTCGGGATTCTACAAAAAATGAAAATAAAAACAGTTACGGAGCTGCCCGACGATTCATATGATATCATCGTAGACGGTATCTTTGGTGTAGGACTGAAAAGACCTGTGACCGGAAAAGCGGCAGCGATCATAGCTGCAGCATCAAAAAGGCAGGCGTATAAAATTGCGCTGGATATACCAAGCGGCATAGACAGTACCACGGGAGCAGTGCACGGCTGTGCCTTTAAAGCCGATGAAACCATCACCTTCGGATTCTATAAGCGGGGTTTGTTTTTATTTCCGGGGACCGAATACTGCGGTCGAATCATAAAAAAGGAGATCGGAATTACAAAGGACGCCTTTCTTGGTAAGCCCCCGGTGATGAGGATGTGTTCCTGCAGCCTTCCTCCCAGAGTCCGGAACGGTCATAAGGGGACCTTCGGCAAGGTTTTGGTCGTGGGAGGAAGCAAAGATGTGGCGGGCGCCCCCTATTTTTCCGCAAGGGCAGCGCTGATGTCGGGATGCGGCATGGTAAAGGTCTGTATCCATCGCAGCCAGCAGCCGGTAATCGCCGCATTGCTGCCGGAAGCACTCATCAGTACGTATGAGACACCGGAGGAGGCGGAAGATGTTTTGCAAAAAGACATTGCCTGGGCGGATGTGATCGCCATGGGTCCGGGGATGGGGTGCGATGCCGCGGCAAAGCATATTTGGAATACCGTCATCAGGGGAGAAAAGAAGCCGCTTGTTTTGGATGCCGATGGGTTAAATCTGTTGGCAGAGGAAGAAAACGGTGAGACACTGAGCAGGCTGCAGCACGACCGGGAAACGGTGCGGGAATTGATATTGACACCCCATCTGTTGGAGCTGTCAAGGATATCAGGGCGTCCCGTCCGGGAATTGTCAGAAGATATATCCGGCAGGATCGAAGGTTTGAGACATTGTGCAACCAAATATCGGTGTACGGTGGCGGTGAAGGATGCCAGAACCCTGATCGGAGACCCTTCGGAAGCACTTTTCTTAAATGTGCTGGGGAACAGCGGCATGGCAACGGCCGGCAGCGGGGATGTTTTAACGGGGATCATCGCCGCATTGAAGGCACAGGACATGGCAGCTTTGGATGCTGCCGTCACAGGCGTCTGTGTTCATGCCCGGTCGGGAGATCTGGGGGCTTCTGAAAAGGGGACTCACAGCCTGACGGCCTCGGATCTTTGCCGGATGCTGCCGGAGGTGCTTAGGGAAACACTGATTTAAAAAGAAATAAGGACAGCTGGAATATGAAACTGAAACATTATCAAAGAATCTGTGCAGACATCAATTTGGATGCTGTGCTGCACAACGCTCACGTCCTTCATGAGAAGGCACCCCATGCACAGGTGATGGGGGTGGTAAAGACGGACGGTTACGGTCATGGGGCAGTGCCTTTGGCAAAAGAGCTGGAACCCCTTCCCTTTATGTACGGGTTTGCCACTGCTACGGCGGAGGAAGCCTTTTGTCTTCGCATGGCCGGTATCAAAAAACCGCTGCTGGTACTGGGGTACGTATTTCCCTACGCCTATTCTCCCTTGATCGGACAGAATATTCGCATGACCCTGTTTGAGGAGGAAGCGAGAAAGGCCATTTCGGAGGAAGCCAAAGGACAGGGAAAAAAGGCTGTCGTTCATGTAAAAGTGGATACGGGAATGTCCAGAATCGGTATACAGCCGGATCAGGCGGGTCTGGAATTTCTTGGGCGTATTTTACAGGATGAACATCTGCAGCTGGAGGGTATTTTTACACATTTTGCAAAAGCGGATGAGTGTGAGAAGGCAGATGCCTATGAACAGTTTCGTGTGTTTTCCGAGTTTTGCAAAAAAGCGGAGGAACAATACCATGTAAGGATTCCCTGTAAGCATTGTGCCAACAGTGCAGCGATTCTGGAAATGCCTTCCACCTGTATGGATGCGGTCAGAGCAGGTATTTCCCTGTATGGTCTGTGGCCCTCGGAAGGGATCCGTCGAAGCAGCGGAGATTTGCATCCCGCATTTTCCCTGCACAGCCACATTGTATATATAAAAACACTGCCTGCGGGAAGACCCATCAGCTACGGCGGTACTTTCGTAACCCACAGATCCACCAGAGTCGCTACCATTCCCGTAGGTTACGGTGACGGTTATCCGAGAAGCCTTTCCGGTCGCGGTCATGTGCTGATCCACGGAGAGAGGGCGCCTATTTTGGGCAGAATCTGCATGGATCAGTTTATGGTGGATGTAACAGATATCCCATCCGCTGTTTCCGGTGACAGGGTAACATTGATCGGCCGTGACGGAAACCGTGAGATTACCATGGAGGAGATGGGAGAGCTGTCAGACCGCTTCAACTACGAGCTGGTCAGCATCATCGGGAAGCGGGTTCCCCGTGTATACTACAAAAACGGTGTGCCCTGCTATGCCAAGGATTATTTTGACGACTATCATTTTGATGAAATCTCATAATATTATCGGTATACCTTCAGATAATGTGGCAATACTTTTAGAGCGATATTAGATGAAGGATGTGATTTTGTGAGACGTGGAGATATTTATTATGCAGATTTAAGACCGGTCATCGGTTCCGAACAGGGGGGTGTCAGACCGGTGCTTATCATACAGAATGATATGGGAAACAAATACAGTCCCACAGTAATATGTGCGGCCATCACCTCTAAGCTGACCAAGCACAAGCTTCCCACCCACATTGAATTGGCAAGTGACAGATACGAAATCATGAAGGACTCCGTGATCCTTCTGGAACAGTTGCGGACAATTGATAAAAAAAGACTTCGTGATAAGGTCTGTCACCTTGATGAAGGAATTATGGGGCGTGTCAGTGAGGCGTTGAAGATTAGTTTGGAATTACATTGACGTATCTTTGTGAAAATGCTATATTTTTTAAGAAACATAAGGAATGAAGTACAAAAGTATAAGGAGTTGAGAAAATGGATGATACAGGTCCGGCGGTTGTAATTCTTTTGACTATAGCCGGAGTTCTCTTTGCAGAGCTTTGCTTTTACATAATCGTAAAGCTGGTACAGCTTTCTGCAGCAAGAAAAAGAGCGGAGTCGGACGCCGAGGAAGAGATTATTTCCATGGTCAATGAAGGGCATGAGCAGGGACTGATCGAAGCCAGAGAAGCGGAGATGATTACCAATATCTTTGAGTTCGGAGATAAGCAGGCCCGGGATATCATGACGCACAGAAGCCATATCATTGCCATCGACGGGGGAATCAGTTTACGTCAGGCAGTGGAATTTATTCTGGAGGAGCGCAATTCCAGATTTCCCGTATATGAAGAGAATATCGACTGCATTCGGGGGATTTTGTATCTGAAGGATGCACTGCGTTTCCTGAACAGAGAGGATACGGGAGAACGGCCGATTCAGGCAATAGAGGGTTTGCTTCGCCCTGCCACGTTTATTCCGGAAACCAGAAACATTGATGATCTGTTTCGAACCATGCAGTCTACGAAACAGCAGATGGCCATTGTCGTGGATGAATACGGGCAGACCTCAGGCTTGGTGGCAATGGAGGATATTCTGGAGGAGATCGTGGGCAATATTCTGGATGAATACGACGAAGAAAAGGAGCATATTGAAGAAACCAATGAAGATGAGTACGTCATTGAAGGATTGACGCCGCTAAAGGAGCTGGAAGAACGATTTGAGCTTTCCTTTGAAGAAGAGGAATTCGAAACATTGAACGGATTATTGATTTCAAAGATGGATAAGATTCCGGAACAGGATGAGAGATTTAAGACAACAATCGGGGCGTACAGCTTCCAGGTTCTGTCGGTAGAGAATAAAATGATACAGAGCGTTTTGGTCAAAAAGATACATCAACATCAGAATGATGGGGACGATACAAAGAAGGGATAAGGAGAGCACTATGTCAGGACATTCAAAATTTGCCAATATCAAGCACAAGAAAGAAAAGAATGATGCCGCCAAAGGAAAGATCTTCACCATTATCGGGAGGGAAATTGCCGTGGCCGTCAAGGAAGGAGGGCCTGATCCTTCCAATAATTTCAAGCTGGCACAGGTGATTTCCAAGGCCAAAGCCAACAATATGCCCAATGATACCATTGAGCGCGGTATTAAAAAGGCTGCCGGGGATGTGGGCAACGTGAATTACGAATACGTGACCTACGAAGGCTACGGACCAAACGGTATTGCAATTATCGTACAGGCACTGACGGATAACAAAAACCGTACCGCCGGCAATGTCAGAAGTGCTTTTTCCAAGGGACAGGGAAACATAGGCACACCCGGATGCGTTTCCTTTATGTTTGATGAAAAGGGGCAGATCATCATCGATAAAGAGGAATGTGACAGAGAAGCCGATGACCTGATGATGACGGCACTGGAAGCCGGGGCGGATGATTTTACGGAGGAGGAGGACAATTATGAGATCCTCACATCCCCCGATTGCTTTGAAGACGTAAGGCAAGCCCTGGAATCTCAGGGAATTGCAATGATCAGTGCAGAGGTTACGATGCTGCCCCAGACCTACGTTTCCCTGACTGATGAAGGGGTCGTGAAGAATCTGCGAAAAACGCTGGATTTACTGGATAATGACGATGATGTGCAGGCAGTCTATACGAATTGGGAAGAAGAGTAAGAAGAGGAACAGGGAGGATTCAAAATGAGCAAAACATATGCCAGAGAAACCATATGCATTCAGTCCGGATGGAAACCTAAAAAAGGTGAGCCAAGGATTTTACCGGTGTATCAAAGCACTACTTTTAAGTATGAAACATCAGCTCAGATGGGAGAGCTTTTTGATCTGCAAGCCAGCGGATATTTTTACTCAAGACTGCAGAATCCCACCAATGACTGTGTAGCTGCCAAGATTTGTGAACTGGAAGGCGGCGTGGCTGCCATGCTGACCTCTTCCGGACAGGCGGCTAATTATTATGCCATTTTTAATATCTGTGAAGCAGGGGATCATGTAGTTGCTTCTTCCACCATATACGGCGGAACCTTCAATCTGCTTCTGGTTACCATGAAAAAAATGGGAATTGACTGTACGGTTGTGGATCCGGACGCATCCTTGGAAGAACTGAGGAAAGCCATGCAGTCCAATACAAAATGTGTGTTTGGTGAAACCATTGCCAATCCCGCACTTGTGGTACTGGATATTGAGAAGTTTGCGGCACTGGCTCATGAGCACGGTGTACCTCTGATCGTTGACAATACATTTGCCACACCCATCAATTGCAGGCCTTTTGAGTGGGGGGCTGATATCGTTACCCATTCCACCACAAAATATATGGACGGACATGCTATGACGGTAGGTGGTGCAATTGTAGATTCGGGTAATTTTGACTGGGAGAAATATCGCGACAAATTTCCCGGATTATGCACTCCGGATGCGTCCTACCATGGAGTTACATATACGCAAAGCTTTGGTAAAGGAGCCTATATTACCAAGGCCACTGTTCAGCTGATGAGAGATCTTGGTTCCATTCAGGCACCGCAGAATGCATTTTTACTGAATATCGGTCTTGAAACACTGGCTCTCCGTATGGAGCGTCATTGTCAAAACGGACAGAAGGTGGCGGAATTTTTGGCAGGTCACAGCAAAGTGGCCTGGGTAAAATATCCCGGTCTTACCTCGGACAAATACTATGAACTGGGGCAAAAATATCTCCCCGACGGCAGTTGCGGCGTGATCTCCTTCGGACTTAAGGGGGGACGTGAGGCGGCAGAGCGCATGATGAATGAATTGCAGCTGGCCTCCATTGTCACCCATGTAGCAGACGCCAGAACCTGCGTATTGCATCCTGCCAGCACCACCCACAGACAGATGACCGAGGAGCAGTTGAAAGAGGCGGGAGTGGCTCCGGAAATGATTCGTCTGTCGGTAGGGATTGAGCACGCGGATGATATCATTGCCGATCTGGATCAGGCAATGACAAAGGCCGAATAAATGATAAACAAAAAAAGCAAAGGAAGTCTGATTTGGGAGGTGCTTTTGCTTCTTTTATCAGCGGTATTGATTTTTGCGGTTGGCTGCTATCAGTGGGAGGAAGCCGGCAGGTGCATTGCGGGAGATGCTGCATTATATAGAAAAGCCGGTATTACCGAAAGCGGCATAGGACAGATCCAATGGCAGGATGTTGACAGTGCTTATACCGCATTGCTGACAATCCTTACTGCTTTCCTTGGAAACCGGGAGGAAGTGGTGCTTTGGGCGAATCAGGTGCTGTGGATTCTGACACTGCTGCTTTCTTACACAGGTTTACGGAGATTCACAGGCCGAAAGGGGCGGTTTTTGGCTTTCCTTGGTATTCCTGCCCTGGCCTTTTTCCTGTTTTCCATGGCCAAGGCACAAAGCTCTCATCTGTGGATGCTTGCGGCGGCTGCGTTTTTTTGGATTGTCTGCCATGTGTTTGTTTATCTTTCTTCCGTCTCCGGGAAAGAAAGGAAGAAGGAATCGGAATCGGATTCGGTGGAAACTTTGGAAACTGTGAAAACTGCAGAAACTGTAGAAGCTGTGGAAGTTGTGGCAGGGAATGTGAATGACCAGACTGGTCAGTCCCAGGTATCCGGAGAGGATTTAAAGGAACATAAGCCGCGCCTGCTGGATAATCCGCTTCCCGTTCCGAAGAGACATGTCCGCAAGGAAATGGATTACGCCTTTGATCCGCCGCCGGATCAGATGGAGTACGATTTGAAAAATTATGACATGAAGGATGATTATGACCTTCACACATTTTAAAAAGAGCTGTATAAGCTCTTTTTTTTTTGACATCCTAAACAATAAAACCATGCTCCGACAGAAAATTGTATGTTTTGCCGGAATGGAATATTTTATCTGACAGGGAGGTCACTATGAGTAAAGCAGAAAAGAAAAAAGAGTCCCGTGGAAAGGATATGACGAATAAAATTGAACAGGAAAAGTGGCAGAAAGAGCAGATCGAATCGGAGGGTAAGACGATGCTGAAGGATAATAAGCAGAGCCATTCCATCCAGCTTCTCACGATCATAGGAGAAATTGAAGGCCATGACGTTCTGGGGAACACCTCCAAAACAACAAAGTATGAGCATATACTGCCTACCCTTGCCGCCATCGAGGATTCCAAGGAGGTGGATGGAGTGCTGATTCTTCTGAATACCATGGGGGGAGATGTGGAGGCGGGACTTGCAATCGCAGAAATGATCGCATCCTTGAGCAAGCCCACGGTATCTCTTGTATTGGGAGGCAGTCACTCCATCGGAGTTCCTATTGCCGTAAGCAGCCAATATTCATTTATTGTACCTACCGGTACCATGGTCATCCATCCCGTGCGAATGAACGGACTTGTGATCGGCGCACAGCCCACCTATGATTATTTTAAGCAAATGCAGGATCGGATTACGGGATTCGTTTGTGAGCATTGCAGCATTACGAGAGAAAAGATAGAGGAATTGATGATGGAGACGGGGGTTCTGACGAAGGATGTAGGAACCATTCTGGTCGGAAAACAGGCCGTAAAGCAGGGGATTATCAATGAAGTGGGGGGCATTCGGGAGGCAGTTTCAAAATTGCATGAAATGATTGAAAAAGGAAATTAAAATATGGTATACTACACTAAGCATCGGCCTCCGTAGGTTTATTTAAGAAGAGGCGGTCTTTGTGAGGTGTTTGAAATATGGCTACAGGTACTGGCAGACATACAGGTGGGGCAGCCGGGAGAAAATCTGTCCGGGATCATCATAAAAATAAGAATACGGTTGTCGGAAAGACGAAGATGCCCCGGGAAAAAACGGAGCAGGAGAGAGAGATTACAAAAGAAATATCTGTGATTTTATTGTTTGTCATCTGTGTGCTTCTTTTTTTATGCAATTTTGGAATTATCGGCCCCGTGGGGAATGCTGTCAGCGGTTTTTTGTTCGGGATCTTCGGAAGTGTGGCCTATATAGCGCCGGTGGTTTTTTTTCTGGCTGTCACATTCGGCATTTCAAACCGCGGCAATTTTGCTGCCATGGTAAAGCTGGCGGCGGGAGTTTTGTTGTTTTTTACGGTGGGGGCTATGTTTCATTTGATCCAGGGAGATTTGGCGGAAGGCTCCTCTTACTCAATGTCTGCGATTTATGAGCTTGGAAAGAATTTCCACAAGGGGGGCGGTATTCTGGCCGGTTCTTTTGCCTATCTCCTGTTTTCTCTTCTGGATATTATCGGAGCAGCCGGTATTCTTTTGGCATTGCTTATCATTTGTCTTGTTTTGATTACGGAAAAGTCTTTTTTGAGAGGCATGAAAAGGGGCGGTCAGGCAGTCTATTCCACGGCCAGACAGGATGCTCTCATGCGCAGAGAAAGAGCCCGTGCACGAAAAGAAGAGGCACGAAACAAACAGCAAAGTCTGCGCCTTCGGGAAAAAGAAGAGGAACTTCTTAAGAAGGAAGAAAAGGAACATGAAGAGACGGAAAAAATCCTGCGCATGGATAAGAAGGTATCCGGCGTTATGCTCAATACTTCCTTAAAGGAGTATGAGAGAAAGGAAGAAGCGCGGCAGGAAGATATTCATGAAATCACTTTGGAGAACCTGCAGGAGGTTCATGTTACAAGAGAAGAGCATCATGTCAGAAGTGACCGGGCTTTTGATTTTGAAAGCCTGAACGTTCCCTCCGATCATCAGATACAAACGCAGGATCCAATCCCTCATAGCCCTTCTTCGGAGGGAGAATTCACAAGCACCGAAAAGACGAAGGTGAAAAAGGAAGAAGAGGAAGTGAAGAGGGAGGTGAAGACGGAGGTCAGGCCGGAAGGAGGACAGGGCAGTTTCGGAGACTACGTTTTTCCGCCGCTGTCCTGCCTGAAGAAACCCGCCTCCGGGAAGGGAGCCGACAGTTCGGCCGAGCTGAAGGAAACGGCCATGCGGCTGCAGCAGACGCTGCAAACCTTCGGTGTCAGGGTGACGGTTACGGATATCAGCAAGGGACCTGCCGTTACCCGGTATGAACTGCAGCCGGAGCAGGGTGTAAAGGTGAGCAAGATCGTAGGTCTGGCAGATGACATCAAACTCAACCTGGCGGCTACAGACATACGCATTGAAGCTCCCATTCCCGGTAAGGCAGCCGTTGGAATCGAAGTTCCCAATAAGGAAAATGCCTCCGTCGGCTTAAGAGAGTTGCTGGAAACGCAGGAGTATCGCGAGTTTCCTTCCCGTCTGGCCTTTGCGGTGGGCAAGGATATCGCCGGCAAAACAGTGGTGGCGGATATTGCCAGAATGCCTCACATGCTGATCGCCGGAGCTACGGGGAGCGGCAAATCCGTATGTATCAATACATTGATTATGAGTATTTTGTATAAGGCGCATCCCGATGACGTGAAACTGATCATGATCGATCCCAAGGTGGTGGAACTGAGTGTGTACAACGGAATTCCGCACCTTTTGATTCCTGTGGTCACAGATCCCAAGAAGGCTGCCGGGGCACTTCATTGGGGTGTGGCGGAGATGACGGATCGGTATCAGAAATTTGCGGATTTTAATGTCCGGGATCTGAAAGGATATAATGAAGAAGTCGCTCGCAGGAAGGAGCGTGGAGAAGGACAGGAGCTGTCCCTGCTTCCCCAGATCGTGATCATCGTGGATGAGTTGGCTGATTTGATGATGGTGGCACCGGGGGAAGTGGAAGAATCTATCTGCCGCCTGGCACAGCTGGCAAGAGCCTGCGGCATCCACCTGATCATTGCCACACAGCGACCCAGTGTGGATGTTATCACGGGATTGATCAAAGCCAATATGCCAAGCCGTGTGGCCTTTGCCGTCTCCAGCGGCGTGGATTCCAGAACAATTCTGGATATGAACGGGGCCGAGAAGCTTCTGGGTAAGGGGGATATGCTGTTTTATCCCCAAGGGTATCCAAAGCCGGCCAGAGTCCAGGGGGCTTTTGTTTCCGATCAGGAAGTGGGGAAGGTGGTAGACTTCTTAAAAAGTCAATCCTTAGGAACCTCGTATCAGGGAGAAGTAGAAGAGAAAATTATGCATATGGGCAGTATGGGAGGCGGAAGCGGCGGTGATCAGGGTGAGAGGGATTCTTATTTTGTGGAAGCCGGTAGATTTATCATTGAAAAAGATAAGGCGTCCATCGGCATGCTGCAGAGAGTCTTTAAAATCGGATTCAACCGTGCCGCCAGAATTATGGATCAGCTGGCAGAGGCCGGCGTAGTCGGCGAGGAAGAGGGTACAAAGCCAAGAAAAATCCTGATGTCCATGGAAGCGTTTGAAGCTTACATAGAAAACTATTATTAAACCAAAGGAAGGGATGCTATGAAAACAGACATTCAAATTGCGCAGGAGGCAGTTATTAAACCGATCACGGAGGTAGCACAACAGCTGGGTATCACGATGGAGGAGCTGGAGCTCTACGGAAAGTACAAAGCAAAAATTACGGATGATTACATAAATAAGATCAAGAGCCGTCCCGACGGTAAGCTGATTCTTGTAACGGCCATCAATCCCACACCCGCAGGAGAGGGAAAAACAACAACCAGTGTAGGACTTGGTCAGGCCTTCGGTAAGCTTGGAAAGAAAGCAATCGTGGCTTTGCGGGAGCCTTCCCTTGGACCCTGCTGTGGCGTAAAGGGCGGTGCTGCCGGAGGCGGATATGCACAGGTAGTACCCATGGAAGATCTGAAC
>JAFQLB010000101.1 GCA_017396675.1 Lachnospiraceae bacterium
ACCTCCTGTTTTACTACGCTTTTACAAGACAGCGATTCCTCTCACCTATTGCCTCAGCTCGATGCCAAGATCCTGCAGCCCGTTTAAAATCTTCTTCATGGCAGCTGATACGTCGGCTTCCTCCAGCGTTCTGTCCTTGGCTCTGAAGGTAATGGAATAAGCCACGGACTTAAAGCCCTCCCTGATCTGGCTGCCTTCATAAATGTCAAACAGCTGATAGCTTTCCAGGATCCTTCCGCCTCTTTGCAGAATAACGGCTTCAATCTGCCCCACCATAATCTCCTTTGGCACCACCATACTGATATCCCGCATGACCGCCGGATATCTGGCGATCCCTTCATATTTCCTGTCAAAGGTGGCATAGGGTTCTATCGCAGGCATATCCAAAACGGCAACGTAGGCCTTGGTTCCCAGATCGTACTGATCCAGAACATCCGGGTGTACCTCTCCCAGGAATCCGAGACGGGTTCCCTCATACAGAATATCAGCCTGACGACCGGGATGTAAGAATACCTTACCGGACTTGGGATCATAGACAGGCTTCTTTTTCATACCAAGGGCATCAAAGTATTCCTCTATAACTCCCTTCATGGTAAAGAAATCTCCCTCTCCGTAAAAGCCAAGGGTAAACTGCATTCTTTCATCCGGAAGCTCTGTCAGAGGCAACGCCTTGGGAAGATAGATATTCCCCAACTCATACAGTCTCACGTCCTTGTTTCTTCTGTTATAATTGGTAGCCAGCGAGGTCAAAATCCCGTTTAAGGAGATGGTTCTCATAATGGAAAAATCCTCTCCCAGGGGATTGGCGATCACAATGGCATTCCTCAGCTTATCATCCTCCGGAAGCAGCAGCTTGTCGAACACCTTGGGACTTTCAAAGGAATAACACATGCCCTGAGAAAAGCCGCAAAACTGTGCTATGTCTCTGGCCGTTTCCTCCAGACGCAGCTTAAAGGGCAGCTTTCCTGTGGTGGCCTCTCCGCTGGGAAGGGTCATGGGGATCTTATCATACCCGTAGAATCTGGCCACTTCCTCCGCAAGATCCGCGATTCCTTCCAGATCCTGACGGAAGGAGGGGATCACCACCTCATTTGTCGCTTCCTCATACACCAGCTCCAAACGTTCAAAATATTCCATCATTTCCTCTTTCGTGATATCCGTTCCCAGAAGATCGTTGATACGCTGTGCGTCAAGGCTAATTCTGTTTAGAGGCTTCAAGGGCTCACATACGTCTACCGTTCCTCCTACCACCTTTCCGCAGCCAAGCTCGGTGATCAGCTGACAGGCACGGTCGATGGCAGCCTTTGCATTGGCCGGATCCAGTCCCTTTTCAAATTTGCCGGAAGCATCCGTCCGAAGCCCCAGGCGTTTTGCGGATTTGCGGATATTGGCTCCGTTAAAGGTGGCTGCTTCAAATAATACCGTGGTTACCTGGTCTGTGATCTTGGAGTTCTCTCCTCCCATGATCCCTGCGATACCGATCTCCTTCTCGCCGTCACAAATCATCAGCATTTCCGAATCCAGCTTACGGATCTGCCCGTCCAGAGTCTGGAATTCCTCCCCATCTTTTGCCCTTTTGACAATGATCTTATTTCCGGCAATGGTTTTCAGATCAAAGGCATGCATGGGCTGACCGTACTCCTCCATGACATAATTCGTAATATCCACCAGATTATTGATGGGCCGGATTCCGCTTGCAGCCAGACGTCTCTGCATCCACCTGGGAGAGGGACCGATCTTGATATCGGTACAGACTCTGGCACAGTAGCGGCTGCAAAGATCCGGATCCTTCACCTCCACGGAAATATAATCCTCAACCCGTTCTGCCGTTTCCTCCACTTCCACCACCGGTGCTTGAAAGGGCAGACGAAAAGTAGCTGCCGCCTCTCTGGCGAGCCCCAGCACGCTGTAGCAGTCCACACGATTGGAGGTAACCTCATACTCAAATACAGTATCCCGAAGTCCCAGCACTTCCACGGCATCGCTTCCCACCGGAACATCCTCTTCAAAGATATAGATTCCAAGCTCCGGTGCCTCAGGATACATTTCCCGGGAAGAACCAAGCTCTTCAATGGAACACATCATTCCGAAGGATTCCACACCGCGCAGTTTGCCGCTTTTAATGGTAATCCCCTCCTCCGGCATAGGACCGCCGTCGTGTCCTCCGGCTACCTTGCCGCCATCCACTACCACGGGAACCTTATCTCCCACCTTTACATTGGGGGCTCCCGTAACGATCTGAATCGTTTCTTTGCCTATGTCCACCTGACAGACGATCAGCTTGTCGGCGTCGGGATGCTTCTCAATGGACAGAATCTGCCCAACATATATCTGCTCCAGATTTTTATCAAGTCTTTCATATGTCTCTACCTTCGTTCCGGACAGTGTCATAGCATCCGTATATTCCTGATCCCCACAGGAAAGTCCCGGAACATATGCCTTGATCCATGATAATGCCGTATTCATAAATTATCCTCCTATGCTTCCTTAAAACTGTTTTAAAAAGCGAATATCATTTTCGTAAAGCAGGCGCATATCATCAATCTCATATTTGAGAAGTGCAATACGCTCAAGCCCCATGCCAAAGGCAAAGCCGGTGTACTCCTCCGGATCAATGTTGCTCATCCTTAACACGTTGGGATGCACCATCCCACAGCCTAAGATCTCGATCCAGCCGGAGCCCTTGCAGAACCTGCATCCCGTGCCGCCGCACTTAAAGCAGCTGACATCCATTTCGGCACTGGGTTCCGTAAAATTAAAATGATGAGGGCGGAATTTTACTCGGGTGGACGCTCCGAACAGTTCCTTTGCAAACTCTGCCAGAGTTCCCTTCAGATCCGCAAAGGTAATCCTTTTATCGATGACAAGGCCCTCGATCTGATGAAAAGAGGGAGAGTGGGTGGCATCCACCTCATCGGAACGAAATACTCTGCCGGGCGCAATCATCCGAATGGGAAGTTTGCCTCTCTCCATCACGTGTACCTGTGTACCGGAGGTCTGGGTACGCAGCAGAATGTCTCCATGAATATAAAAGGTGTCCTGCTCATCCTTGGCCGGATGATCCGCAGGAATATTCAGCGCCTCAAAATTATAATAATCGGTCTCGATCTCCGGTCCTTCCACGACCTCATATCCCATACCGATAAAGATCCGCTCCACCTCTTCCATGGCAATAAAATTGGGATGGCGATGCCCCACATTGTTCTTCCTGGCGGGAAGGGTCACGTCAATCACTTCCATTTTCATCTGGGCTTCCCGCTTGATCCGCTCCATTTTCTTCATTGCATCATCCAGAACCTTCTCGATCTCAGCTCTCGTCTCGTTCACCAGCTGTCCCACCTTGGGTCTGTCCTCCGGTGCCACATCCTTCATGCTTTTGAGCACCGCTGTCAAGGCGCCCTTTTTCCCAAGGAAATTGATCCTGACGTCATTTAACATCTCCAGTGCGTCAGAGCCTTCGATCTGCTTTAAGGCGTCTTCTTTGATTTTTAACAATTTTTCTTTCATACGCTTATCCTTTCTTCCCTATGTCAATGCTTTCTATGTTCCTGCTGTACACAAAGTACACAAAGTCCCCAGCACAGCCGTCGGCTGCACTGGGGACGAAATGAACCATCCATACGACGGAGAGAGATCCTTCTGACCGTTTTCCGGCCGAAGCATTCCGCGGTACCACCCTTATTCCCGGAACTACCGGGCACTCTAAGAACGTAACGTGTTCCGACGTCCTGCTCTACTGTCTGTTTCAAGCAGGCTGCTACGGTGTGAATTTCAAGAATATATCTGAACTTAAAGGGACTTTCAGCCTGCGATCCCTTCTCTCTGAAAAGAAAATATACCTCTACTGTGCACCATCATGGCATGTGTATTTGCAATTATTGTTATCATAGTAAATTTTAAAGAGTGTGTCAAGAAGGTTTTTGTTTGTTAATATCATACCCCGCCGTAATTCTTCCTCTCCTCCACAGGAATCTTCAATAGCTCCATGGCCTTCTCCAAGCCAATATCCAGACTTTCCATGAGATTACGGATGTCACTTTGACGGCCTTCCCGTCGACCTTCTTCTTTGCCCTCTCGTCTGCCTTCCTGTCGACCCTTCTGCACGCCTTCCTCCATGATATCCTCTAACGCCTTGCACATCTTATACATTTTCTTCCCATCCTTTCCTCTCTCTTCGATCCTTGACAGATCTATCTTCCTTCCCAACATTCCAGCAATGGCTCTGGCACTGTCCTCATCCATGGGCTCACATTGGCTTAA
>JAFQLB010000102.1 GCA_017396675.1 Lachnospiraceae bacterium
GTTAGTAAGTATTCTGTTGTATCTTGCGCAAGAGTACACTATTTCGTGGTCAATGAAATAGGACTAGAACATCAAGAAACCCTTTATTTTTCTAGCTTTCCTGTTGTTGCTCCCATTATAACTCGTGAACATCCCCTGCACGATCCCACCCGTCATTTCCAAAAGTGCGGGATCTGTCACGGTGATTTCCATCCCTCGGTTGACATTGCCGTCTTGAATATTGGCAGCAGTAATTTCTATATCGTAATACGTTCTTTGCTCATCAATGGTGCAGATGATCTGCGCTGAGCCTGTTTCTACCTCCTGCTTCAGCGCGATAGGCAGGGCTTCCTCTTCCATTTCCAAATCGTCGCTGTTGATCACCCCATAGATTCCGCAATCGGTATTTTCCCGAATATCCCCCAGAATATTTGCGGCCGAATATGAGATCACACCGGTCAGTTCGCCGGGGCTGCCCGCTTCTCCCTTATTCACCGCAATAATGTCTGTTTTATAGAGATTTCCACGGGAAAGCTCCATCAAATGGGAAGTATCCAGATCATTGACGCCGTGTCCCAGAGCGCCAAAATATCGGTTCTCATCTACAAAGGTCAGTGTTCCGATTCCCTGGGCATTGTCCCGAACCCAGATTCCCAGCTTATATTCTCCCGCTTCGTCCATTTCCGGCTGCAGGCTGAGAGAAAGCAGCTCCCCCTCTCTTTCCACTTCCATATGCAGGCGTTCACCGTTGCTGTTATCTATGATTTCGATCAGCTCTGCCTTTTCTTCTATGGCTCTTCCGTTGATCCTTTGAATATAGTCTCCGGGCAGCAGCAGATCTTGTGCCGGCTGCACCTGATCTCCGTCGGCTCCCCGAAAAGTCCCCGTATCTATGACCAGAACACCGTCTGTTTTTACGTAGATACCGATAGGAATTCCGGCGGGAATCAATTCCCTGTCCTGAATCACGGATACAGATGTATTTTTAAAGGGAATGAATCCAAACAGCTCTACCGCCATGGTATACGTATCCTCCACTTCCCCATAAAAGGTCACTTCCTGATCCAGGCTGACACTGACGCCCTGCTCCTTTGGGCTGTCCCCGTTATTCTTATAAATCACTGCGGTTGCCGGTACATAGAAATCAATATTTTGCTGTTCTCCCGCCCGTACACGTATAGCGGAGGGTACGCTCTGCCAGAGATGAAACATCCACGCCAGTACTGCCGCAGCCGCCGTACAGCAGAACAGTGCAGTGGCAAACCTTTTATGCGCCCTTCGTCTTATAAAAGTCTGATCGATTTTCATGCCGCCTCCCAACAACGAACATTCTACTTTCTATATTGTCCGCATTTCAAAGTATATCAAGGTATATCAAAATAAGGACATACCCTGTGGTATGTCCTTATTAGTATGTGACAAAATTTAATTTTTACTTTCGGCCGCACTTTGTTTTTGTTGCCAAATCTTTCAATTCCCTGGCATTGGCCAAGACAGCCTCCGTTACATCCAATCCCCCCAGCAATCTGGCCAGCTCTCTGTGGATTTCTTCCTCTCCGATCTGTTGTATTTCTGTAACGCTGCGCCCTTCCCTGGATTTTTTTTGAATCACAAAATGATGATCTGCCATGGCTGCAATCTGAGGCAAATGGGTAATGCAGATGAGCTGATGACTGTTTCCCAGCATCCCCAGCTTCTCCGCTACTTTCCATGCGGTCTGACCGCTGATCCCGGCATCAATCTCATCGAAGATCAGTGTCATGATTTCCTCTTTATCTGCCAATACTGCCTTCAAAGCCAACATGATTCTGGATAATTCTCCGCCGCTGGCTACCTTTGAAATGGATTTTACCGGTTCTCCCGGATTAACGGAAATACAGAAGTCTACTTCATCCCAGCCCTGGGGGCCTATGGATCCCTTCGGTATCACTTTTATTTCCAGCTCTACCGTCAAAAAATGCAGCTCCGTCAATGCCTGCTTTAGCTTCTTCTCCAGCTCTTTTGCATACTTCCGGCGCAGCGTGGACAGTTTTTCGCAAAGTCCTGCCGCCTCTGCCTCTTTTTTTTCTTTGGAGGCCTTCAGTTTCTCCAGATAGGTATCGTATTCCTCCAGCTGCTGCAGACGCTGCAGTTTCCGCTCACGGCCTGCCAGAATCTCTTCCACCGTATTGCCGTATTTATCCTTCAGACGATGGTACAGGTTCAGTCTTTCTTCCGTGGCTGCCATCTCCTCCGGTGCAAACTCCAGAGTCTCTTTATACTCTGACAGACTCCGGTTAAAATCATTCAGCAGATTTTCAACCTCCGTCAGCTGCTGCAGCAATTCCTCCAAAGCGCTGTCCAGAAGAGCCGCATTCTTTAATTCTCTGACAGCCCTTCCCAGCATTCCGGCAGCATCTTCTCTGCCGCCGTCCCCGGTCTGTCCGTAAGCAGCCGCAACCGCCTGAGCGATCCGCTGACTGTTTATCATTTTACGGTACTGCTCTTCCAAAAGCTCATCTTCCCCGATCCGCAATCCGGCTCCACTGATTTCTTCAATCTCATACCGGAGCAGATCCATTTCCCGCGCCTTCTCTTTGTCATCGACACCGGAGTTCTCCCACTCTTTTTTTGCCTGTGTCCAGGCAGTATAGGCCTTAGACAGCTCTTCTTTTATTTTTGCCACCGGAGCTCCGCCATAATCATCCAGAATCAGGGAATGCTGCCTGACACTGAGCAGACTCTGCGTCTCATGCTGTCCGTGAATATCAATGAAGAGAGAAGCCAATTCTCTTAATTGTTTGGCATTTACCGTTTCACCGTTGATCCTGCATTGGCTGCGCTCAGGCATCAGTCTTCGGGAAACCACTACCATATCGCCCTCTTCCGGAGGGATCTGAAGCTCCTCTAAGGCTGCTCTCTGAGCCTTGGTTTCCACCCGAAAAACAAGCTCTATCAACGCAAAATCAGCACCTGTCCGAATCAGATTTTTATCAGCCTTTCCTCCCAACGCAATATTTACGGAACCCATGATAATGGATTTGCCGGCGCCTGTTTCACCCGTTAAAATATTCAGGCCTCTTCCAAAGAACACTTCTGTCTCATCGATAAGGGCCAGATTTTTTACGTGCAAGCTTTCTAACATATTGACTCCTTACTCTTCTCCCGCGCAAATCCCCTTCTACCGATTCAACAGCTTTTGGATTCTCTTCATCACAAGATCTGTTTCCTCTGCTGTCCGAATGGCAGCCATAACGGTATCATCCCCTGCGATACAGCCCACCACCTCCGGAAGCTTCAGTGCATCCAATGCCGCGGCCACAGCCATTGCCATACCGGATACCGTCTTGATCACAAGGATATTCTGAGCCTTGTCCATGGAAACAAAGCCTTCCCGCAGAACCCTGCTGTACTTATCTCCCATATGGGCTTCTTCCCTGGGCAGAATAATGTATTTTTGTTTCCCGTTTCCCACGGCAATCTTGCTCAGCTTCAGCTGCCTGATATCACGACTGACGGTAGCCTGGGTCGCCTTAAAGCCGGCCGATCTCAATCTTTCCACCAGCTCATCCTGAGTCTCTATTTCATAATTCTCCACCAGCTCTACGATTTTTCCCTGTCTGCTTTCTTTCATTACGCCTCCGTTTAACTCATTTTTTTATGTAACATTTCCAAAAAACTCAGGTTACTCAATCTGACAATGGTTGTTGTTTTTTCCGACTTGCGGATGCAGATGCGATCTCCCGTTTCCATCAGTATTTTCTGGCTGCCGTCAGCGCTGGCTTCTACTACCAGATTGCCTCCCGTACCGCTGGCGGCCACCTCGATTTCCACTTCATCCTCCGCACGCAGCACAATGCTTCTGGTATTCAGCGTATGGGCACAGATGGGTGTCAGCAGGATCAGATCCGCTCCCGGTTCCACCAAGGGTCCTCCCGCAGACATATTATAGCCGGTGGAGCCGGTGGGGGTGGCAACAATAATACCGTCTGCTTTCCACTCGTACAAAAACATTTTATTGACATAAATCTTCAGGCGAATCACCTGCAAAGAGCCACACCTGGCAATGGCGATCTCATTCAGTGCCGGCGTAACAATTCTCTCTCCCGTTTTGTTTCTGACTCTGCCCTGCAGCATCATACGCTCTTCACTGCTGAATTCGCCCTTCAACAGTTTATCCAGTGCCTCCTCCAGGCCGGAGATCTCCACTTCTGTCAGAAATCCCAACGTCCCCATATTTACTCCCAGCATGGGGATGTTCTTACCCGCAGTTTCTCTTGCCGCCAGCAGCATGGTTCCGTCTCCTCCCAGAACCAGCATCACATCCACATCCTCCGGAATATCCCCGGCATCCTTTGCGGTAAAGCACTCTACCTGTCTTTCCTTCAGATATGCCGTAATACGCTTTGTCACCTGATACTGCGGATCCTTTGTACTGTTTGTCACAATACCGCATTTTTTCATCCGTTGTCCGCTCCTTCGCAAGTTTTCTCGTCTATGACGTTACCGCAGGCTCTCATGGGCTTCCCGCACGGTTTCTTCAATCAAGGAAGCAAACGGCAAATCCTCCGCAAAACTCATGTCCTGCGGCATACATTCCGCCAGTTCTCTCTCCACCCGTTGCTCCGTATAGTCTGCCAGTGCTTCTTCCTTTTCCATGGTTTTTTTTAAACAGATCAGATACTCGATATTGCCTTCCGGCCCCTTTACCGGAGAATAGGTCAGCCCTTCAAGGACAAATCCAAGAAGCTGCGCCAGTATTATGATTTTAAAGATCACAAGACAGTGTATTCGCGGATCCCGAACAACTCCCTTTTTTCCTACAGCCTCTCTGCCGGCCTCAAACTGAGGCTTGATCAAACAGACCATTCTTCCCTCCGGCTTCAGCAGTCTCCTTGCAGGCAGCAAGATCTTACTCAGTGAAATGAATGACACGTCTACGGAGGCAAAATCCGGCTTCTCCTCCACAGCTTCCGGTGTCAGATAGCGGAAATTTGTTCTCTCCATACATACCACGCGGGGATCCTTGCGCAGTCCCCAATCCAGCTGCCCGTGTCCCACGTCCACAGCATACACTCTGACGGCCCCGTTTTGCAGCATACAGTCCGTAAATCCGCCTGTGGAAGCACCGATATCCATGCAAACGCAGCCGGTCAGATCCACAGGAAACCGTGTCAACGCCTTTTCCAGTTTTAATCCGCCCCGGCTGACGTATTTTGGCTTCTGCCCTTTTACCGTGATCTGTACCTTATCTTCCTCAAACGTACTGCCTGCCTTATCCTCCCGCTGACCGTTTACAAAGACGCAGCCCGACATAATCACGGCTTTTGCCTTTTCCCGGGAAGCTGCATAACCCTGACGGACCAGCAGCACGTCCAGCCTTTCTTTCATGAAATATCTCTCATTTTTTCAAAAATCTTCACAAGGATGGATTCCGGATCGATCCCTACCTCTTTTTTCAAAACATCTACATTGCCGTGCTCCACATATTCATCCGGCAAGCTGACTGCCAGTGTCGCCACCTCCAGTCTCCTGTCATCCACAAAGGCGCGCACTTTTTCACCGTAGCCGCCGCTTGCCACATTCTCCTCCAGTGTCACCAGCAGTCTGTGTCCCGGCACCAGCCTTTCTATCAGCTCTTCGTCTATGGGCTTTACGAACCGAGCATTCACAAGGGTACAGTCACACCCCTGATGCTTCAGTTCTTCCCGCACCTTTTCGGCAATGGGCAGCATGCTTCCGACTGCCAGAAGGGCTATTTTCTTTTCCTCGTACAGCACCTCGCTTTTGCCGTATTCTATCGGAGCGCGAAACTCCTCCAGCCCGTCATAGGCCTGTCCTCTGGGATAGCGTATGGCAATGGGACCCTGAAAGCCAACGGCAAATTTCATCATGTCGGAGAGCTCCCATTTGTTTTTGGGTGCCATAATACTCATGTTTGGAATGGAGGACAGATAGGACAGGTCAAAAATTCCCTGATGGGTCTCACCATCACTGCCCACCAGTCCCGCTCTGTCAATGGCAAAAACCACAGGCAGATTCTGGATGCATACGTCATGCAGTACCTGATCGTAGGCTCTCTGTAAAAAAGAGGAATAGACAGCTACCACCGGCCGCAGTCCGCCGGCTGCAAGTCCCGCAGCAAAGGTTACGGCATGCTGCTCTGCTATCCCTACGTCAAAAAACCGCTCCGGAAAAATATTGCGAAATCTTTTTAATCCCGTACCGTCCGGCATGGCTGCGGTGATGGCCACCACATCCGGGTTGCGTTTTGCCAGCTTGATCATAACGGTAGAAAAAATATCCGTGTAATTGGCTTTCAGCTTTAGCTTCTTAGGCACACCGTTTTCCACATGAAACGGCTCTGCTCCGTGGAATCTGGCAGGATGACGCTCTGCCGGCTCATACCCCTTGCCCTTTTCGGTCAGAACATGTACCAGCACCGCAGATTTGCAGCGCTTGGCCTCCTTGAGAACCTGCAGCAGCCCCTGAATATCGTGTCCGTCCACGGGCCCAAGATAGGTAATGCCCATATCTTCAAAAAACATCCCGGGAATCACCAGCTGCTTAAAGCTGCTCTTGGCTCTCCGGATTCTGTTTACAATGACTTCTCCGTGCTTGGTCTTACGCAGGGAATTGTAAATCCCCTCCTTGATATTCAGATAATTGTCGGCGGTACGGATGTTATTCAAATATTTCGACATACCGCCCACATTTTCGGAAATCGACATATTATTGTCATTCAAAACAATAATAAAATTCGTATCCATACGGGAAGCATTATTCAATGCCTCATAGGCCATCCCGCCCGTCAGGGAACCGTCACCGATGACTGAAACCACCGTATTATGCTCTCCTTTTAACTCCCTTGCCCGGACAAAGCCAAGGCCCGCGGAGATCGAAGTAGAGCTGTGTCCCGTGTCGAAGCAGTCACATTCGCTTTCGATCCGTTTGGGAAATCCGCTCATACCGCCATATTTTCTTAAGTTCCCAAACCCCTCCCTTCTCCCGGTAAGGATCTTATGGGTATAGGACTGATGTCCCACGTCCCAGACAATCTTATCCTCCGGAAGATGCAGTGCAAGATGCAGCGCCATGGTAAGCTCCACCACACCCAGATTGGAGCCCAGATGTCCTCCCGTTTCACTGATGGTCTGTATCAGGAACTGGCGGATCTCCTCTGCCAGCTTTCCGTAGTCCGATTTTGAAATATTTTTTATATCATTTGGCTTTTTGATCTGATCAAGAAGCATAGCTGCCTCCTTTGCTTATTTTTCCCTGGTAATCAAATATTCTGTCAGTCTCCGCAAAAAACCGGTATCTCCCGGCAGAGAAGCAAGAAGCTTTAACGCTTCCTCCGACAGTCTTGCAACCTCTTTCCCTGCCTGTTCCAGACCTTCCAAAGTAACATACGTTACCTTTTCGTTCTTCTCATCACTGCCGGTCATCTTTCCCAGAACTTCCAACGAACTTGTGACATCCAGAATATCGTCCTGTATCTGAAATGCAACGCCTA
Source organism: Lachnospiraceae bacterium (assembly GCA_017396675.1). Classification (GTDB taxonomy): domain Bacteria; phylum Bacillota; class Clostridia; order Lachnospirales; family Lachnospiraceae; genus SFDP01. Next base: position 7,475 of record JAFQLB010000102.1, read on the forward strand.
TATTGTACCCGATGCGTGCCATCTTATCAATGTCTTCTTCTCCGGCTCCCGCCAGAATGGCACCTGTCATCATCGCTGCCTGGATCAGCGCTGCCGTCTTATGTGTGTGAATGAACAGCAGCCGTTCCTTTGTTGCCTCTCCCGGGGACAATGCTTCTGCTTCTATATCCGCAGTCTGTCCTCCGATCATGCCATAAATTCCTGCTTTTGCGGCAAGCACGGACAAAGCTTTTCCTGCCCGCGCCAGCTCCTCCGCAGACAGACCTTCCTCCGTCAGCGCTCCCGCTGCCGTTTCAAAGGCCAGATTCAGCAGTCCGTCTCCTGCCAGGATCGCCATGGCCTCTCCGTACTTTACATGTGTGGTAGGTTTGCCTCGCCGATAGGCATCGTTGTCCATGGCGGGCAGATCGTCATGTACGAGAGAATAGGTGTGTATCATCTCAAGGGCTGCCGCAAAGGGTGCCACTCTCTTTCTGCTGCCGCCAAACACTGCCGCACTTTCTGTCGTAAGCAGCGGACGAAGCCGTTTTCCTCCTGCCAGAAGGCTATAGTTCATTGCCTCTATGACTGTTTTCTGATATCCTTCTTCCCTGGGCAGAAACTCCCGGATCAGCTCCTCCGTTTCAATCCTTTTACGCTCCAGTTCCTTCTGAAAATTCACTTAAATCACCCTCTTCGTTCAAGATCAGTACCTTTTTCTCCACCTTATCGATGGTATCATTACAGAATCTGATATATTCCATACCTTCTCTGTATATTTTAAAAGAGTCTTCCAAGGTGGTTTCTGAAGACTGCAGCTTTTCGATTGTCTCTTCCAATTTTTCCAACGCCTCTTCCAACGTCAGTTCTGTCCTTTGCTCTTCCATTCTTTGATTCTCCCCGGCTTTATTTCGTGAAGGGCTCGATACGGCTTACCACTGTAAGGATCCTGCCGTCCGCCACCGCCACCAGCAGCTCTTCTCCCGGTGCTGTCTGATGTATGCTTTGAATTCTGCGCTCCTGCCTGTCTGACACGTAGGCATACCCCTGCTGTAGTTTTTTTAAAGGGGAGACACCGTCCAAGCGTTCCGCCTGCAGAGACAGCCGATGCTTCATCTGTTCCAGTCTGCGCTGCATCAATTCCTTCATCTGCTCTTCCATCCGCAGGCAGTGAAACCGTCTCTCCCGTATCCGATAAAGAGGACTTAACGGCACCAGCCGGTGCTTTTCCCGATCCACCTTCATTTTTACAAGCTGCAGCTTCCCTCGAACTGCATACAAAAGACGTTTTCTGCTCTCCGTAAGTGCCTCTGCAAATTTGTAATAATCAAAGACAGCCAGTTCTGCCGCTGCGGAAGGTGTGGGGGCTCTCAAATCCGCCACATAGTCAATCAGCGTAGTATCCGTCTCATGGCCCACGGCGGATATCACAGGCACCATACAGTCAAACACCGCCTGTACCACCATCTCCTCATTGAACGCCCACAGATCCTCTGCCGAGCCTCCCCCTCTTCCTACGATCATGGCATCCACGCCGAGACGCTCCAGTGCCCGGATCCCCCGTACAATGCTGGGAGCTGCTGCCTCGCCCTGAACAACCGCCGGATACAGTATGATCCGTACATAGGGATTGCGGCGGCGGGCAACATTGATAATGTCCCGGACGGCTGCTCCCGTAGCTGCCGTCACCACGCCCAGCGTTTTGATATACCTGGGTATGGGTTGTTTGTATTCCGCAGCAAACATTCCCCTCTCCTGCAGCTTCCGTTTGAGTTCCTCCAGCCGTCTCGCAAGATCCCCCTCTCCGTCCATGCGGATGGCCTTGGCGCACAGCTGGTATTTTCCATCCCGTTCATAGACGTCCACGTATCCCTCTGCCACCACTCGCTGTCCCTTCCCCAGAGGAAAGGACAGTCCCCTGCGGTAATTGGCGAACATCACGCAGTTTAAGGTTCCCTTTTCATCCTTTAACGTAAAATAAATATGTCCAGAAGGATATTCCTTGCAATTGCTGACCTCTCCTCTCACAAGCACCGACTGCAGCAAGTAATCCTGCGTGAACATATTTCTGATATAGCTGTTTATTTGTGCAACAGTATAAATACTTTGCATAGATCATCCCCACACTGCCTATGCCGTAAACCTGGCAAGAATTCCGTTCACAAATCCCGGAGAGGCGTCCTGTCCAAACTTTTTGGCCAGCTCCACGGCTTCGTTGATGGCCACTCCCTCCGGAATCCTGTCATCGTACTTCATCTCATAAAGTGCCAGACGGATAATTGTCAGATCCACCTTGCCCATACGAGAAGTGTGCCAGCCCTCCACCCTCTCATTGATCATATGATCGATTTCCGGCAGCTTATCCGCTATGGCTTCGTACTTTTCGGATATGTGGGTCATATCTGCTTCTTCCATGGCGACCTCGTCATGTTCCATAAACAGACGGCACTGCTCCTGCATATCCTCCGGACTGTTGAATTCTACTCGAAACAGCAGCTTAAATACCTGTTCCCTTAAGGCTCTTCTGTTCATGAGACTATTTATCGCCTTTCTCTTTCTGTATATCCACATTCACGATCCGGATATCCACATCCGTCACCTTCAGTCCCGCCATATTTTCCACTGCTGCCTTCACCTTATCCTGAACCTTACTGCAGGTTGCGGGAATGTTGTATCCGTACTCCATCATAATCGCCAGACGGATCTTCACACTTTTATCACGGATGATGACCTTCACACCCTTGGACAGCTTGCTGGAACTGACTTTACTCAGCAGATCCGCAGTGAGATTGCCTCCGATGGCAGCCACACCCTTCACCTCCGTGGCAGCAAGACCGGCAATCACAGCCACAACATCATCCGCAATCTGAACTCTGCCGATGCTGTTCTCATCCTGCAGATAATAACTGTTTTTATGAAACTCTTTCTCCATGAGATTCTCCTCCTTCACAGCCTGTTGCCTGTTTAGTCATTATACCATCAGCGTCTTTTTTTGCCTAGTCTTTTTATGGGATTATAGCCAGAAAGTCAGACTCAGCTGCGCCTTGGAATCCGTATACATAATGCTTCCGTCCACCGGCTCAAGATAATGGAAGATCAGCTGCTGTCCGATCAGCTGTGACAGCAGCTCATCATACACTTCGTCCGTGGAGCATTTGATGGTTACCGATTCCCGGCCTTCCTGCCGGCACCGCATCACAAATGCACCGAATTGCTCCATATCCGCTGTCACAAAATAAGCTCCGTCTTTTACATAATAATTATTCTCCATGGCGCTGCATTCCGGCAGGGGCAGCAGATGCGAGATGGTATGGGTTCTTCCGATCTGATCTGTGGTCACACACAGATAATCGTAATTGATCTCCGGTACCTGAGTCTGCAGCTCTCCCCCATTTGCGGCACTTTCTTCAAAAAGATAAAAGGCATCGCCCCAAGTGGCATCCAGATGATACCATTCCCCGTCGATACGCACCAGATTCCAGGCATGTCCTTCTCCGTTATCCACGGTGCCGGTTACCAGAGTGGCGGGGATTCCCATCCGGCCGCAAAGCAGCTGCACTGCCTTGGCATATCCCTGACAGACAGAGCTGCCATACAGAAAAACCGAGCATATATTCTGATTGTCTCTGGCATCCAGCCGGTATTCACAGCCTTCAATCACCGTTTCATAGATGTATTTGATCTTATCATAGTCAGAGGCCTCCGGAGCTATTCCGGAAACAACGGAAGATACCGCTGCCTCTATCTGTTTCAGGAGTTCTTCTCTCTCCTGCCTGTCATAAATATAGGTCCCGCTGAAGGTAATCCTCTTGATCTCATCTCCCAAGGTATACTTTACAAAGGTATAACCGTCGGTATAAAAAATCTCCGGATGATCCAGCAGCACACACTGAAAGACCGTGTCGATTTCTTTTGTATCCAGCGTGGATACTTCCATCTCCTCCACATAATTGGTCAGAGCATACAAAATCTCCGCATACAGATTCTGCTGTGTCACTTCCAGCATGGAAAATGCATACAAATTCTGCTGCTCGCGCATCAGCTGCGCCTTTTCTTCCTCCGTCAGAACCGTAACTTCTCCTTCTGCCGGCAGCTTCCCGGAAAAAGTCTCACCGTCTTCCTGCTCCTTTGTTACAGCTTCTCCGGCAGTCTCATAAACGGCTTCCTCTTCCGGTTTTGTCTCCTGCGGCACAGCTTGGCTCAAAGAGCTTTCATAAACCAGTTTCTCTTCTCCCAATGCCGTATCCCGGTGGAGTTCTCCGGGCAAAGTACAGCCGCACATGACAAGAAGGATCCACAGTAAACAGACCGCTTTTTTCATTGCTCTTTTTCTCCCGCTCTTCTAACTATTTCTGCCAAACTCCGACAGTATCAGTCCGGGATTCCGCTCCAGCGTCATCCTCACACTCCAGGAATTGACAAACAGCAGTAAGGGATTGTCCTTCATATCCCTGACCTTTTTCATGTCCGAAGTACCCGTCAGCCCGTCCACATCCACTTCCTCCTTGTTCTCGATCCAGCGAATATGCTCGTAGGGAAGATTCTCCAGATAAATCTCAACATTATATTCGTTGTTCAGTCTGTATTTCAGCACATCAAACTGCAGTACGCCTACTACGCCTACGATGATCTCCTCCAGTCCCGTATTAAATTCCTGGAAAATCTGGATGGCGCCCTCCTGCGCGATCTGTGTGATCCCTTTTACAAACTGTTTGCGCTTCATGGTATCTGCCTGCCGAACTCTTGCAAAATGCTCCGGTGCAAAGGTGGGTATTCCTTCATACCGGAAGCCGGCTTTTGGCATGCTGATGGTATCTCCGATGGAAAAAATGCCGGGATCGAAGACTCCCATAATATCTCCTGCGTATGCTTCCTCCAGAATCTTTCTTTCGCTGGCCATGATCTGCTGGGGCTGCGAAAGGCGCATGACCCTGCCTCCCTGGACATGCTTTACTTCCATATCAGAGGAAAATCTTCCGGAGCATATCCTGATGAATGCAATCCGGTCTCTGTGTGCTTTGTTCATATTCGCCTGTATTTTAAAAACGAAAGCGGAAAACTCTTCCTTCACGGGATCGATCCATCCCTGATCTGATTTTCTGGGCAGCGGAGGTGTGGTCATTTTCAGGAAATTCTGCAGGAAGATATCCACTCCGAAATTGGTAAGGGCCGATCCGAAAAATACGGGGGTCAAATTGCCCGCCTGCACTTCCGCAAGATCAAAGGCGGCACTGGCTCCGTCCAACAGTTCGATCTCTTCCCTCAGCTGCTCCTCTGCCGCCGCTCCGATCTGTTTTTCAAGTTCCCGTGTATCTGACAAAGGGATCTGCCTGATGGCGCCCTCTTTTGTTCCCTTTTCCGTATCGGAATAGGTGACGACGCACCGGGAATGCCTGTCATATACACCTTTAAACCCTTTTCCGCTGCCAATGGGCCAATTTACGGGACATGTGGCAATCCCCAGTTCTTTTTCAATCTCATCCAAAAGATCAAAGGTATCATTGGCATCCCGATCCAACTTATTGATAAACGTAAAGATGGGTATTTTACGCATCACACATACTTTAAACAGTTTTCTTGTCTGTGCCTCCACTCCTTTGGAAGCATCGATCACCATGACGGCAGAATCCGCTGCCATCAGCGTACGGTACGTATCCTCGGAAAAATCCTGATGTCCGGGTGTGTCCAGAATATTGATACAGTATCCTCCGTATTGAAACTGCAGTACGGAGGAGGTCACGGAAATTCCTCTCTCCTTTTCAATCTCCATCCAGTCGGACACTGCATGGCGAGCCGTGGCTTTTCCCTTAACGCTCCCCGCCAGATTGATGGCTCCGCCGTAAAGAAGAAATTTCTCTGTCAATGTGGTCTTTCCCGCATCGGGGTGAGAAATAATGGCAAAGGTTCTCCGTTTATTGATCTCACCCGCGTAGATTTCATGCTGCTTACTGTTTTCCATAGTCTCTCCTCCAAAAAGAAGCTGATTCACTCCTCTTCGCACAATCTATAGTAGTATATCACATTTTTCATTATCCCGCATTAATTTCCTGCAACTTGACTGATAATTACATTCTCTGCCGCAATTTCCGTCTTACGGGTCACAATATCCATGATCTGGGCCAGCTGTGCATCGGTGAGCGCATCGGCAGCCACTACAACATCTGCCGTGTCTTCACTCATACTCACCACTGCCCCCTCAAATCCCTTGGCTGCAAGAAGAATCTCCGCTTCCATTTCTCTTTCACCACGGTCTGTCAGAGAGATCATGCTGTTGACCGCCTCCTGCTTCTGCTCCTCTCCCAAGGTGGAGCTGTTCATAATGGCCATCAGCGTTTCTTTGTTTTTCGCTCTTGTCTGCTCCTTTAACAGCTTTGCACCGGATAGCGTGGAAACGGCCTGTGTGCTGGTAAATACAGCTTCTCCCGGCGTTCCTTCCACTGTTTCTTCCTGCAGGGAAGCCGTCAGGGTTCCTTCTTCCTCCAAAACCTCTGCCACCTCTTCTGCCATGGCAATGTCTTCTCCCTCCTGTTCAAAAGCCGGATCTTCCGTCCCTTCCTCGGAATTTCCGCTGACATCTACCTGCACGTCCGAAAGTATACCGCCCTCTGCCATTCCCGTATCCAGATAATTTTGCGTAATGACGGCTTCCGCATCCAGGCTGTCAATATCGGATGCAATGTCTTCTTCGGAAATATCCAGCAATGCCGTCATTTCTTCTCCCGCCGTATCATCCGTTACCACCAAAGTTTCCTCGCTGATTTTCCCTCCGGCAAAATTCAGATAACCCGCAATTGCGATCATAATTGCCAGAGCCGTGATCATGATCTGATTCCTTTTCAAACCTCTTCTCTCCTTATTCCTGTTTCATTTTAACTACTTTAATTTTATGTGCCTCTATGCCAAATAATGCCTGAATCACCTCTGTTATATTTTTTTGTACCTGTGCATCTCCCCCTCCCTGTGCCACAACCGTTACACCTTCCACAACGGGGCTCACTTCTCTTGTCACGTAAGGGATCTGCTCTCCCTTGGCATTGGTCATATATACCGTAGACTCCTGGGCCTGCATCTCGTTGGTACTGCGGCTGCCTCCCTGGGCATCGTTTTCCACTACGTTGCTGCGATTGGTGGGACTGTCCTTTTCCACAATTCTCTCTCCGGTGGAGGCCAGTGTGATCATGACTCTGACCCTGCCTACTCCCTGTGTCAGAGACAGGATTTCTTCCAATCTCTCTTCCAGACTCTCTTCCAGCCGGCCGGAGTCTCTTCCCTCTTTCTCCGATACCGCATCTGCCCCGGTCTCCGTGTCCGCAGGTCCGGTGGATAATAGCCCTTCCTCCTCCCTTCCTTGGGAATCCCCTTCCACGGGCCAGGCAATGACCAGCAGAAGAATACCTGTCAGTATCAGAATCAGAAGCGCATCTTTTTTCAAGAACATGGTTTTTATCTTTTCCGTGAATCTCTCCCCTTTCATTGTAATATCACCTCCACCTGCGGGATCTGTATCCCTGCTTCACCGGCCTCTTCCATTCCATCTGCTTCCCCGGGGGCAAATTCCTTCTGCGCTTCATCCACGCGCTCCCGCAGAGTCTCCTCCATAGACTGAAGATACTGCTCCATATCTTCCAGATCCTGCTCAAATCCCCGAATCAAATCCTCCATTTCAAATCCCCCTTTCTTTCCCGTCATGACAAAAAAACCGGAAATCAACTGGGCTGCCACCATAAAGGAAATCACAGCCCTGACGTACTTTTCATAGCCTCTTCCTATGCCGAAATGGAGGATACTCTGTCCCGTTATCAAAAAAATACAAACACTTTTTACCAGATCAACAAACAGTTCTCCCACTACAGACCTCCGTTTGTGGCAAACGCCGTAATGGCAATCAGTACCAGAAACAGCACGATGGCGTAGAAGCATGTTACAAACAGCATCCATACTCCGTCTCCCACATGGTCGGTACAGTGAATCATTCGTTTTTCTCCCACAATACCCAGAACGGCGGCCATTCCCTTTAACAGACAGGCGGTAAACGCCAGCTTCAGCAAGGGAAGCAGGCAGAGCCCCAACAGCAGCAGGCAGCTGGCCACTCCTGCCGTATTCTTGATCAGAACTGCACTGCTGACCCAGATCCTGGAAATTCCTCCTGCCAGATCTCCCACTCCCGGAATACTTTCCACCGCTTTATACATTACCTCATCCTTGGCTCTGTCGATCAGGGGTGTTACCAGGGACTGCAGGAGACTGGCTCCCGTAAGCAGACCCAACACCATCTGCAGCAGACCGCCGATTCCCTTTTTCCACAGTTTCAGGAGCAGCTCCAGTCGCTCCTCTTCCCAAATGCCGTTCATAATTACAAATAACATGTAGCAGCTGATAAAGGGCAGGAGAAAAAACTTCAGCAGCCATTCCACACCGTAGATCAGAAGACAGGCCAGCGGATAATATCCCATGGCCGTCAGACTCCCCGCAGCCGCTCCCACCGTCATAAAATAGGTGGGGAAAAAGATCCGCATGAATTTTTCAATACTGTTCAGTGTTTCCTCTCCCACCAGAAGCATTTGCTGAAACACACCGATACATACGATCACAAGGATCAGATAGTTGATGTAAAAGGAAATGTCGGCAATCTGAGGATTGCGGAAGGCATCCCGGAAGGCATGAAAAACCGCAGACAGCAGCACCACTATCACAATCGTGACGATAATGGTTTTCATTCCCTCTATCTCCGAAAGCAGCTGATGCTTCTGATTAGAAAACAATTCCAAAAATGCTTCTTTCCCCCTGCCCTCCAAAATATCAACAAATAAATCTCCAAAGGAAAAATCCCATCCGGGATGTACACTTTTTAACGCATTTTCCAGGTTTCCGAATTCCAGCTCCCGATACAGTGACGGTATTTCCATGACTTCTATCCCTCCCGGCTCAGATTTTATATCCTGCCACAGTCTCGATGATAGCCAATAACACGGGTAATCCGGACAGCAATATAATCAGCTTCCCCAAAAGCTCCACCTGGATTCCAATAGACTGATAGCCCGCATCCTTACACATACCGGAGGTGAATTCGCACAGGTACGTAATTCCTATGATTTTGAACAGAATCCTGTAATAATACCTGTTATCACTGTAAAAGCTGCTGATTCCTTCCAGTCGCAGTTTGATCTCTCCGAAGGTGTTCATCCCCCAGAAAAGAAACAACAGGGAAATTGCCATAATGATAAAAATGCTGTATTCCTGTTTATATCCCTTTAACATGACTGCCGCAATCATTCCGCACAGAGCAAGCAGGACGATTCTTAATATATCCATATTCCTTACCTCTATAGCTGAAATAAATTTTGTACTGACTGGAAAAGCTCATAAATAAAAGGAAGGATCCAGGAAAGTACCAGAATCAACCCTGCCAGTGAAATCAAAAAGGCATGTTCCTCTCTTCCGCTGTATTTTAATACCTGTCCAAGAATTGTCACCAGGATTCCCACTGCCGCTATTTTAAAAATCAATCCGATTTCCATTCTTACCCTCATTTCTGCCGGTCACCCGTCTTACCGTCCTTATGGTCATATCACAGCAACAGAAGGATCAATAACGCACCTGCCGAAAGGCTGAGGGTCATGACCAGCTTGTTCTGCTCCCTGTTTTTGTCCTCTTTGCGTTTCCGTATGTCTGCAAATCTTTCCTTCTGCCGCTCCAGCATCTCCTGCTGAATATGCTCGTCCTCGTAGCCGGTAAACTGGGAAATTTCCAGCAATATTCTTCTCTCCTCAAGTTCCAGCGGACTATCCCGCAAATATACTTCCCAGTACTCCTTCCATATTTCCCGAAATCCTCTGCCGCTGCCATCCTGCGCCTGTCGCCCGATCTCCGTCAGTATTTCACCCTCTTTTTCGGGCATTCGTTTTCCGATTTCCAGGCAGGCCTGAGGCAGCGACTGCTTTTTGTATGTAATCTCACTTTGCATCAGACGAAAGATACTCTCCATCCTGTACAGCAGCAGGACATGGGATTTCTGTCTGTACATATACGCCTTACCGTACCCGAAGGCACCTGTCATAATACAGAAAATTCCTAAGAAATACAGCATATCTGTTCCTCTCCGATCCTCTGTCTTGAAACATGATAGACTCCCTTTTCCTTTTCCAGCAGCAGAAAATTGGTAAATACTTCTTCCTGAAACAAAAGCCGAAACATTTCCTTTTTCCGGATATCCTCCACGCTGTTTCCGTGAATCGTTGCCAGAATGGAACATCCGCATCCTGCCATCTCCGAAACCGTGGCCGCATCCTCCCTGCTCCCCAGCTCGTCTACCGCAATGACCTGAGGAGACATGGAACGAAGCAGCATGGTCATCCCGTGCTGCTTGGGACAGTTGTCCAATACATCTGTCCGTGCTCCTACCTGCAGCTGGGGCACTCCCTGATAACAGGCCGCAATCTCTCCTCTTTCATCCACCACGCCTACGGTTCTGCCCTGATAACTCCCGCTGCCGTCTGATATCCTGCGGATCAGATCTCTCAGCAGGGTTGTCTTGCCGCATCCGGGGGGAGAAATAATCAGTGTATTTTCAATCCCTCCGTTTCGGTACAAATAGGGCTGTACCTTCTTTCCCGCGCTAAGCACCTGCCTTGCAATCCTGATATTCACACCCGCAATATGCTTCAGTACCCGTACCCTGCCTTCACTGTCCGTAACCAGCTCTCCCACTACGCCGATTCGATGTCCTCCCGGTGCAGTAAAATATCCCCGTCTCAGTTCTTCGCCGTAGGCATATCTGGAGTCCCGGCACAGATAATCTATAAGCTGCTGGATTTCCTCATAGGTGGTTCTTTTTTCCCGACCTTCTTCTCCGGGAAAGCCACCCGAATGATCCAGCAACAATTCTCTTCCGTCACTGTACACGAAGATCGGCCTGTTTGCCCGCAATCGGATCTCCGTGATGTTTTTTATGGTACGGGATACTGTTTCCCAGTATCTTCTTTGTTCCAAAGGAAAAATCGATACCCATGTTTCTTCCGCTTCCAATCCTCTCATAAGTTGTCCTCCTACCTCAATATATGTGATAAAAATTTTCTTATGCCTGATTTATGGATATAAAAAAGCTGCCGCACATCCGATTTCTCGTTTGTACGACAGCTTTATTTCAAAAACACTTGTTTCTTATCTTTGTGCCACGTCCTTCATGGAGAAGCTGATTCTTCCCATCTTATCCTTCCCCAGACAGACAACAGTCACCTTATCACCCAGTGTCAGCACATCCTCCACATGCTTGATTCTGGATTTGCAGATCTTGGAAATATGCACCATTCCTTCCTTACCCGGAGCAAATTCAATGAAGGCACCGAATTCCTTGATGCTGACTACCTTGCCCTTGAAAATCTGACCCTCTTCAAATTCCGTGGTGATGATCTTGATCATCTCAACCGCCTGATCCATCATGTCCGCATCGGTGCCGCAGACGGATACGTTGCCGTCATCGTTGATATCGATCTTCACGCCGGTACGGGCAATGATCTCGTTGATGGTCTTACCTCTCTGCCCCACCACATCACCGATCTTCTCAGGATCGATCTGAATGGAAATAATCTTGGGCGCGTATTCTCCCACCTCCGGTCTGGGCGTGGCAATACAGGGATTCATAATTTCATTTAAAATATATTCTCTGGCCTGCTTCGTTCTGGCAATAGCCTCTTCTACGATGGGCTTGGTCAGACCGTGAATCTTAATATCCATCTGAATGGCCGTGATACCGTCCCGGGTACCTGCCACCTTAAAGTCCATGTCTCCGAAAAAGTCTTCCAGACCTTGAATATCCGTCAATACGATATAGTCATCGTCGGTCTCACCCGTCACCAGACCACAGGAGATTCCTGCCACCGCTTTCTTAACGGGTACACCTGCCGCCATCAGGGAAAGGGAGGAGGCACACACGGAGGCCTGTGAGGTAGAACCGTTGGATTCAAATGTTTCGGAAACGGTACGGATCGCATAAGGGAATTCCTCTTCGCTGGGCAGCACCGGTATCAATGCCTTCTCCGCCAAAGCACCGTGACCGATCTCTCTTCGTCCCGGTCCTCTGGAGGGCTTTGTCTCACCCACGGAGTAGGAAGGGAAGTTGTAATGATGCATGTACCGCTTGCCGGTTTCATTTACATCCAGGCCGTCCACTCTCTGCATTTCCGACAGAGGTGCCAGCGTGGTGACGGTACAGATCTGCGTCTGCCCTCTTGTAAACATAGCAGAACCGTGAACCCTGGGAATCAGGTCTATTTCCGCTGCCAAAGGACGAATCTGATCGATGGCACGACCGTCGGGACGCTTTTTGTCCTTTAAAATCATCTTCCGTACCGTCTTTTTCTGATACTGATATAAGGCTTCTCCCACCATGGGCAGCCATTCTTCCTTGTCGGCAAAGGCTTCTTCCAGCTTCTCTCGAATGGTACGGATATTCTCTTCCCGCACCTGCTTCTCATCCGTAAAAACAGCCACTTCCATCTCATCGCAGGTGACGATCTCCTTCATGGCCGCAAACATCTCCTCCGGAATCGCGCAGCTCTGATAGCTGTGCTTCTCTTTGCCCACCTGGGCAACGATTCCGTTGATAAATGCAATGATCTCCTGATTGATCTCATGAGCCATATAAATGGCTTCCAACATTTTCTCCTCCGGCACTTCATTGGCACCGGCCTCTATCATGATCACCTTTTCACCCGTGGAAGCCACGGTCAGATTCAGATCACCGTTCTTCCACTGCTCCTGAGAAGGGTTGACAACAAATTCTCCTTCTACCAATCCGATCTGCGTGGAGGCACAGGGACCGTCAAAAGGAATATCGGAAATTGCGGTTGCAATGGCACTTCCGATCATGGCTACCAGCTCCGGGCGGCACTCGGGATCCACGCTCATTACCATGTTGTTCAGTGTTACATCATTGCGATAGTCCTTGGGAAACAGAGGGCGCATGGGTCTGTCGATGACACGGCTGGTGAGGATCGCATTCTCACTGGGCTTTCCCTCTCTCTTATTAAATCCGCCGGGGATCTTACCCACAGCGTACAGCTTTTCCTCAAATTCTACACTCAAAGGGAAGAAGTCGATGCCTTCCCTGGGCTTCTCGGAAGCGGTTGCCGTACACAGTACAGTGGTATCTCCGTAATGCATAAACGCACAGCCGTTGGCCTGCTTACCTACTCTGCCGATATCCGCCTTTAATGTACGGCCGGCCAGTTCCATTGTGAATGTCTTGTACATAATTCTCTCCTTTTCCTGATTGATGAGCCGACAGAAGAGACCGAAACTACTGACCAAAACAGTGCTGCACTGTTCTCGGCAGTGGTCTCGGGCCGTATCTTCTGTCAAAGCCTGCTGAAAAGGCGGATAGAATCTATCCGCCTTTGACTCAAATTATTTTCTGATTCCAAGTTTTGCAATAAGAGCACGGTATCCTTCAATATCGGTTTTCTTTAAATAGTCAAGCAAACCACGTCTTTTACCTACCATTTTCAGAAGACCTCTTCTGGAATGATGATCCTTCTGGTTACTCTTCAGATGCTCTGTCAGTTCTGCAATCCTCGCCGTCAATACCGCGATCTGAACCTCCGGTGAACCGGTATCACCTTCAAATCTGCCGTATTCCTTGATAATGGCTGTTTTCTTTTCCTTCGCAATCATGTGCTGCTTCCTCCTTATAATCCTGTATCGCTTTACACCAAGTATCGGCCGGAGCTGCCGGATACTGAGCATAAGCAAAACTCATACCTCAGTATGATAGCATATAACCTTCAAAAAGTAAACCACTAATTTTTAATCGTACAGGAAGCTTCTGACACTGTAAACCGTCCTGTAATGCAGATTGGAAACACGGATTCCGTGCTTGGGACTGCTGGCATGTACCACCTGCCCGCCGCCGATATAGATGGCAACGTGATTAACTCTGCCGCCGGAGGTATAGAATACCAAATCTCCCGGCTTGATATCGTCTACATCCACCGCTGTACCCATATTGGCCTGTGCTCTTGATGAATGGGGAAGAGACACCCCGTACTTTTCAAAAATCTTCAGGGTAAATCCGGAACAGTCCGCACCCTTCGTCAGACTTTCACCGCCCCAGACGTAAGGATTCCCTATAAACTGCTTGGCATATTCGCAAAGCTCCATCCGCACATCGGAAACACCTTCTCCGTACAGAAACTCCGTTATGGATACGGCAGTGGTCAGCTGTCTTGTAATCTCTGCGTACTCTGCGGAAATATAAGCTGTCTCATCGTCTACCAGAACCTCAATCCATTCTTCTCCCTGATTGACTACCTCTACCGCCTCTCCTTCTCCCATCTGTGTGATGATCTCACTGTCGGTGCTGGGAGCCGATCTGACACGCAGACCGCCGGTGGTTGAAACTGCCACAGTTCCTACCAGCTGCTCTGCCATCATCCTGGCCTCCATACCTACGATGAGATAATCCTTGTGTACATATCCCGTTACATCACCGGAGGAAATATGGTACCAGTCCCCTTCCTCGGCCAGTATCTCACAGGCGGCGATCCGGCTCATCTTACCTACCAGCTTGCCGGAGGTATCCGGCTGCTCTCTGATATTCAAATGATTTTCCACATTGGCGACTCCTACGTTATTAAAACCGTAAACGGCAGAATCCTTTGTGGACTCAATATACTCTTCCACTTCCTTATCGGCTTCCAGAATCGCTCCCACCCCTACGGAGGGAACCATCTCTTCCATCTTGCTGCTTTCTGCTGCCTCAACCGGACAAACCGCCAGCATGGAAAGCAAACATGCTGTTGTGATTACACGAATTCCTTTGTTCATAAAAATCCTTACCATAAGTGTTGCAAAAGATTAAGAAATCTTTTCAATTGTTACGAATTTGTTACGAGACTCATTATAACAATATCCGCAGGCATTTGTCAACCATATTGAACTGCCTTATTTTACCGTTTTTGGGGGATCCGTCATGTGGATCTGCAATTTTTCGGGCGTTCGGATGCACTGACTTTTGCATGAAAATGCGACTTGGTCTGCAGAGGTATTGACGGATACAGGAAGAAAAGCAGTGAGCCTCGTGCATGGATGGACGAGGCAGGAGCCGCCATACATGGATGTATGTCGGCTCCGGTCACGTCACTATTCTTATATTTATATTCCTGTATCCGGCAATGCCCTGTAGACCCGAGCATTTTCTCTGCAAACAAGCAGTGTATCCGGACGTCCGTGCAACTGCATATCTACATAACGGATATTCCCGTATCCGCTGCAGATCACTCCTTGAATTTGAACTTACTTAACATATCGCTCAAAATGGCCGCCTGACTGCTCAGCTCCTGGCTGGCAGCAGAGCTCTCTTCCGATGTGGCGGAGTTCATGGTGACCACATTGGATATCTCCTCTACGTTGCCGGAAATTCTCTCGATGGCCTCCGCTTCCGTTCTGGACTCCCTTGCAATCTCTCCGATCATACCAAGGATCTGCTGGGAGCTGTCTGCCACCTCACCAAAGCCCTGATTCATCTGCTGGGCGGATTCCTGTCCCGCGGAAATATAATTCAGGGACTCCTGGATCAGCTCCGCGATATGCTGAGATGCTTCCGCGGACTGCTGCGCCAGCTTACCGATCTCGTCCGCAACCACGGCAAAGCCTCTGCCTGCCGTTCCCGCTCTGGCTGCCTCAATGGATGCATTCAGAGCCAACAGATTGGTCTGTGAGGATATATCATCAATGGTCTGAATGATATTGCTGATATCGGTGGAAACATTACCGATCTGGTCAATGGCCTTCATCAGCTGCTCCATCTCTCCCTGACTCTTCTGAATGATCTTGCCCGTCTCAACACCATAGCCGTCTGCCTTCTGTGCATATTCGGCACTGGTCTGTATCTGGGAAGCCACCTGAGATACGCTCTCTGACAGCTCATGCACGCTGCTGGCCTGCTGTTCCGCTCCCTCCGCAAGCTCCGATGCTCCGTTGGCAATGTCATCCGCACCTGCGTTGACCTGGGTGGAAACTCTGCCGATCTCCCGCAGGATGTCGTTGATGGTCTCCTGGAAGGTTTCGATGGATTTCTGAATGGGAGCAAAGTCTCCCTTGAAGGTAATGGGACAGGAACAGGTAAAATCACCGTTGGAGAAGGAGGTCATACCGAAGTCCACCGCACCGATGTAGGTCTTGATCTCATTGACGGAATTGTCCAGAGATTCTGTCAGTTCCCTCAGTTCGTTGTGAACATCCACCTTCAGATCCAGATCCAGAATACCGTCGGACATCTTCTCTATCTCTGACTTAACCTTCATGACAGGGTCGTAAATCTCCTTAATTACGTAGGAATATACCCTCAGCATACTGAACAGAATGATGAAAAGCACAATGGCTGCCACCACGACGATGATGACATAGGTGGTGGATATCATCTTCTCCACCTGCGCAATAGGCTCGTTCATGGCCTCATTCTCTTCTCCCAGAAGCGCCACCACCTCATCAGCCAGCGCCAATACCTCTGTCTCCCACAGTTTCAGACTGCCCTCGTAATCCTGCGCATTCATGGCAAGAACCTCCTGAGCCATCTCATGGAGTTCTCTATGCACCGGCTCAATCTCCTTATAAAATCCCTGCAGCTCCGGATTCTCCGCCACTTCGCTGCTGTAGAGATACTTACCGAAATCACACTGGGTAGGATCCTGGGCGCCTGTAAAGGCAGCCTGCTCAATCAGACTCACGCACAGTGTATTGGCCCACTTGTAATGGGCAGATTCCGCCTCCAGAAGCGCTGTCTGCTGATCTCTTTGCACCGTCAGGTCCTGATCCATACCGTTGATCACGACGACGGAGCCCACCACCAGAACGAACAGCAGGACGATGGATATCAGGATCCACGTAAATCTTGACAAAAATGCCTTCTTCATCTGAACTGTCTTCATAACGATATTCTCCTTCGTATTTATGAAATCCAACAGACGTCCAAAGCAAGTTTCCACAAAGCAAGCAGCTGACCTCCGTTTTATTTTCTCTGCTCTCCATTTTATCGCATTTTCATTCAAGAATCCAGTATTATTTATAAAAAATTCACAAAATTTCTGGTGTATTCCCTAAAATTTACCTGTTCTCACAGCGGCACATATCGCCGTCCCGCTTCCACATCCTTCATCATCTGGTTCTTCAGCTCCTCCAGCGAATCGAATCTCTTCTCCGGGCGCCAAAAATGCAAAAGCTGTACCGTGGCCGCACTTCCGTAAACA
>JAFQLB010000007.1 GCA_017396675.1 Lachnospiraceae bacterium
AAGTAGCCCTGGATGTGAATGATGGGAGTGCCCTTGTCACCGGAGCCGGAGGTCAGGTCACACAGGGAGCCAATGAGGTCAGTAAGACGGCGGGGAGTTGTGCCCTGAGCGGCCATGTTGCCAACCAGGCTGGAGCCGTCCTTCTTCTGAATTTCGTTCTTGATGGCATCCCGCAATGCCTCGCCGGAAAGCTCGGCGAAGTCATTATCTGCCAGATACTTCAGCTTCAGCTCGTTGGGAGTGCCCTCCAGGCCTGCTGTGTAAGCGGGGGAGACAACAGGGTCGGCCAGCTCCCAGATCTTACCCACGGGATCCTTGAAAGCACCGTCGCCATATACCATGACTTCGATGTGCTTTCCGGTTACCTCCAGGAGCTTTGCCTGGATAGCTTCCACCAGATCCTGGCAGTCTCTGGGGAAGAGCTTAACGGTGTTCTCAGTGGATTTGTTAGAACCCAGAAGGCCGTAGCGCTCATTATAGCCGCTGCCATTGACAGGCGCAGTCATGATCTCATCCAGGCCGTAAACCCGCTCTGCGCCGGCTGCGGTCAGCAGGCGCTTGGTTCTTGCTCTGGTATGAATATCGCAGTTCAGGACATTTTTGGTGTAGGACAGGATAGCTCTGGGATCGTTTGCAAAGACGATCTCCACCTCAGCGCCGCTCTCGCGGATCAGATTGCTGTAGTATTCCACATAGTCAACACCAGTGAAGGGATGCTTGATATAGCCGAAAAGCTGGCGGTAACGTTCCTCGGACAGAACATCTTTATAGGGATCCACATTGTTGGCATCCATCAGATCCCAGTCGATAAGGTGATTGCCAACCTCATCGGAGGGATAGCTGAGCATCAGGACTACCTTTTTGCAGCCCTTTGCAATGCCGCGGAGGCAGATTGCAAACCGGTTACGGCTGAGGATGGGGAAAATAACGCCCACAGTCTCGCCGCCAAACTTGGTGCGGACATCCTCCGCGATATCCTCAACAGTGGCGTAATTACCCTGTGCCCGGGCAACAATTGCTTCGGTCATGGCAACGATATCACGGTTACGGGGAGCCAGTCCATCTTCCTTCATTGCATCAAGAATAGAACCGGTAACGATCTCAACAAGGTTATCACCCTGACGGATGATGGGAGCACGGATTCCCATAGAAACAGTACCAAACATCCGGCTCATACTAACACTTCCAATCTGAATAAATTAGGATATGTGTATCAAACACCTTAATATTATAATACACGGAAAGGGATTTGTAAAACAAAAATTATTGTATTTTGAAAAAATGTAGAAAAAAACAAAGGATCAGGCCTGGAGAAGCGCCAATTTGTATTTCCAATGCAAAATTCTGCTCACGGACTCCTCTAATTGCTGTCTGGATATCCTTCCTGCTTGTGCAGCTTCCAAAACCGCTTGGTATTGCACTTTGTATTCGCTGCTGCATAGCAGATCGTTTCCGGCAAGGAAAGCCAAAACAGCGGACTCTCCCGGGCCGTAAAGATCTGCAATTGCATCCATCACAAGATCATCGGTAATGATGACTCCCTGAAATCCTAGTTTTTCTCGGAGATAAGTAATAACCTCCGGGGATAAGGAGGCGGGAGCGGAGGGATCCAGGCAGCTGACAATGGTATGACTGACAAGGATCGCGTCGCAGCCGGATGCGATGCCCGCCCGGAAGGGGATCAGGTCACAGGATTCCAATACCTCCAGGGAGCGGGTATCCTTGGCGATCCCGGTGTGGGTATCGGTGTTGTTGCCGTAGCCGGGGAAATGCTTCAGGACACTTCCTATTTTATGCTGCGCCATAAGGTTGCAAAGCTCGGCAGCAAAGGCACCGGTGACGGCGGGTGGCTGCCCCAGTGACCGGGAATACATAAAGGCTCCGGGGGTTGTTGTGATGTCACAGACCGGTGCAAGATTAACATTTATGCCCAGACTTTTGAGCAGCATGCATTTTTCGGTCTCGGTGCTGAGTATGAGCTCCATGCCTCCGGCATCATAAAGTGCCCGGGGGGAGGGGAAGGGATTTTCCCGAAATTGAGAGAAGGAGGAGATTCTGGTAACGGTACCGCCTTCCTCATCAACAGCGATTAGTATAGGTATGGCAGCTGCCTCCTGAAAGGAAACAAGTTTTTTCTGAATGGAATCGTAGGACTCATTCTGAAAGTCTTTTCCAAAAAGGACATAGCCACCCAGATGATACTTTGCAATGTCCTCAGCGGCATCTACCTCCGGACACCGTGCAAGGAAAATCTGTCCAACCAGCTCTTCCAGGGTCATGGAATCGATCAGTGTCTGTGGATCAAATACCGGGTCTGTGGGTGTGGTAGTTTCCTCGGTAGGGATGGTAACAGAGGCTGGATGAGTTGTTATTATTGCTTCCGGGGTTGCTTGTGTTACAGTCTCTTCCGGAATTGTTGCCTGTTCCTGGGGAACTGTATATTGACAGCCCGACAGAAGCAGGAGAAGAGAAAAAACGGAAAGAAAATATTTCAAGTGGTTCACCTCAGGTAAAAGTATAGCACAAAGAGAATAAAATGAAAAGGAAAAGATGCCCGACAATGCGGGCATCTATTCAGAATACACGGTAGACAATATACCAGAGGACCACAAGAAGAATCACAAAGGGAATATAGGCCATAAGTGCGGCACTTGCAATGGAGATCACGGTGCAGCCTAAATGATTCAGAAGGTATACGATGCCACCCAGGATCAGGGTGGTGAGCACAGCCTTGGTGATCTGCTTTCCGATGACGGTGGCAAAGAAGAAGGTATAGAGGCCGCCGATCAGGGGATTCACAGTGGTAAGCACAGCACCTACAATGATCTTCAGCGCACCGGTGAGAAGAAGCAGGATCAGCAGCACAAGAAGGATCGTGGGGGCATAAGTGACAATGCCCTGGGGCAGATAGGTGCGGAACAGCCCCACAACCAAAAGATGGAGGAAGAAGGCCAGCACTACAGTCATGCACCGGAAAAAGAGCCAACTGAAGATATTTTTTCCCTTGGGAAGCCAGCCGTCTGCCAGGTTCACCAGGAAGGACAGGATGATCATATTCAGAATTTCGGAGCAAAGCACGGTATAGTGGGCCCCATGGAAGGTGAACAGGATCATTTCATTTTGGGAGATGGTCACAAAGGGAAGCGGTGCGATCATCTCCTGAAACTGTGCGCCGAAGCTCTTCAGTACCACTGTTATGGCATAAATAAAGAGAATGCCAATGGCGGAAGAGACTGCATTGTTCAGGACGGAGCGTTTTCCAAAGGCGAAACGTCCGATGACACTGAGAAGAAAGGTTCCCAGGAGTAGAACCAGTCCGATAATCAAAAGGTTATTAAAGTCAATATCCAGGGAATTGAGGTAGTTTGTGAATGCGTCCATAGAAAACCTCCGGGGAGTAATCCCAATCGCCGATGTTAGTCGGTGGTTAGCATAAGAGAAACAGCCGCCATTAACTGGCGGCTGTCTTTGTGTAAGCAGTTAAAGCAGAAATTACTTAATCTCAGCCTCGGCGCCAGCTTCCTTCAGCTCAGCAACCAGCTTCTCTGCATCTTCCTTGGAGAT
>JAFQLB010000103.1 GCA_017396675.1 Lachnospiraceae bacterium
ACCTATCGCTATAATACCGGCAGTGCAGCACAGGCGGAGATTGATGCAGTGCTCCAAAGCTCCCGTTATCAGGAGATCAAGGCACAGATGGATCAGCTGCAGTCCAGTATACAGGCAAATGATATCTTTGTATTTGTCTTTGACATGGATGTGCTCGAGAATTTTGATGAAAAGGGTTATGAAGACGGGACATGGAACCCCCTTTACTACATCATGGACAGTTATCGGTTTCCGGAATACCAGCTTGCTCTGGGGGATTGCGGTTCGATCTTCAAGGAATATATTGAAGATTCCATACAGGCATACAAAACAGGGAAGCCTGCCGATAATTATTTCATTTCGGAAGGAGAATTTGGGTATAATACTTCTGCCATGTATCCGGTCGTGCAAAACGGAGAAACGATTGCATTTATCGGAGTCGAGATTCCGATGGCCACTCTGGAAGGTGATGTTCAGGATTATGTGACAAAAGTTGTGATTGCCGGAATTGTGGCCACAGTCCTTTTGCTGCTGCTGATCCTGGTGGTTCTGCTCCGGACGCTGATCATGCCTGTCAAGATGGTGGCGGAAGCGGCGAACCAGTTTGTGACAAATAACAATATGGTTTCTGATGTTCTGGAGAAGATCCATACGAGGGATGAGATCGAGATGCTCTCCCAGAGCGTGCTGAAAATGGAGCGGGATATCAACGATTACATTGAGAATCTCACGCAAGTGACGGCGGAAAAGGAGAGGATCGGGGCTGAGTTAAATATTGCAACCCAGATACAGGCGGATATGCTGCCAAGTATTTTTCCTGCATTTCCTGACCATCCGGAGATTGATATCTATGCGACTATGACGCCGGCGAAAGAGGTAGGGGGAGATTTCTATGACTTCTTTATGGTGGATGACAGGCATCTTGCCATGGTGATGGCGGACGTTTCTGGAAAAGGAGTTCCGGCGGCGCTGTTCATGGTAATCGGAAAGACGCTGATCAAAGATCATACGATGCCGGGAGCCTCTCTCGGTGACGTATTTACAGAAGTGAACGAGCTTTTGTGTGAGTCGAATAAAGAAGGGCTGTTCATCACTGCCTTTGAATGTGTCCTGGATCTTGTGACCGGTGAAATGACCTTTGTCAATGCGGGTCATGAGCTTCCTTTCATCAGGAAAAAGGACGGGAGCTATGTGCGTTATAAGACGAAGGCCGGATTCGTGCTGGCGGGTATGGAGGGTATGCGGTATCGCACAGGAACCCTGACCCTGGAGCCCGGTGATAAATTGTTCCTGTATACAGACGGTGTTACCGAGGCGACGAACAACGCCAATGAATTATATGGAACAGAGCGTCTGGAGAGGGTCTTAAATGAACACAGGGAGAAAACTCCGGAAGAGCTTCTGCCGGAGGTAAAGCAAAGCATAGATGCTTTTGTAGGGGAAGCGCCTCAGTTTGATGATATCACCATGCTTTCTCTGGAATTTTGTAAAAAAATGGAGATTCAATAAGGTGGAGGGTTTGAAAGATGAAGAAGAGTTTGACTTTGCCGGCAGTGATCGAAAACCTAGATCGGGTTCTGTCCTTTGCCGAGGATTATCTTATCAGAGCAGGGTGCCCTGCAAAGAAATTGATGCAGTTCCAGATAGCAGTGGAGGAAGTCTATGTGAATATCGCTCATTATGCCTATGAAGAGGCGGGAGGGACTGCGACGGTCGAATTGGATACAGCCAGGGAACCGGCGCGTGTGAGCATTACTTTCATCGACAGTGGAAAGCCCTATAATCCGCTGGAAAAAGAAGACCCGGACATTACCTTGCCGGTGCAGGAGCGTCAGATCGGCGGACTGGGGGTCTACATGGTGAAAAAACTTATGGACGAGGTGACTTATGAATACAGGGACGGAAGAAACATCCTGGTGATCACAAAGGAGATAGGTTGTTCTGAATGACATATGGAGGGCAGATGGGCATTGCCGCACAGAATGGCTGCATACGCTGCATGGCAAATTGCTTCGACGCTGCCAGCCCTTACGACTAATCCACCAATCCGTAAGCCTAAGAAAAAATCGATGAGAGC